>JAZKTK010000001.1:0-109671 GCA_036625595.1 Haloarculaceae archaeon | reverse complement strand
CTCAGTTTTGTTCTACTCGCATCACGTCTTCCATCGTCTCCCGTCGCCGGACGATACGGTCCTCGTCACCTTCGATAGCTACCTCCGCGGGTCGGGGCTGGGAGTGGAACTGGTTCGCGAGTTCGTAGCCATACGCGCCGGCGTTGCCGATAGCCAGCAGGTCCTCGCGCTCTGGACGGGCGATGGGGCGGTCCGTACAGAACACGTCGGCGCTCGTACAGCAGGGACCGCCCACTGAGACTGGTTCAGTCTCTCGTTCGGGTGCGGAGACGTTCCGTATCGGGTGATACGAGTCGAACATCGCCGGCCGGATGAGCGTCGCCAGTGAGGCGTCGACACCGACCACGGTTGTCGCCGGCGTCTCTTTGACTGTGTTGACTTCGGTCAGAATCAACTCCGCGTCGGCGACGATGTACCGGCCGGGTTCGAGTTTCATCTGGGCGTCGAGGTCACCGACCGCGTCGCGGACTTTTTCGCCGACGACGGACATGTCGAGTGGCTCCTCGTCCTCGCGGTAGGGGACGCCGAACCCGCCACCGAAGTCGACGAATTCCAGTCCGCCCACGCGCTCTTCGACAGTCTGACCCATGTCTGCCACCTTTCCGATGGCCCGACAGTGGTCGTCCAGGTCGTCGTGGAGGACGCCGCTCCCGGCGTGGGCGTGGATACCGACCAGCTCGAAGCGCTCGGCAATCTCCTCGGCCAGTTCGGGCACGTCGTCGTAGGGGATGCCGAACTTCGCGTCCTTGCCGGTGGCGACCTTTTCGTGGTGACCGGTGCCGATACCGGGATTGATACGGATGGCGACGCGGCCGTCGTAGCCGCGGTCTTCCAGCCGGTCGAACGTGTCGCGAGCGCCACCGGTGATGGTGAGTCCCGGGTTCTCAGCCGCCAGTTCGACGGCGTAGTCGAGGTCCGCATCCGGCGGGTTGACTGCTGTGTACTGGAGCGTGTTCGGGTCCGCGCCTGCCTCGATTGCTCGTTGCAGTTCGCCGGCTGCGGCGCACTCGATGTCCGCGCCGGCGTCGAGGAGCGCGGAGAGGACGGCCTGACCGGTGTGGGCTTTGGCCGCGTACATCACGTGTGCGTCGGGGAAGGCAGCGGCAAAGCGTCGATAGTTCGCCTGCACCCGTTCGACGTCGAGGACGTAGAGCGGCGTTCCGTGCTCGGCGGCGAGTCGTTCCAGCCGGTCGTGGTCCCAGTCGGCGAGCCGACGAACCGGCGGCGACGTGGCCTGAGTCATTGCTTCGAGACGGGGGACGCCCGATAACAAGGGTTCCGCTTCTGTCCGCCGCGGAACCGGAGATTACTCTCGAAGCGCGTCTTCGCGCTCGGTCCCCTCGAGCGTCTCCTGTTCGATGTCCGTCGCGACGACCGCCGGTTTGTATGCGCCGCCGTCGAAGAGGTCGTGCTCGCCGATGGAGGATTCGACGTAGCGCGAAAAGGCGCGCCGTTCCGGCGGGAGACGACCGTAGATAATCTCCTCTTCGACGAGGTCGTAGACCGGAATGCGCGGCGTCAACAGCGTGTTCTCGCCGACGACGCTGTTCTCGCCGACGACGAAGCCGCTGGTCACACGGCACCCAGCGCCGAGTGAGGCGCCGTCCTCGACGATGACTGGCGCGTTCTCGACGGGTTCGAGGACGCCGCCGACCAGCGTGTTCGCGCCGAGCTTGACGTTTTCGCCGATCTGCGCACAGGAGCCGACGGTGTCACAGGAGTCGACCAGGGTTCCGTCACCGACGTACGCGCCGATGTTGACGAAGGAGGGACTCATCATGATGATGTCCGAGCCAAGATACGCGCCGCGGCGAGCGACGGTGCCGTCTGGGGTGTTCCGGGAGCCACGGTCGGCCAGGTCGTCGGTGTCGAGCAGCGGAAGCACGTCGTTGTAGGTCACGCCGCCGTACTCGTAGGCGGAAATCTGGCGCAGCCCGAAGTTCAGCAGGACACCCTGTTTGACCCACTTGTTGACCTCCCACTCGCCGCTTCGCTTCTCCGCGGCGCGAATGTCGCCCTGTTCGAGCGCACGGAGAAACTCGGCGAGTACGTCGAGGTCGTCGCCCGTCGTGTCGGCAGCAGCCAGTCCGTCGTCGTACCGGTTCCAGAGGGTCTCGATATCGGATTGGAGACTCATAGCCCTCCGTTCCCGGGCCTGGCTATTGGAACCGTCGGTTGTAACTGGCAGTCTGCGTGTGGCAGACGGTACCCTGCTCAGTTGTCGTCGACGACGTCGTCGAACCCGTACCAGCCGGCGTCCTGTTCTGCCAGCCACTCCGCGGCGTCGATGGCTCCCGCCGCGAAGACGGCGCGGTCCTCCGCGCGGTGGGTAATCGTCAGTACCTCGTCGTTGTCCGCGAGCATGACCTCGTGTTCGCCACGGATGTCGCCAGCGCGCCGGACGAGCATGCCGACTTCACCTTCCTCGCGGGGCTGGATACCCTCTCGGCCCGCGACCGTCTCGAAGTCGCGGTGCTCGGAAATCTCGTCGAGAATCGTCTTTGCGGTGCCGCTCGGGGCGTCCTGTTTCTGGTTGTGATGGGTCTCCATTACCTCGACATCGTACCCGTCCAGCGCCTCCAGTGCGGGGCCGAGCGCGCGCAGGAGGCCCTGTATCCCTCGCGAGAAGTTTGTCGCTTTCAGTAGCGGGACTATCTCGCTGGCTTCCTGCAACACGGAGAGGTGCTCCTCGTCGACGCCGGTGGTCCCGACGACCAGCGCCACGCCCGCGTCTGCACACGCTTTTGCAAGCGCGACCGTCGAGTCGGGGACGGTGAAATCGATGACTGCGTCGGGGTCGTGCTCTGCGAGCGCCTCGGCAGTCTCGTCAGGCGAATAGAGCGGGACTTCGCTGTCGGTGTCAGTGTTCACGTCGATGCCGAAGGCAACGGTCACGTCGTCGCGGTCGCCAACCGTCTCGATGACTGTCTGTCCCATCCGACCAGCTGCGCCGTTGATGGCCAGCCGCGTCATCGTCCCTCCGCGGCGTACGGCTCGTCGTACTCGGCCAGCAGCGACTCCAGTCGCTCGTACGTCTCGGGGGTCGCCTCGGTCAGCGGCGAACGGACGTTCCCGTTGCCGTGCCCGCGAATCTCCAGTGCGGCCTTGACCGGAATGGGATTGGTCTCCCAGAACATCCCGCGGAACAGCGGCCCGAGGTCGTGGTGGCGCGCACGCGCTTCGGCGTACTCCTCGTCGAGCGCCGCGTGGACCATTCCGCCCATCCGCTCGGGCTCGACGTTCGCGGCGACGCTGATACAGCCGGTGCCGCCAACCGAGAGAATCGGGAGCGTCTCGCCGTCGTTACCCGAGAGTACATCGAACGCCTCGTCACGAGTCTTCTCGACGATTTCACTGACCTGGTTCAGGTCACCGCCGGCGGCCTTGAACCCCTGGATATTCTCGTGTTCGGCCAGCTCGGCGACAGTGTCAGCTTCGATGTTCTGGCCGGTCCGGGAGGGGACGTTGTAGACAATCTGGGGGACATCCACTTCGTCGGCGATTGTCTCGTAGTGCTCGATAAAGCCGCGCTGTTCGGGCTTGTTGTAGTACGGCGAAATGAGCAAGAGTGCGTCCGCGCCGGCGTCGGCAGCGCGCTGGGAGAGTGAGAGTGCCTCGGCCGTGTTGTTCGAGCCGCTCCCGGCGATGACGGGAACGTCGACTGCGTCGATAACTGCGTCGATGACCTCGATGTGTTCGTCGTGGCTGACTGTCGCGGATTCGCCGGTCGAACCCATCGGAACAAGACCGTCGACGCCAGCTGATTCGAGTCGCTGGGCGTCGGCTCGGAGTGTTTCGAAATCGATGCTGCCGTCGTCGTGGAAGGGCGTGCACATCGCGGGGTACACGCCGCCGAAAGTGTCGAACTCTGTCATGGTATCGTAGTCGTCTGGTGGTTGCGTCGTCGTTGTCTGGTCTGTCGCGGCGGTGTCGCTTGTGTGGTTCGGTTCTATACCTGTCGCTGAGTGTCAATCCAGCACGACCCACGACAGGGTTGCTACGCCTGCCGAGAGTCTCGTTCAGCGTTTGCGTTTCGAAAAAGAGCGGCCGCCACGCTGGCCCGTCCCGCTCGGTCTGTCCATCTGCGTGGCGACCCGCATACTCGTGACAGCGTGTGGGAGTGACTTATGCGTTGTGCATTCGCTGCTCAGAGCCGCTTACGATGGCTGGAGACGGCGGACCCCGAGTGCGAACCCACTGACGGCTGCGATTGCTCCGGCGGCGACGAACACCGCACTGACACCGCCGAAAGGGACCACTGCACCGAATACAATCGGTGAAACGAACTGCCCGGTGTACCCGAAGGAGGCGAGATAGGAACTGAATTGCCCCTGCTGGTCCGCCGGTGCGAACTCCTCAACCCACGCGAACGACGACGGAAAGACCAGTCCCAGACCGAGGCCGAACAGGACGACAGGAACGGCTGCAGCGAGCGGTGTTTCGACGGCAAGCGTCGAGAGTAAACCGACGGTCCAGAGGACGAACGCGCCGAGGACGAGCGTTGACCGTTCGGCACGCTGGATAAGTCGGTCGTAAGCGACTGCAGACACGCCGCCTGCCGCCCCGTTGGCACCGAGATACAGGCTAATCCCCAGCGAGGAGGTCACCCCGACCCCACCGAGAAACTGCGGGTAGTACACGACGATGGCGTACAGCAGGACGTTCGTTCCGAAGTACAGCAGGTACACCAGCGGAAGCACTGTCCGCTCTCGCAGGACGGTGAGAACGCCTGCGGGACCGCCTTCGGCAGCTCTTTTAGCGCCATTGCCATCAGTTTCGGTGACGCTACTCCTGACTTCTGGGACGGTCACGGCTGCGAACAGTCCGAGCGGGAGTGCAACCAGATAGACGCCAAACGGGACGTTCCACGCGAGCGTCCCGGCAGCGCCACCGACCAGCGGCCAGACGGCCGCCCCGGCGCTGTTTGCACTGCTGCGGAAGCCAAGTGCCCGCTCCATCTGCTGTCCCTCGTAGAGCTGGTAGATGAGCACGGTCACGGACGTGTACACTGCGGCAGTGCCCAGGCCCAGCGCGACCCGCGACGCGAGAAGCGGGAGATAGGAGTCGACGAACAGACCAGCGCCGCCGCCGAGACCGTAAACCAAGAGGCCACCGATGAACGGTCGACGCGGTCCCAGACGGTCGACGAGCGACCCTACGAGCGGACTTGCGAGAACGATGACGCCACCGTGCGCGGTGATGATGAGCCCGGCTGCAGTCCCGGAGACGCCCAGCTCACTCTGAATCTGTGGGACGATTGGACCGAGAATTGCACCCGCCATGACCGTCAGTGTCGCCGCCGCGACGAGTACCCAGAGAGACCGACGGAGCTGTCTCGGTGTTGCCACTACGTCTGACTTCGAGACGAGCGCCAACAGTATTGTGATACTGTCCGTCTCTCCGTTCCTGGTTTTTCGGTGGCGTCAGCAGTCTGCTATGCTATGTCACAGAACGTACCCTTTTTTACGAAGCGCCGCCTAGTCTCTCTCGATGGTACGCCACATTGGTCTCAAACTCCGGATGGTCATCATGGGCAGCATCCTGTTTGCCTTCTATGCGGCCATTGCCGGACTCGCCTATCTGTATTTCGGAGCGACAACTGGGGCACTGGGAATTGTCCTCCTCGGGTCGGTTGCGTTCGTCGGCTTCCAGTACAAGTTCGGCAAGTGGGCCGCGCTTCGGAGCGTCGGGGCAGAGGATATGCCTGAAGAGGGTCGATATCAGGAGATTCACCAGCACGTCGAACAGCTGAGCCGCGATATGGGTATCGACAAGCCGCGGCTGATGGTCGCCGACATGGGCGTCCCCAACGCCTTCGCCGTCGGCCGAAAGGGTGCCGGCGTCGTCGTCGTGTCGACGGAAATCATCGACCTGCTCGACCGCGACGAACTGAAGGGCGTGCTCGCCCACGAACTGGCACACATCAGCAACCGCGACGTGGTGATGATGCTTCTCGGCCAGTCCATCGCCGCGATGGTCGGTATCGTCGTCCAGTTCGCTGTCATCTTCGGGGGCGAGCGCAACATCGGCTCGTACATCTTCGCGATGATAGCCGGGTCCATCGCTCAGATGATTGTCTCCATCTTCGTGATGGCTATCTCGCGGTACCGCGAGTACGTCGCCGACAGTGACGCCGCGAAATATACCAACAACCCCGACGCGATGGCCCGCGCACTGGAGAAAATCAGCCAGGGTGCCAAACAGCGCCAGCAGGCCAGCCAGAGTCTCAATCAGCGTGGCGGTCGAAACCGGCAACAGCAAGACAACGGAATGCCCGACGAAGTCGCCGCACTCTGTATCTTCGGCGGTGACCGTGGCATCCTCCAGACGATTTTCGCCACGCACCCGCCAATCGAGAAGCGCATCGAGAAGCTCCGCGCACGCTAACGGCGGTAGCAAGTCCTTTCTGTACTCCCTTCCGTATCGAAGTCATGACCGAGATTCACCCGAGTCAGCGAGTCGCCGTACTCGCAGATTCGCAGAACCTCTATCATACTGCACAGAGCCTCTATACGCAGAATATCGACTACGATAGTCTTCTCGAGGCGGCCGTTGACGGCCGCAAGCTCGTTCGCGCACTCGCGTACGTGGTCAAAGCCGACGCCCCAGAAGAGGAGTCATTTTTCGACGCGCTGACCGACATCGGATTCGAGACACACATCAAAGAGATTCGCACCTTCAGCGACGGGACGAAGAAGGCCGACTGGGACGTGGGGATGAGTCTGGACGCCGTCTCGCTGGCTTCTCACGTCGATACTGTTGCCCTCTGTACTGGCGACGGCGACTTCGCTCGGCTCTGTCGGCATCTCGAACACGAGGGCGTCCGCGTCGAGGCGTACTGTTTCGAGGAATCGACCTCCGAAGACCTCATCGAGGCGGCCCACGACTTCACGGACCTCAGTTCCGATACTGACCGCTTCTTGCTCTAGAGCCGTCGCTCAGGCCACTTGGCGTCTGAAAATCGAGTTTGCTCAGACGGGGCGGCCGCCTTCCGACGTCCCGACGAGCAACGCGCCTGCGGCCATCGCGAGTGCCGCGACGCTGCCGATAACCCCTGGCAGGATTGCCTCGCCTGCGCTACTGACGTAGAGGATGATTGCTGTCCCCGCCAGCAACAGGGCGGCACCGAAGAGAATCTTGGTCTTGTTTGCTCCACTCATTGGTACTCTTCTCTTACCCCCATTGGTGTATAAATCTGCCCAAACCGCGGGACAGATGTATGGTAAGCTATGGCAAAGCAGTCGACTGCGGCGAACAAGCACGACCAAACGGTGTGGTTTTAGGGAGGGGGCGACTACGCGGCGACGATGGACGACAGCCACCGGACCTTCCTACAGCGGGTCGCCGACTACCAGTTCGGTCGCGGCGTCGGCGAACTGCTCTTTCCGGCCGGCGAGGAGATGACGGTAACGACGACCAGTTCGGGCCGTCCCCGGCAGGTACGTGTCGACGAGGGACGACTCGTCACGTACGGCACTGATGGGCGTTTCACGCTCGGGGTTGCTGGCGGGAGGCGACTGCAGACGGTGGCTGAGGAGACGCCGTACAGCGTCGTCGTCGGTGACGAGAGCGAGCCGTTCGTCCGGGACGGTCGCAACGTCTTCGCGAAGTTCGTCGACGTTGCTGACGACGGTATTCGGCCCCGCGACGAAGTCGTCGTCGAACACGAAGACGGTCGGCTGCTCGCGGTCGGTCGCGCGGAGCTGTCCGGCGAGGGAATGCTCGATTTCGAGACGGGGATGGCTGTCTTCGTTCGCGACGGCGTCGAGTAGTCGGCAAAATCAGCCAGTCGGCAACACAGCCCTTTTTATCGACTGGTGTGAACGGAAGCGTATGTTTGGAGGAGGCGGCGGCGGACTGAACCCGAGCAAAATGAAGCAAATGATGAAGCAGATGGGCATCGACATCGAGGAAATCGATGCCGAGGAGGTCGTCATCCGGACGGCCGACGAGGAGCTGGTCTTTACCGATGCCGAAGTCCAGCTTATGGACGCACAGGGCCAGGAGACCTACCAGGTCGTTGGCTCGCCCGAAACACGCGAGCGCGGCGCTGGCAGCAGCGAGCCGGCCCTCGAGGACGGTGACGATGCAGACACCGACGACGGAATTCCCCAGGACGACATCGACCTCGTCGCCCAGCGCACCGGCGCAGGCGAGGATGCCGCGCGGGAAGCGCTCGAAGCGACGGACGGCGACCTCGCGGCAGCCGTCGAGCGGCTCGAATAGTGTCGTTCCTGCTCGTTCACGAGGACCGCGAGTACCTGCTGGCGCCGGGTGACCGTCTGGAGACCGACCTTGGCATCCTCGAAGTACCCGAAGACGCCGAGTCCGGAGACACCGTCGAGACGCATCTCGGGACTGTGTTCCGTGTCCGGAAGCTCCGCGGACCGGACCTCTTTCACCATCTCGAACGCACCGGCGCGCCGATGATGCCCCGCGATATCGGGCTCATCGTCGGCCACACCGGCATCGAATCCGACGACGCCGTACTCGACGCCGGGACTGGAACCGGTGTGCTCGCGTCGTATCTCGGCCGCATCGGTGCGGACGTGACAACCTTCGAGCGCGACGCCGAGTTTGCCGACGTGGCTCGTGAAAACATGTCTCTGGCCGGCGTCGCAGACCGCGTCGACGTTCGAACCGGCGATATCACCGCTGCCCTCAGCGAACTCGGGACCTTCGACGTGCTCACGCTCGATACCGAAGACGCCGCGTCGGTCGTCGAACACACGCCAAATCTGCTGGTTTCGGGCGGCTACGTCGCAGTGTACTCACCCTTTGTCGAACAGACACGGGACGTCGTTCAGACGGCAAAAGAGGTTGGACTGGCGGACATCGAGACGCTCGAGACGATTCAACGCGAGATGGACTTCGACGACCGCGGCTCCCGGCCCTCGACTGCAGGTGTCGGACACACCGGCTACCTGACGTTCGCGCGGCGGCTCTGACGCACGGAGACACGGACCGAAAAAAAGCGGTTCAGCTCAGTTTTCGTTCCCTTCGTTTGGCCCGAGTTGCGGTTTGCTGTCGCCCGTTGCCCCTTCGAGCTGACTAGTGTACTGCAGGCCTTCACGCTCGACGTAGACGTCGATATCCTCGGCTATCTCTTCGAGTTCGGCCATCAGGTTCTGTTTGTGGGTCTCGAGAGAGTCTTGCATCTCTGGGGTCAGCTGTTCTTCGAGCAGTTCGGTGTATCGCATCCGGTACTGGAACGGGGCCTCCCTGACGAGGACGTTCTGTGCACCTTCGATGACACCGCGATGGGTCTTGACGTCTCGGTCGAACCAGCCCTTGAGCTGCCACATGAACCCACCTTCGATGGGTAGTTCCTCACTTTCGGTCGCGACGACCTCGTTGTGCCACTTTTTGACCTGTTTCACCAGTTCCCGTCGGAAGTTCCAGTCGAGGTCTTCGAGTCGTCCCGTGTCGACGGCGACGAACGCGTCGCCGGCGAAGACCACACTCATATTCGCGAAGATATCTGTTCGCGTCTGGTTTTCGTCTTCGGTCGTCCGTTCGCTCACTTCCCCTGTCATCAGCGTCCGAATCATGTCCTGTCGGATGATGGGGAACGTATCTCGCTCCTTTCGCGAGTAGCCGTAGCCACCAGCAACGGCAGCGACGACGCCGGCCGCCGCCAACCCCATCTGTTCGTCGGCGAGCCCTGCGACGACGAGTAGAACACCGATGACGATAGCGAGGGCGCCGTGTGGCCCGTACGGGCGATAGGTGAGCGCGCCGTTTCCGACTTCGAGCCAGTCTGACGTGGCTCGCATCCGTCCTTTGACGACTCCCGTTTTTTGACCGACTTCTTCGCTGGCGATATCGAGGTCCCGGTCCTGGTTGCCAGTGACGGTGTATTTGAACCCGCGCTGGTCCTGAATCTCCTCGATTCCGCGTTTCAGTTTTCGGTAGAACGTTCGTGGGTTGATACCACTGTAGTCTCCTTCCACGAATTTCGTTGCCTTGCGTAGGTCTTGCCTGTTAAAATCAGGGATACCTGACTCTGTCCCCATTTTCCTAGCAACTGTGCAAGTAATTAGAAAAAGCTTGTGAACTATCTGATACAGATTACAATCATAATTTCTGACACTACGTGGCAGCTTTCCTGCCAGTCCTCCGCAGCACTGTCCTGGAGGGGGGGTTTATTGTACGTCCCGCAACATATCCAGGAACTCGCCCTGTGCTTCGTTCCCGGTGCGATCGAGTCCGTCGGCTGACTCTTCGAGGTCGAGTGCCTCCGAGAGCGGGCGTGCCGGATAGCCACCAGTGACGACGAAAAAGTCGGTCCCATCGTTCCAGACGCCGACCCATCCGGTCACTGGAACGCCGCTTGCGATGGGGTCGACACCGTCGTAGCGAACCAGGCGCGCCCGTTTTCCGGAGCGAATACGGACGCGTTCGCGTCGGCCGCGCTCGATGTCCTCGACGTCGCGACTCTGCAGTCGTTTCTTGAACGTCTTTTTTGCTTCCGAGCGCATTGTCGGGAGAATCATCGACGGCATCGTCCCCGGTGGAAGCATCGGGTCGAAGCCAAGTCGTGTCGCCGCGAAGAATCGCCAGCGGTGGTCGATTTCACCGTCGGACGCGTCCCGGACTGCCCTGCGCAACTGTTCGTCCTCGTACTGTCGTGTCGCTCCGACGACCCGGACTGCCGGCAATTGAAACAGCGTCTCGACGGATTCCTCGACGAGCTCCCAGCCGTCGAGTTTCTCGGCCGGCACACTGGGGAAGTCGGGCGCTGTGACCATTCAGTGGTCGTCCTCGCGCCACTTGTGGTCGCACTCGGTGCACGTGAAAAAGCGCGTCTCGGACTCGTCGGCGGCGCGAATCTGTTTCATCTCGTAGTACGCCTTCTCGTTGCCACACTCCGGGCAGCGCGCGTTGGTCGTCGGTCCCATTGCCTCGTCGCCGGCCTCGCTCATGTCGACGACTTCCGATTCTTCCTGTCCCTGTGTCGTGACCATCGCTTCCTCTTTGGCATCGTCCCGGACCGTCTCGTGGCCGCAGTTGCCACAGACCCACCGGTCGCCTTCCGTCTTCATCATCGAACCGCATTCGTCGCAAAATTCCATATCGGCTTCCTACCGGTTTCAGAAATATAACTCTCCTGATTAACTGTTTCCGTCCCACTGTCGACAGGCGTCCATATCCTCCATGAGTTCGTCGTGAACCCCGCAGTACGGTGTAATCTCGCCGTCTGCGCGGACGTACTCGAAGTGCGAACAGTTTCCGCAGTACCGGTCCGGACTGCCGCGCTCTGCGACGGCCTGGCGAACGTCGGCGCTGGCTGCTGCGGGCGGTTGTTCTGGACGCTGTGTCGTCGGTGTCTCGGGCGCTTCGACGGCTCCGGCCCCGTCCCCGGCCGGCGTCGGTCTGCCGGATTCCGAGCGGGTATTCCTCGACTGGCTCCCGGTCGGCGTCGTCTCGTCGACTGTCGGTTCCGGAACGAGCGTGTCGTCCCCGTCGTCCTGCTGGTTGGTCTGTGTGTCCACGTCACCGTCCGGTTCGCGGCCGAACAGGCCGATACCACCCATCCCAGGAATGTTGGTGTCGTCGCTGACGACCCGAACGGTGCCCTCGTCAGTAATCTCTAGCCGGGCGGAGCCGCCGGGGTCGGTCCGCGTTTTGAACGTCGCGACACCGACGAACAGACACCAGAACGTGACGAGCGTGCCGACCGAGTAGAGGAGCGTGGTCACGACGGCCATCGCTGGGTTCGAGGCGACCCAGTCGTAGGGATAGGCGTAGCCAAACAGCGCGACGCCGAGGACGGCGAGGCTCGCCCCGATTGCGGCTGCGCCGCGCGTGGCACGCCCTGCCGGGAGAACCGTGAAGATGCCGACGAAGACGGCTGGCAGGCCCAGGCCGGCGAGAACGCCCGCGAGTTTGCGGGCCTCGAACACCGAGAGTCCGAGGCCAGCTGCGAGGTCCGTCGTCGCGATGGGGATGGCACCGACGACCATCGCCGCGCCGACCAGGAACAGGCTGGCCCCGGTGACCCGCCGACGTCGCGTCGCCACGCTTCCGACGCCCCCGTCGTAGACATCTGTAAGACTGGTCATGCGTCCGTATATGCCAGTCGTCTACAAAACTACCCGTCAGACGAGCGTCACACGCGCCCGCGACGGCATTCGCCGCCGAGAACCGATTCGAAAGCTCTAATCACGGGGGGCATGAATCGACGGGTATGGCTGACGACGACGAAAGCGAGGACGAACCTGCCGTCTCACTCGGCGAGGGACCGGACGTCGAGGGTGCTCCCGTCGCCCGCGTCGCCGAGCGTCTGATGTGGGGTATCGAAAAAAGCGAGGTCGTGGCCCGCGAGGGCGACACCGTCGTTCGGACGCCGGACGGCCCGCGCGACCTCTCGGACGTACTCTCGGAGATAGACGAGCCGTACTTCGCCACCCGACAGGAGTTCACCGACGCAATCGAGTCGGCCATCGGTACCGGGCCGGTCCCGACCGAGTGACTGTCCGGCCACACAGATACTGCTGGCGCTGACTTTTTTACTGGTGGCGGCGTCAGTCCGTCCATGACGTTGCCAATCGACCCGACTGAAATCGATCCGGATGACATCGGCGAAGAACAGGTCGCCCTCTCGATGGACCACGATGACGCAATCGAGTTCGTCCGCGGGGCGTGCGAAGACGCGAACTTCGGTGTCCCCGTCGAGTTCTCTCCGTCCGAGATGCTCAACGAGAAGGTCGACGCGGGCCGTGACCCATACTACGTCCTGGGCGCGTGTAATCCCGCCGTCGCCGACCGCGCGCTCGACGCCTCGGCGAACAAACTCGGCGCACTGATGCCGTGTAACGTCGTCATCTGGGAAGAAGAGCCGGGTCGCCAGCGCGTCTATCACGTCTCGATTATGCGCATCGGACGACTCCTGGGGATGGCACCGGACGACGACACGTGGGCGGACATCGTCGCCGACACAGGCGAGTACGTCGACGACCTCTTTTCGACGCTTCGGAGTTCCGACTACGCGACTGAGTGAGGTTCGCTTACGCTGGCGTAGTGTGAACTGTCTCACGCATTCAGAATGGCTGGGGAGAGTCCGGACGTCACGATAGGTCCGGTCGGCGGTTCCAGGGTCCAGACCGGCTTTTGGGGGGACGACCGCTGCTGCCAGCGCCACACCGCTGGGGCAGCGGACGCAAAGCGCGACCGTCGATGGTCGATATCGGGTCAGGGTCGACCAGTTCGTGTCTGGCCGTGGGGTTCTGTTGTCGGTGGACTCTCGCCAGATAACCCTAGCTTTTGCAGGCCTGTAGTTATAAACCGCTTGAGGAGAGTTCGGTCACGTTACTCGGCCCGTCTCAGCTCTCTGTTCCACCCGTCTATTTCTCGGCCGCCGCCTCGTTCGCTCGTTGTGGTTGCTGTCTCCGCTCTCGCCTCGAAGTGTCTCCGTTCTCACTCGTGACGGCCGCGCCTATCCAACACTCCCGTTCGTCAGTGTATACATCTGGACGCTATCTGTCGGATATTGTGCGTTGTCGCTGTTCAGGACTGCCAGTCACCTGGCGACTCGCTCTGGCCGGTAGGCGCATTCTATGACGAATGGTTGGACGCAATTATCAGGGGTCGGTCGGTTCCCAACCGCGGTACTTACTCACAGCGTGGGTCGAGTAGAAGGCACGTGCGGGAACTGCACTCCCGGATAGTTACAGCATTTACATATTTATTTCTGGAGTGCAAAAGCGAAGATGGGCCGTTCTGGCCTGTGTCATCTCCGGTCGTGAGTACCTATCCCACCACACCCACCCCACCACCCCACTTCACACCGTTTCCGGGATGTCACTATCGAGGCCGGCACACTGCGACCCATCCTGCCGGCCTCGTCTCAGAAGTCCCCTAGCTGTGACTGGATGCCGGCGACCATCGTCGACTTCCGGCGGAGGTCCGTCAGCGATACTGGCAGCGCCGGGGCCAGTTGCGTGACTGCGTCGTGGAACGTCTCCGCAGTCGCGTATTCTCCTTCGAAGGCATGTCGAATGCCCTCGCGAATCTGCCAGACACCGACCGGTGCCCAGTAGGACTCGCTTGCGTGCCGTATCACGAGGCATGTCGCCTGCCGGCCCACATCCTCGAGATGTTCCAGCACGGCGAGACGCGAGGCGTAGTACGCCCCGGAGGTTTCGTCGACGTAGGCGGTCCGTCCCTCGTACCCCTCGTTGTCCGCAGCCATGTAGTAGGCCCCGTCGGGTTCGGGATTCCAGATGCTCCCCGGTGCCTTGAGTTCGACCAGTTCGAACTCCCAGTTGCCGGGCGCGAGAATGACCCAGTAATCGTTGCCAACGTACTCGTTATACCACACCTGTACCTCGTTGACGGTCTGTTCGTTGCGAATCGTTCCCCGGAGATACTGGCCCACCGTGTCGTCGACAGCCGTAATCGACCACCGCGTCGGGACCAGACGACGGTTGTGTCCCTGACCGAGCGCTCCAGCCGAGAGAATCGTGTTGATATCGTAGACGTCGAACCCGCGGCGATAGAGGTAGTTCATCGCGCCCTCAGCCTGCCAGTCGTCGTCCTCCAGCGTCTTCTCGACGGGACGTGGGACGTGGGGGTTCTCCGCCAGGTCTGCGTCTGTCGCACGAGCGCGCGGCCCGGTTGGCGTCGAGATGTCGTCGAGCGAGAGGTCCAGTTCCGGCGCGGTGTCGAGTCCCAGTTCCACATCGACGGGTCGGTCTGCGATGGCAACCTCCCGCTGGACGCCGACGAAGCCGTCCCACACGTCCTTGACGTTCACCTGCGAGGAGCGCGTCGAGTTGAGCAGTCCCGTCCGGCGCTGGAGCACGTCGTCGATGTCGAACCCCTGCTGGTACCAGTCGCCGCTCGTGGCGTAGTCGGCGGCGTCTGCCCCATCGGCCATCGGCGAGAGCAACCCCGTCGAGACGCTGGGGTAGTTCGACCGCCCGACGAATATTTCAGGAGCCGTCGAGCCAAAGAGCGAATCGCCCTGGACAGTCTCTTCGAACTGTTGTTCGACGTCGTCGAGGTAGTTCGTGATTTCGTAGGATTTCTCTTCGGCGAGACGCCGTCGCTCGGCAGCCTCGTCCCGCTCGAACCCCTCGACGAACTCGTCTAACCGCATTACCTGTCCGGAGGACCCTCGGGCGTATCAATCTGACTCTCAGCGGACCTTCAGATGCGGCTCCGCGTCGACGTGAACGGCAGAAGGGTTGGACGGCAGACGGGGCCGAGCCGTTAGCTGTGGATTCCCATCGCCTCTATCTGTTCCTGATATCGGTTCCGGATGGTGACTTCCGTCACCTGTGCCACGTCGGCGACCTCACGCTGGGTCTTTTTCTCGTTGCAGAGCAGCGACGCGGCGTAGATAGCAGCGGCGGCGTAGCCGGTCGGGGATTTGCCCGAGAGCAGTCCCTTCTCGGCGGTCGTTTCGATGATTTCGTTGGCCTTGGTCTGTACCTCTTCGGACAGTTCCAGTTCGGAGCAAAAGCGTGGGACGTACTTTTTGGGGTCGACCGGCTCCATCTCCAGACCGAGTTCCTGAGAGATGTACCGATACGTCCGTCCGATTTCTTTGCGCTCGACGCGGGATACGTCCGAGATCTCTTCGAGACTTCGTGGAATCCCTTCTTTACGACAGGCGGCGTAGAGTGCGCTCGTCGCGACGCCCTCGATAGAGCGTCCGCGGATGAGGTCTTCCTTGAGCGCGCGTCGGTAGATGACCGACGCGACCTCTCGAACCGAGCGGGGGACCCCCAGCGCGGAGGCCATCCGGTCGATTTCCGAGAGTGCAAACTGGAGATTTCGCTCGCCCGCGTCCTTGGTTCGGATGCGTTCCTGCCACTTTCGCAGCCGGTGCATCTGGCTTCGCTTCTTCGAGGAAATCGAGCGGCCGTAGGCGTCCTTGTCCTTCCAGTCGATGGTGGTCGTCAGACCCTTGTCGTGCATGGTCTGCGTCGTCGGCGCACCGACCCGGGACTTCTCCTGTCGTTCCTGGTGGTTGAAGGCTCGCCACTCCGGACCTGGGTCGATGTTCCCCTCTTCGACGACCAGACCACAGTCCTCACAGATGAGTTCCCCGCGGTCAGAACTCTTGATGAGATTGTCGGAGTCACACTCCGGACAGTCCCGAACTCCCTCGTCTTCTTGTTGTTCAGTTTCAGATTCGCGCTCGCGCTCCCGCTGGCGGCTGGACCGTGTCATCGCATTTTTATAGTAGTAAGAGCGAGATACTTAAACCCTCTGCCGGATAGCACCCCCATTCCTGTTCTATGCAGGGCGACAGAAGTTCGCGAAAACGCCGGAGGGCGACCGAAATTGTTCCACACGAACCAATTCCCAAGTGGAAACCGTCATATTGGTCGAATGGTGAGGTAAGCGACGATGCCCGTCATCGAGTGCGACGTCGAGACAGCCCGAGAACGCCTGGAAGCAGCAGGTGTGGAGGTAGCGTCGGGGAACACCGACCACGAACGCTGGCGGGCCGCACACGGCGGCGCGACGGCCGTTGCGTACGACGACAAAGTGGTGATTCAGGGCGCAGACCCGTCGAAACTCCAGGGTATCCTCCGCGAGGGCGGCGGGCGCGCGCACGTCTACTTCGATGGTGCCGCTCGCGGCAATCCCGGACCGGCTGCTATCGGCTGGGTTATCGTCACCAGCGACGGCATCGTCGCCGAGGGCGGGAAACGAATCGGGCGCGCGACGAACAACCAGGCCGAGTACGAGGCACTCCGTCAGGCACTGGAAGTGGCTGCCGACTACGGCTTCGACGAGGTTGACGTTCGGGGTGACTCCGAACTCATCGTCAAACAGGTCCGCGGCGAGTACGATACGAACAACCCCGAATTACGGGAATACCGCGTCCAGGTTCGAGAGCTGCTGACCGAGTTCGACGACTGGTCGCTCTCGCACGTACCGCGAGAAATAAACGAGCGCGCCGACGAACTGGCAAACGAGGCGCTCGACGATGACTGAGACTACCGACGAAACCGACGACAACCGCGAAGTACCACAGGAAGTCGTCGACGAAGCAGAGCGACTGACACGACTGGCACGCGACGCCACCGTCGACGAGGAGGCTGGTGCCTATCTCGACCACCGCGATGCCATGGTTGCTGACTACGACTTCACCGCTCGCGTCCGCGAGGACGACAGAGACACGCTCGTCCTCTACCCTGAGGAGTGGGTCGAAGACGGGACAGTCTACCCGGACAGAATCGAAGACATCGACCGGGGTATCGAACGGCCCCTGGAGGGCCCGGGGTCAGCTGACGACTGGGAGGTCGTCGAGGAGCACAACCGGGAAATCGCCGAGACTGTCGAAAGCGAGCACGGCGACCCACACGGACCAAACGCTCACGCGCTCGCGGATTTCGCCAGCAATCACTACGCGAAGCCGGTCGGAGATATGACCCGAGAGGAACTACAGGAATTTCTCGGTGAGTACTTTCCGCGGAACGCGTTTCCGTCCGACGACCAGAAAGTGGTCGTCGAGGAGTCGGTCGAGTTAGTTCTCGACGCCGCAGACGGGAGCGTCGATACTATCGATTCTGGTCGATGAGTTCTTCGAGGTCGGCTGCACGGTCGTCGCTGGTGACGAGTTTGTCGAACATCCAGCCGAGCTGGTCGAGAACGACCTCGTACCCGTCGTCGGTCAGGGCGTACTGGTTCGTCCGCTTGTCGAGTTCACTTTTCTCGACGAGACCCATCTCGACGAGGTCGTCGAGGTTCGGGTAGAGTCGCCCGTGATTTACGTCCGAGTCGTAGTAGGTTTCGAGTTCGCGTTTGATAGCGAGGCCGTACCGTGGTTCCTCTCCGAGAATCGTGAGGATATTCTGTTGAAACGCTGTCAATTCTCGCGCAATGCCGGGGCTGTCAGCAACTGTTTGTGCCTCTGACATAGTTGTCCAGATGTCATCTTGGTACTTAACGCTTGGTAAATCGGAAGTGCGTTGTCAGAAGCCAACCACTGGACGGAAAGCGATAGAGTAGGGACTTTGTATGGAAGGCGGACATTCAGACTCAGCGAGCGGTCGCGTCAGTTTTGGAACTAAACCCGGTGTATATCTGTCAGTCTGAACGGAGACCGAAAGTAGTTTTTGATAGTCTTGCGGAGACTCTGACGATGGTAAATCTCTGGGAAGATCTCGAAACGGGACCGAATCCGCCGGAAGAAATCTACGCTGTCGTTGAGTGTCTCAAGGGAGAGCGTAACAAGTACGAGTACGATAAAGACATCCCGGGCGTCATGCTCGACCGCGTCCTGCACAGCAACGTCCACTATCCGTCCGACTACGGCTTCATCCCGCAGTCGTACTACGACGACGAGGACCCCTTCGACGTGCTCGTTCTCGTCGAGGACCAGACGTTCCCTGGCTGTGTCATCGAGGCCCGTCCGGTTGCAATGATGAAGATGGACGACGACGGCGAACAGGACGACAAGGTCATCGCCGTCCCCATCGAGGACCCTCGCTACGACCACATCGAGGACCTCGACGACATCCCACAGCAGACGCTCGACGAAATCGAGGAGTTCTTCGAGACGTACAAGAACCTCGAGGAGGGCAAGCAAGTCGAAACGCTGGGCTGGGAAGACAAACAGGCTGCGAAGGACGCCATCGAGCACGCACAGGACCTCTACGACGAGCACTTCGAGTAACGCCGTCGTGAATCCGGTGCTGCCCCAGTTCCGGACAGCACCGCTCTGTGCAGGCGTCACAGCGGTAACAGCGCGGAAGCCCACCCGCTCACGGGTGGGAGGAAGCGCGTAAGCTCCGTGCAACGACCCCACTATCAGCATTACTGACTCCCCAACGTCCTCAAAAATACTAATAAAGAATAGCTACTACTGTGATGTATGGCGTGGGAGGTGACTCGAACGGTTCGCGTCCCCCTCGATGTGCCTGACGACCGTAAGAGCGACCTCCACGCGACCAACTCCAAATTTCAGTATTGTGCCAACCGCACCGCAGACTGGGCGTGGCGCTATCCCGACGAGGACTGCGTGACCAGCAAGAGCGAAGCCGAAGCCACCATTTACGACGAACTCCGCCACGACACGGACGGCCTCCACGCAAACCTCGTGCAGAAAGCCATCAAGCGCGCCACCGATGACATTCGCAATTGCGTAGACAGGCTGGCCGAGGGCGAGAACACCAGCAAGCCCGAGTACGACACGTTCAGCATCGTCTACGACAAGCGAGCCGCCACCTATTACCGCGATAAAGTAAGCCTCGCCACCGTCAATGAGCGGGTCGAATGCGAGTACGACCTGCCTGACGACTCAGAAGGCACACCACACGGCGAGTACCTGCTCAACGAAGACTATTCTTTCTCAACAAGCACCGTCCACTACGACAGCGAAGCCGACGAGTTCTACCTGCACGCCGCAATGAAACGGGAGATAGACGCGAGCAGTCCTGAGAAAGCCGAGGATTCGAGAGTCCTTGGCGTGGACTGTAACGTTAACGACAACATCGCCGTGACCAGCACGGGACGGTTCATCGGCAATGCCGACTACCTCAACCACCAGCGCCGTGAGTTCGAGAAACGGCGTGCCAGTCTCCAACAGACTGGCACGCGAAGCGCCCACCTGACTTACCACCGCATCGGGGGCAGGTTCGGACGCTGGAGTGAGGATTACCTACATCGGTGTTCCAAGCAGATAGTCGCGGAAGCCGAGCGTCATAAGTGTACGCACGTCGCGTTCGAGAACTTGGCGCAGATTCGACAGCGCATCAGCGACGGTAAGAAGTTCCAGCAGTGGGCGTTCCGCGAACTGCAAGAGCAGGTGGCCTACAAAGCCGACGAACACGGCATCGTGGTCGAGACAGTCGAACCGTCCTACACCAGCCAGCAATGCTCGAAGTGTGGCTGTACGCTCGAAGAAAACCGCGACGGGCAACACTTCGCTTGTCTTGACTGTTCGTACTCGGTGAACGCCGACTACAACGCGGCGAAGAATATCGCCCGGAAACTCGCACTCAAACTCCAGCGAGGGCAGAAGTCCCCCGTTGGAGGGGTGTTCTGTCAGTACGCCCTGAAGTCGGGGGTGATGACCGTGAACGCTACTGAAGTGGCGTCCGACACTCCTGTGTCGGCAGAACGGGAGTCCACCGACAAGCCCACCGCTTCAGCGGTGGGTAGCTGACTTACTCTGCAGGTGTCTGGTACTCGGGCAACGGTACGAGCAGGATTGGAATGGTCACTTTCTCCAGGAGTGTGTGTGAGATGCTCCCCATGATGATTCGCTCGGTTCGGGAGTGCCGACGCAGTCCAACAACCATCTGGTCGGCGTCGATGCTGTCGGCTTCGGCGAGCAGTGTCATGACAGGTCCACCCTCACGACCGGGGTCGACGACCTCGGCGTCGACGGGGGCTGTCGACCCGAGTCTGTCCTCGATGAGTTGGACTGCTTGCCGCGCCTCTTCATCGGCCGATGAAGTTGCGTAGACCGCTCGCACACGGTCGTCCGCTGTGAGGCGGTTTTCGAGGTGGTCACAGATTGCTGTGCTCGCCGATTCGCCGTCAGTTCCTATGAGATATGTTGTCATTGTACAATATGGAAGTTCCTGTCGGTTACAAATAAAATATAGGCTTCATTTATCGAGTAATCCCAGTAAAATACGCAGACTGCAACGGAGATTTTGTCACAGTCCAGTCACATTATACCCGTTGGTAATGCCAGCAACCGTTGCCGATTAATTATGAGCATGGGTAATTATATGCGTGAGGCCGCCGTACATTCAGATACAATGGCAGTATCCGACCACACCGTCGGAATCGACCATCCTACGGTCCGGCCGACGAACTTCGACCCAGAAGAGGACCGCACGGCAGAGTCCGAGGACGACAATTCTGAGCAGTGATTGCCGGTTTCTCCGAGAACGGGTGGCTCCGGACCGCTCGCCCCGGTCCGGACTACTGGAAAAGAAGCTTCTTGTGCCCCAGTTGAGTAGGCGAGGGTATGGGTCTGTTCGACCGGCTACGCGGTGACGGGAAACCACGGGTAGCCTTCTTTGGTATCGACGGCGTGCCGTATAGCCTCGTTGCGGACAATCCCGACGAGTTCGAGCATCTCAACACGATTGCCGACGAGGGGAGTGCGGGAGCGATAGACAGCATCGTCCCGCCGGAATCGAGCGCCTGCTGGCCCGCGCTCACGACCGGCGTCAACCCGGGTGGGACGGGAGTGTATGGCTTCCAGGACCGCGAGAACGGTTCGTATGACACCTACGTTCCGATGGGTCGTGACGTGCAGGCCACGCGCATCTGGGACCGCGTCGAAGGCGCCCAGCGGTCGGCAACGGTGATGAACGTCCCCGTCACGTTCCCCCCACAGGAGAACGTCCAGCGAATGGTCTCTGGGTTCCTCTCGCCGGGTGTCGACCGCGCTGCCCGACCCGAGGAGCTCCGAAACGTCCTGGAAACTAACGACTACAAAATTGACGTAAACGCCAAGCTTGGCCACAGCGAGGACAAGAGCGACTTCATCGAAGACGCGCACGAGACCCTCGATGCACGCTTCGAGGCGTTCAAACACTACATCGAGGAAGACGACTGGGACCTCTTCTTTGGCGTGTTCATGACGACCGACCGGGTCAATCACTTCCTGTTCAAAGACTACGCGCAAGACGGTGAGTACAAAGAGGAGTTCCTCGAGTTCTACCAGAAGGTCGACCAGTATCTCGGCGAACTCCGCGAGTTACTCGCCGACGACGTGACGATGGCCGTCGCCTCCGACCACGGGTTCACCACGCTCGAGTACGAGGTCCACCTCAACGAGTGGCTCCGCGAGGAGGGCTGGCTCTCCTACGAGGACGACGACCACAGCGAACTCGGCGACATCGCCGATGACAGTCGCGCCTACTCGCTCATCCCTGGTCGCTTCTACATCAACCTCGAAGGTCGTGAACCACGCGGAACCGTCCCCGAAGACGAGTACGAGGCGGTCCGCAACGAACTCAAAGAGAAACTGGAGAATCTAACCGGACCAAACGGGCAGCCGGTCGCTGATAAAGTAGAGACCAAAGAAGCTGCGTACCGCGGCCCCCACGACGACATCGCACCGGACCTCACCGTCGTCCCCAACCACGGGTTCGACCTGAAGGCCGGATTCAAGGGTAGCGACGACGTGTTCGGGACCGGTCCGCGCAACGGCATGCACAGTTTCGACAACGCCTGTCTGTTCATCGACGACCCCGACGTTCGGATCGGCGACGCCGACCTCTACGACATCGGCCCGACGCTGCTCGACCTGCTCGATTTCCAGTACGACAAAACTGATTTCGACGGCGCGAGCCTGCTCAGCCGGAGCTAGAACAGGTTGTCTAGCTCGTCGTTTTCGAACATCTCCGTCGGGTCGGACTGTGACTCGGCCTCGGCGGCTTCTCTCGCCCGGTCCATGAACTCCTCGACCCGGCGCGAGCGTTCGACGCCGCCGAGCAACACCAGCGCACCGAGGCGTTCGCTGTTTAGCGGGAAGTCGCCACCACGGACTTGCAGCGACCCGGTCTCTTCCTCGACCCACTTTCGCGCGCGTTCGACGCCCTTTCGGGAGACGCGGTCTGGGTCGCCGGCGATGACCAGCAGTGCCGACCCGGCCTCGACGGCGTCTGGCAGACTCATCTTCGTCAGGAGGGCGTTCCGGGTGATGCTGGTGATGGTGTTGACGTTCTCCTCGGGGTCCTCGCTGGCCTGCGCGGTCGCATATCCCATGCAGGCGATACCACCTTCGCGAAGCGTGTTGATAATCTCGGAACTGTCGACGACGCTCTCTGCGACGCCGTCAACGGCCTCGCCAGAGGCCAGGAGGAGGCCGATGCGCTGTGCGATCTGTTCGTTGATGTGGTCGTATCCTTCTTCGACGCTTTCACCGCTCTCGCGCCAGGCGTCGTTATCGATGAGAATTGCCGAGTCGGACTCTCGAACGACGGTTTTCAGCGACCGGCCGGCGTTAGCCTGATAAATCGACCCCTCGTCCCGACCCGGGAGGACGCCGAGGACGTAGATCGGGATGTCGTAGATTTGCTGTAGCTTCTTCGCGAGTGCAGGTGCGCCTCCACTTCCGGTCCCGCCGCCGAGTCCAGCGACGACCATAACGCCCTCGACTTCGGAGGTAATACGCTGGTCGAGTTCGTCCATCACCTCCGTGGACTCGGCCTGCATAATCTCCGCTCCGAGTTCGTTGTCACCGCCGACGCCGTGCCCTTTGACACGGTCCTGGCCGATGAGCATCGTGTCGAGGTCGACTTCCTGGAGGTCCGATTTCGCCGTGTTGACCGCAAACGCCCCTGTCACCGCCCCAAAGTCCATCTCGTAGTCGAATTCGGCCAGGGCCTGGGTAACCTTCCCACCAGCCTGACCGATGCCAATCAGGACGACCTTCATACGTTGTCACTTGTGTCACCCGGTAATGAACATTGGGGCCTCGTTTCGCGGCCGTAGATTCAAGTACCAGACCGCGACCACGCTCGTCCATGGACGAGACACTCGAAGACCGTCTCGCTGCACTCGAACGCGCACTGACCGACGATACCCACGACCTCGGAGCACTCGCTGCTGACAGCGAAGTCGCTACCCGCGTTCAGACTGTGGAATCGGATATCCAAGAGCTCACCCAACGAGTCGACGAACTCGAGGCGGCGACGCAGGCGCTCCGTGGCTACGTCGGCAACGTCCGCGCTGTTAACGAGGAGGTGAGAGAGCGTGCCGACCTCGCCCTTGAGACTGCCGAACGCGCTGTGGCGGAATCGACCGAACGTGGCTCGAGCGAATCGGAATCGACTGACTCGGACCCGGTGGTAGCTCGCGAGGGACACGACCGGCCGGCTAGGGACCAGCCGACCGACGGCTTGAGCCCAGAAACCCTCGAAGAAGAACCGACACTCGAACTGATGTCGAATCGGGATAGCCACACCGAAACCCATCGCAGCCACTCACCGGACGAACGGTGTCCGCTGTGTGATGGCGAAACTGGTCGTTCGCGACAGGGACGGGACAGCCGACAGGAGTGCGATGTTCCACAGCCCGACTCTGCCCCAACTGAGCGGCTGCAGGGACTTACTGACGGCGGGCGCGTGCAGGCCACTGAGTCCTCGCCCACTCCCGATAATCCAGGACTCCTCACCAGAATTCGCGCACTGCTCTGATGCTCCGAACTGCCCTCGCGGTGCTGGTGGGAGCGGCTCTGCTCGGCCTCGCGCTCCCCGTCGTCGACGATGCCAGAGTCGGCCACGCTGACTCGCAGGTTCAGACTGAACTCGACAGTCTCGAAACGGCCGCCGAGCGACTGCACTCACAGAGTGACCCCGTCGCGTCTGGCACGCCCGGTGCACGAATCGAGCGGACGGTCGTCCTGCCGACCCAATCCTGGGGTACTGCCGGGCTCGACCGACTCCGGATACCGGCTCGTACCAACGAGGGTATTCGCTGGCAGGTGGCCGGCGGGCAGGTCCAGACACGGCATACGACTCCGCCGCTGGTCGCGCCACCGGACGGGCTGACGCTCCGCGAGCGTGGGCGCAACCGACTCACCCTCTCGCTCGAACGACGCGACGACATCGTCGTAGTCGTCGTCTCCCGGGCTGACGTTTAAGCCTGAAGCCGGGACCAGACCGCCACATGGACTCACTTCGCCGCGCAGTTACCGAAGGGTTGTTCGGGAACACGGACACCGAGACGGGGTGTCGTTGTCGACTCACTTTCGAGAGTGAGCGACTCGTCGTCGACGCGACGGACTGTCCGGGAGCGGGACAGCTCGCAACGAGCGTGGACTGTCGCGAAGCGGTCGTTCGCGAACTGACAGCGCGCGATGCCGAGAGCGTCCACGTCCATCTATCGGGAGTCGAACGGGTGTACGACGACGCAGCCGCCGGGTTGCTGGTCGCTGCCGGCCGGTTCCGTGAACGCGTCAGATACCGAGACGAGCGACTGGCCGAGCGCGTTGCACGTGACCCGCTCGCTGCTGCCCGCGAAGCCGTCGGGCGAGCGGATTCAGTCGCCGACATCGCCGCCGAAACGGGCCTCGCTGCGGTCGCTGAACGGGCGAACGAATACGAGACGGCGCTTGCCCCGCTTGCCGGCCTCGCCATCAGCGACTGGCGCGTCGATACTGCGACCCCACCCGACGCAACGCTGACAGCGCGGCGGGACCTCGACACCGGTGCGACCGTCCGCATCTACGAGATTCCCGACGACCGTGACCGGTACGTCCTCACGCCATCGGGACAGCGTCTCGACGCGACCAGCGTTGCGGTCCTCGCAAATGCCTACGAGCGCCTGGCCGACGGCACCGTCACTGGTGGTGAACGCGCTGCGTTCAAAGCGGTTCGAACGGTCACAGCCGACGGCGATACCGTGCCAGTCGAGCGGGTCGCGCGAGTGCTGCATAAACACACCCGAGGACACGGACTGCTCGTGGACCTCTTTGCGGACCCTGAGGTGTCGGACGTGTTCGTGACTGCACCCGCGCCGGATAATCCGCTCTCCGTTCGCGTCGGCGACAGACGGCTGCCGACGAACGTTCGGCTCACCGACCGCGGCGTTCGTTCGCTGGCGTCCCGATATCGCCGCGAGAGCGGTCGTGGATTCTCCCGGGCAGACCCGACCCTCGACGCCGCAACCGAGATTTGCGACCGACGCGTTCGCGTCGCTGGCGTTACCGACCCGGCGAGTGACGGTGTCGGCTTTGCGTTCCGCGCTCACGACAGGGATGTGTGGACGCTCCCGGCGCTGGTCGCCAACGGAACGATGACTGCTTCGGCGGCGGCATTGCTCTCGGTCGCCGTCGAACGCGGTCGTGCAGTGCTGGTCGCCGGGCCGCGAGGGGCTGGGAAAACGACGCTCCTCGGCGCGCTCCTGTGGGAAATCCCCCCGTCCGTCCGGACGCTCACAATCGAGGATTCACCCGAACTGCCCGTCGTCCCGCTACAGAAGCAGGGACGAGAGATACAGCCACTCCGTGCGTCGACGGACGACGATTTCTCGCCGACAGAGGCGCTCCGGACGGCGCTTCGACTTGGTGACGGTGCGATTGCGGTCGGTGAGGTCCGCGGTGAGGAAGCACAGGTCCTCTACGAGGCGATGCGCGTCGGAGCAAACGACGCTGCGGTACTTGGAACCATTCACGGAAACGGAGCCGAGGGCGTTCGCGAACGTGTCGTCGCAGACCTCGGCGTTCCGGCGTCGTCGTTCGGCGTCACCGACCTCGTCGTTTCGCTCGAACAGACGGCCGAGGGAACCAGGCGACTGCGAACTATCGAGGAGGTCAATGGTCCCGACCGCTTCGAACGGCTGTACGCGCGTCCCGACGGCACACTTGATTCGACTGATCGCATCGAACGCGGCAACAGTCGTCTCGTCGACTCGCTCTGTCGGCCCGAGGAATCCTACGCCGAGGTTCGAACCGTTCTCGATGACCGTGCTGACGGGCTATCGTCGCTGGCAGAGACCGGCCGAACCGGCCCAGCGGTTGTCGACACGTCGGCACTGGGGCGACAGCGATGAATGCCCTACCAACACTCGCACGACTCTATCCGTGGCCCGTCGAACCCTCCGACGAGCTCCGACGCGCAGTCCGGTTCCTCGACCGTTCGATTGACCCCTCGACACTACTCAGCGCAGTCTACGGCGCCGCGCTCCTCGGGGCGGCGACGACGGCAGTTGCTGCAGTCCTCACACCGCCAGCGACTCGGCTGCTGGTGACACTTGCTCTGGGAACGCTGACGCTGTTAGTCGCCGTCGGGACACAGTCGCTCCCGTCACTGCTCGCGACAGCGCGGCGTGTCCGCGCGCTCGGCGACGCCCCGGACCTGGTCGCGCGGGCGGTCCTCCGGATGCGACTAGCACCCTCACCAGAGCGTGCAGCAGCGTTTGCGGCGTCGGCCGGCAACGGGCCGCTCGCGGACAGCCTCGCTCGTCACGTCCGACAGGCCAGGACAGCCACATCCACGGCCTTCGACTCGTTCGGCGACGAGTGGAAACCGTGGTTTCCATCGCTCGCTCGGTCTCTCACACTCGTGTCGGCGGCGAGTGAGATGTCGTCCGTCGACCGAGAGCGGACGCTCGACCGGGCGCTGACGGTCGTCCTCGATGGGACCCGAAGCCAGATGCAGTCCTTTGCGGGTGGGCTGAACCGACCAGTGACTGCGCTGTACGCGTTCGGCGTTCTCCTCCCGACGGCGCTGGTTGCCCTCCTGCCGGCCGCTCACGCCGTCGGCGTCGGCATCACGACCACAACAGTCGCACTCGTCTACAACCTCCTGTTGCCGGCGCTGTTGCTCGCTGCGGCGTGCTGGCTACTTGCACATCGTCCTGTGGCGTTTCCTCCCCCGAACGTTCCCCGGACTCACCCAGATATCCCCGACAGGACGACAGGAGCGCCGGTTGCGACCCTCGCTGCTGCTCTGGTTGGTGCGACACTCACCTGGCAAACATTCCCTCCATGGGCAATCCCTGTGGGGGCAATCGGTTTTGGGGCCGGAACTGGGTTGCTCGTATACTACCGACCGGTACTGACTGTCTACGACCACGTCAGAGCGGTCGAAACGGAGTTGACCGACGCGCTCTCGGTCGTCGGACGGCGCGTCGCCAACGGCGAGGCAGTCGAATCAGCTATCGAGCAGGCGGGGAGAGAACTATCGGGAGGGATGGGAACAGTCCTTGCACAGACCGCCCGAAAGCAACGCCAGTTGCAGCTGAGCGTCCACGAGGCGTTTCTCGGCGATGCCGGGTCGCTTGCTGACGTGCCGAGCCGACGAGTCCGCGGTGCAGTTGCCTTTCTGGCACTCGCCGCCCGTGAAGGCAAGCCGGCAGGACCGGCGATTCTCTCGCTCGCCGACCACATCGACGAACTCGGCCGCGTCGAGGCGGAGGCTCGGCACACCCTCCAGTCGGTCTGTGGCACGCTCCAGAGCACGGGAATGCTCTTTGGACCGCTCGTGGCTGGCTCGACTGTCGCACTCGCAGGCGGGATGGTCGGCGGCAGCGGCGTCGTTCCTGGTGAGAGTGGCTCGCTCCCGTATCTCGGCCTATCTATTGGCCTCTACGCGCTGGCCCTGGCGACGATTCTCCCGGCGCTTTCGACTGCCCTCGTCCGTGGCTTCGACCGCGCGCTCGTCGGCGCACGCGTCGGCAAGTCGCTCCTCATCGCGACAATCGTCTATCTCGCCGCCTACCAGTTCGTCGTGGCGATAGCCTGAATTTTATACCGGAATCCGGGACCAGACCCCCTATGCTCGACCCGCCAGTCGATACATGGTACGTGTGGCTCGGCCTCGGTGTTGTGAGCGTGGCCGTCACTGGATTAGCGCTCGCGCTGCCGACGACTGCACCGCCGGCAGCGACTCCAGTCGCTGATGCCGTCGACAGCGTCGCATCGAGTCCACACGAGGCAAGAACGACCGTTGATGTACCCGCAGACCAGATTCGCTTCCGTCCCGATTCGGTCGCATTGCGGTCGGACGGCGGCACCGCCAACGCACAGTTAGCGTTCGGTCCAGTCACACCTGTCGGCGACAGCAAACTTCGTCGCGTCCTCGACGGCGAGCAACCCGAAACGGTGTTTTCCAACCAGTCTGCGTTCGAAACCGCGGTTCGGGCTGCACAGAACCGAACCGGGACCTGGCAGGAAGCACCGGACCACCTCGTCGTCATTCGCGTCACCTGGGGGGATGTCGATGCGACGCTCGTCGGATAGGGGACAGGTCGAACCGCTGGCTGCGCTCGCGGCGGTACTCGCGGTGTCGGCTGGTCTCGTTGTCTACGCAGAGACACTTGACGACACTGTCCCAGGACAGCCAGACGACGAGACGCCCACTGCAATCCTCGACAGTGTGCATCGGTCGCTCCAGACGACGGGGGTCAGTACTCCCAGCCGACTCGATACAGCGATGGCTCCTGTTCCGGAAGGGTGGCAGGCGAACGTTACGCTCACCGCTGGTGGTGAGCGCTGGCAACGTGGACCGTCACCACCAGAGTCAGCCGACCGGGTAACTCGCCGGGTGAGCGTCCGGTTGGCGCCCCAGCGCATCGAACCAGGCCAGCTTCGGGTGGTAGTCTGGCGATGAGGGCAGTTAGTACCGTTCTGGATGTCGCGGTGTTCCTGTTGCTGGTGTCTGCGGCCGTCGGAACGCTCGTCCTCGCCGACCCGCCGGAGCAGACAGACAGTCGCGCCGACGAAACCGCCGAAATAGTCGCGAGTAGCACGCTCTCTATCGAGTACGACCTGGCGGGAGAAACCCGTCACGCACACGGGACCATCGCCGAGCTGTTAGCCCGTGCCGCAGTCGCCAACGCGACGGTTGAGGGGACGCCCGTGTCCTCGATGGAGGGGCGATTTTCAGCAACGGTTAAAAAAGAGACCAGCGCACGACTCGCCGCACCCAACCGGACTCAGATTGTGGCACGCTGGTCCCCCTACCGGGGCGGGCCGCTGCAGGGCCGCATTGTCGTCGGACCGGCACCACCTGACAGTCTTGACGTACACAGCGCGACCGTCTCTGTTTCCGTGCCAATCGCTGCCAGTCAGGAACGGGCAGCAAATCGGTCCGAAGACGGCTACGATGCGGTCGCACGCGCTGTCGCGGTTGCAGTCGCCGACGGTTTGCTTCCCGACAACCGGGTTGACGCGTCCGCGTTCAGAGAGTCACCGGCGGCGAGTGCGACGACCCATCGGTACGAGGCGTTTGCCGAGGCGACTGGAACCGGTGTCTCTGGGTTGCTCGAAGGTGGGTCTGTCAGGGCCGCACACAATCGCATCGTCGCCGGCCTCGCGCGGACGTTCGCGGCCGATATGCGCGACCGATTCGATACGCCGGCGACAGCAGCCGAGGCAGTCCAGACGGGAACAGTTCGTATCACTGTCAGGCGGTGGGACGCATGACCGCTCGCGTGCCGTTTGCACTCGTCGGCGTGCTGTTGCTCGTCGGGAGTGCCACCTTCGCTGGCTCTCTCGGTGGACCGACAGTCAGCGAACCGGGCGTCGACCGTGCGATGGACCGCACAGAGTCGGCGACACAGAGTGCAGTCAGGGAAGCCGTGACAAGCGCCGCGACGGAGGCGGCCCGGAATCCGGTGACGGTCCCAGCTTCCAGTTCCTTCGGGGTCGCTGTCAGCGACGAGAGTCCGTTCCGAGATGCGCTCCGGGTGCGAATTTACGTCGCAGTCCGGGACCGACTCGACCGAATTAGCCGCCAGCGAGATGGCATCACAGTTTCTGCCTCGCTGCCCCCGACACCATCCGGACGGGCGCTCGCTGACGCGACCCAACGGGTATCGATTTCGAGAGCCGGAAACCAGGGGACTTCTCTCAGGGCAACAGTCCGGAACGTATCGTTGACTGCACACCGTGACGACCAGGTCGTCGGTGAGCGAACCGTCTCTCCGACGGTCACCGTTCCCGTCCCGACACTAGCCGTTCACGACCGCGTGTCGACATTCGAGCGGCAACTTAACGCTGGCCCCGGTGAATCGGGGCTCGGGAGCCGCCTAACCGCAAAACTGTATGCACTCACGTGGACACGTGGCTTTGCGCAGTTCGGCGGTGCACCAATCGAGAACGTTGTCGCCAACCGCCACCTGGGACTGCTGACCAACGGCATTGCCCTCTCGATGCAGCGAGAGCAGTTCGGGCAGAGTGACCCTCGTGGCCGCTCTGTACTTGGCTGGGCAACCGCCCACACTGCAATCACCGATATGCTCTCGGGGTCCGACAATCGCGTCGCCAGACTCCTCTCGGACGCCCAGAGCTACGCCGGACGGGACACGCTCTCGGAGGACGCACTTTCGTACAGCGGTGCGACGAACTCGTCGGTCGCTCCCACCGACGAGATTACGATTGCGGTCAATGACACTGCCGACCTTGCGTTCGCCAGGCTACTAAAGGACGTTAACGGGACCATCGACCGGACGTACGATGCCCGCGTCCAACTCCGTCAGCAGGTCGTCAGCGAAACCGAACACGTCGTCCAGAAACCGCGAGAGCCTGGCAAGGATTGGGAACTGCTCGGTATCGAGCGCGAGGAAACCCGTCTCGTTCAGTCCCGAGACGGAGCAGCACCCGCTATTGACAGGCCGTGGCACCGTTTCGAGTACCACCCGCGGCAGGTTGTCGTTCGGACTACCGTCGAGCGCCGGTGGGAAACCCCGTCGGGCGAGGAAACGACCGTCGAAGTTCGAGAGCAACGTGGCGATGTCGACGTATCATTGGTCGGCCGTCACGACGGGGGGACAGTGCCGGACCGACCGGTCGAGACCATCCACAAATCCGGTGGGCCGCTGGACGGTCCAAACTTGAAGGAGGTCGAAGCGACCGCTCGCGAGAGGCTCGTCGGCAACCGAGATATCGACGCCCTCGCCGTCGAGGCGCTCCTGCTGGATGGACAGACCTCGACAGTAACAGTCGAAGGAACACGGCCCGATGGCATCTACGAGTTCGTCTACAGTGACCTCCGCTGGGTTCGTGAACTCGTTCGCGACCTCTCGGTAACGACGACTCGTGGTGAACTGGCAACGTTCCAGGTCAATCCTGGAGCGGAGCTCGCAAAGAAACTCGAATCGCGCCAGGAAGACCTGCTCGCGCTTCCAGACAGCTACGGCTCAATCGCGGACAGAGCCAGATTCAACGCCAGAGCGGCGTACCTCCGAACCGTTCTGGTGGAGTTGCGCAAACGCGCGGCGAACCACGAGAAGAGCCAAAGCAACATCAATGATGAACTCGAGGACAGGGACCGCTCCGGCATCGACCAGATTCAGGACAACTACGACGACCGTGGTGAGACGGCGGCGACTTCGTCTCTCGGACTCGACATGCGCGTCGAGACGACTCCGTCGTATCTCACGCTCGGGGAACTCGATGGCCAGTCGGTTCCGACGCTTTCGCCGGACGTGACGACTACACCGCTCGTCGCACGCAACGTGAACTTCTTCACTGTTCCGTACGGCGACCTGGCGCAGGGGTTGGCAGCAGGAGTTCTCGGACCCAACCGCGTCCGACTGCAGACTGCCGTCCAGACGCTGAAATCGGCACAGAACGCCGACGAAGGGACACGACGGAACATGTCGACGAATATCCACACGCTCGAATCGAAGACAGTGGACGCGCTGGGCCATCTCAACAGCCAGGCGGCAACCGTCGTACTGGGCGGGACGCCAGCCGATATCGGTGACTCGAAGGCTGTCGTCAGTTCTGCGCTCGGACGTTGGGAGACGACCGTCGGACTCGGCCAGGCCTGGCTTAACGGCTCGGCAATCGAGGCAGTTCACGCCGAGATAGAGCGGCGATACGACCTCTCGGAGCCCCAGAGCGACCAGATAGATATAGAACTTCGCCTGGCTGCGCAGTTCACACTCGCTTCGAAGAGAGGTCAACCGCCACAACCGATTGTCAACAAAACGTCGGCTCAGTTGAAAGAGTTGGCCAGAGAACGGCTGAAATCTCGACTTGAAGACAAAACCAGTGACAAACTCAGCGACACGGTCAAACGCGGGCTGGAGAAAACGACAGGCAGGACGCTCAGTCAGATGCCAGCAGGATTACCGCTTGCGCCACCAGTGACCCCCTGGGTAACAACTGTCAACTACTGGGAAGTGGAAGTGCGTGGCGAGTACAGTCGATTTGCTGTCAGCGTTCCGCGTGGAACGCCAGACACACCAGGAGCCCGGTTCACCTACGTTCGCGACAGCGGCACAGTCTCACTGGATCTCGACGAGGATGGCACCGAGGAACGCCTCGGACGGACCACACGCATCTCGTTTCGAACACAGACCAGCGTCGCTATCGCAGTGCCGCCAAAGCCCCGCGGTGTGGGGGATGTCGACGGCACAATGGACGAAAAATCGCCGGGGTGGCCCCATCCGGGCTGACGGTGGCCAGACTTGCAACGAAGTGACACTGACTTGTACCCCGGTGTCATAGGAGTGTGCATGATTCGCGGCGCGTTCGACACGGCTGGTGAACTGGACCCGGTGGAACTTCGTGCAGCCTACGACGACGTACTCGCAGACGCCATTGAATTGGTCGGTGTCTCGACCGCTGCCGAACAGACCGACCTCGATATCGAAACTGTGCAGGCGGTCGTCGATGGCGAGACGCCAGAACTCTCACTCGAGGAAGCAATGTCTATCCTGGCGCTGGCTGATGACCAACCCGACACGGAGGTACTCGTCGCCGAGGCCCGGGATATTCTCCTCATGGGAATGTCCGCTGCAGTCCTCGATGTCGAAGCCATCGCCGCTGGCATCGACGACGAACTCGACCCCAAGGAGATACAGCAGAAAATCGAAGGGCGGTACCCGATAACGCTCGACGAGTACGCGCTCTTGCACGCGTTTATCGAGAACAGAAAACGGTGACCATGCGAGTTGCGATACTCGGCTGTGGCTACGTCGGGCTCGAACTCGGCAGGCAACTCTCATCGAACCACGATGTCGTCGGTGTTCGCCGCTCTCAGGACGGAGTCGAAGCGATAGAACGGGCCGGCTTCGATGCGGTACAGGCCGACCTCACCGACGAAAATGGTCTCGCTGCCGTTCCCGATATCGATGCCGTCATCTTTGCTGCGAGTTCCGGCGGACGGGGTGCCGATGCTGCACGGGACATCTACGTGACTGGCCAACAGATTGCCATCGACCACTTCGGCAGTCGCGCCGATGCACCCGAGCGCTACGTCTACACGTCCAGTACCGGCGTCTACGGCGACCACGGTGGCGACTGGGTCGATGAGGAGACGCCACTGGACCCGCAAACGGAGAAAACAGCGGTTCTCGCCGAGGCCGAGCGGGTCGCACTCGAACGGCCAGGTGAGTTCGGAGTGGACGGAACCGTCGCCCGATTTGCGGGGTTGTACGGTCCAGACCGGTACCGACTGGAACGGTATATCGACGGCCCAGTTACGGAGGGATATCTCAACATGGTCCACCGTGACGACGCTGCGGGAGCTGTCGCACACCTGCTCGTGGGCGACCACGCCCGTGGCGAGACAGTGCTTGTCGTCGACGACGAACCGGTCTCGAAGTGGGACTTTGCGGACTGGCTGGCAGCGCAGTGTGGCGTGCCCGAACCACCAAAACAGACGAAAGACGAGCGACTGGCCGACACCGGCCTGTCGGAGACGGCACGGCGTCGCATCGAGACGAGCAAACGCTGTTCGAACGAGAAACTTCGGCGGATGGGATACGAATTCGCGTATCCGACGTTTCGGGAAGGGTACGAAGCAGTAATCACGTCTTATTCTGGCGGGAGCGGCAGGTAGGAACGCTCTTAACTGCGATACGCGCATTCAGAGCGGAGGGGAACGTATTTTTGTCTTCGCGTTATCCAGTATCCCATATGTTATCTGCCGAGGTCGGCAGTGTCGCCCTTCAGGTCGAAGACATCTCCACGTTCATCAACGATAACCCACTGCTGGCCGTCGGCACTCTCGTCGCGATTGTTCTCCTGATTGCGCTTCTCGTGGTCGGAATGCGTCGATTCCGCCGCTCGAATGGAATCCGTCTGGCCAAGCTATTGAGACAACGGGACAACGTGACGGTGTTGATGCATCCAAATCCTGACCCGGACGCGATGTCCGCGGCGATGGGTGTGCAGGCACTCGCCGATAGCGTCGACACGGAAGCCAAAATCCAGTATCCCGGCCAGATTCGCCATCAGGAAAACAGAGCATTCGAGACAGTGCTCGACCTGGATTTCGACCACGTCGAGTCCGATGCGGATCTCGCCGACGGTCCGGTCGTGCTCGTCGACCACAACGAACCACGTGGGTTCTCGGGTGCAGAGAACGTCGACCCTATCGCCGTCATCGACCACCACCCTGGCGGCGGTGAGGGACGGGAGTTTACCGACGTACGGACGGACAACGGTGCCTGCGCCAGCATCTTCGCAGAGTACTTCGACGAGCTGGGCTGGGAGCCAGTCGACCCCGACGAGGTCGATAGTGTCGACCAGGAAGAGGTTCTCCCGCCGCGTGTCTCGACCGGTCTGATATACGGCATCCAGTCGGACACCAAATCGCTGACGAAGGGGTGTTCGAGCGCTGAATTCGAAGCGGCGGCGTACCTCTATCCGGGCGTCGACGAAGACAGTCTCGACCGTATCGCAAACCCCGAAGTCGACGCCGAGGTACTCGACGTGAAGGCGACTGCAATCACGAACCGAGAGGTGCGCAATGCCTTCGCTATCAGTGATGTGGGAACCGTCTCGAACGTCGACGCGATTCCGCAGGCGGCCGACGAACTGCTCCGCTTGGAGGGAGTTACCGCGGTTGTCGTCCTCGGCGACAAAGACGGCCAGATTCACCTCTCTGGCCGCTCTCGTGACGACCGCGTTCACATGGGCAAATCGTTGCGTGCGGTCGTCGAAGACGTACCGATGGCCAGTGCCGGGGGTCACGCCCGAATGGGTGGCGGGCAACTCTCTCTGGACCACATGGAAGGACTGGGGCCGAGCAACGGATTGACCCGCGACCAGCTCAAAGACCGGTTGTTCACCGCGTTGAACGGCGACCGCTAAAATCCGGACGACGCTGTTTTTACGGGCACGTCTCGAAGGGTGCGTATGGCCACCCGCGAGGCGACCTGGGAGTATCGCGACCGCTTTACGGACGACTTCGCCCGGACGTACTACCGGATGTTCGGTAACACCGTCGTCTCCAGCATCGGCGTCGGGACCTACCTCGGGGACCCGACCGACGAGGCCGACGAGGACTACCACGACGCCGTCGTCGAAGCGCTGGAGTCGGGCATTAACGTCGTCGATACCGCTATCAACTACCGGTGTCAGCGTAGCGAGCGGGCGGTCGGGGACGCCATCGCCGATGCGGACGTGGACCGCGATGCCGTCTTCGTCGCGACGAAGGGTGGGTTTGCCCCCTTCGACGGCGACAGACCAGCAAATCCCGGCCGGTACATCCACGAGGAGTACGTCGACTCCGGACTGGTCGACGCCGACGATTTCGTCAGCGGCCAGCACTGTATCGAACCGGCGTTTCTCGACGACCAACTCGACCGGTCGCTGTCGAATCTGGGCGTGGAGACGCTGGACCTCTACTACGTCCACAACCCGGAAACGCAGCTAACGAAACACAGTCGCGAGGAGGTATACGACAAACTGGAGGCGGCCTTTACTCGACTCGAGGAACGCGCCGCCGCTGGTGACATCGAACGCTACGGGATAGCGACGTGGGACGCCCTGCGGGTCAGAGCCGACCACGGCCAGTATCTCTCACTGCCGGAAGTCGTCGAGCGCGCGCGAGCCGCATCCGACAGTGCCGGGACGGCGGGGACGCACTTCCGGGCGATTCAGCTCCCTTTCAACGTGTACATGGCCGACGCGTTCACCGTCGAATCACACGGGACGCCCGACGGCGAAAAGAGCGCCCTCTGGTTTGCCAACGACGCCGGGATAGCCGTGTTCACGAGTGCGAGCATCATGCAGGGTCGTCTCGCGTCGGAACTGCCGGAGGAAGTAGCGGCGAAACTCGAGGGGGAGACAGATGCTCAGCGAGCAATCAACTTCGCGCGCAGTGGGCCTGGCGTCACCAGTTCGCTCGTCGGGATGGGGTCGCCGGACCACGTGGCCGAGAACGTCAACGCCGGCCGTCACGAACCGCTCGGTGCGCAGGCGTTCGATGCCGTCTTCGAGTGACTATCCGACTTCGGTCCATTCCGATTTACAGGAGGGACACACTCTGAGGCGTCCGATTTCGTCCGGGTCGTTTTTCGTATCCAGTACTTCCTCACAGCTGGTGCAGGTCAGTCGCTCGTAGGTGTCCTTCTCAAGATTGCCCGAGCGGAGCCCCTTCCTGACAGATGTCATACCTGACCGTAGGACACCTACCGGCAAAAGCTTCGTGGCGTCCGACCGGGTTGCTTTTTCTGGCACAGTCCTAACCCGGCACCGATGGAGTACGTTCAGGAGCGGGTCACGACGCTCCACGACTTCGACGATGCTACGCCCACTGCACCGACGGACCGTGCGACGGTGGTCGTCCCCATGACCGAACGTGACCACGCCAGCCTCGCCGCCGAGCGGGTCCTCGCCACGCTCGAACGGGTCGACCCTGAACGGGTCGTCGTCGCGTTGCGGGCCACGCCGACAGAAATCGACGATGTCGTCTCCTGGGTGAGTGGCTTCAACCTCGATGTAGAGGTGCTGTGGTGTACTGCGCCGCGCGTCGAGTCACTGCTCGACGACGCCGGACTCGACGGCGATGTAGGCAAGGGCCGCGACGTGTGGCTGGCGCTCGGCGTCGCCGCAGACTCCCAGTACGTCGTCGTCCACGACGCCGATGCCACGACCTACACCGAAGCACACGTCCCGAAGCTACTCTTCCCGCTCGCGAACGGACACGATTTCTCGAAGGGGTACTACGCCCGCGTCGAGAACGACCGACTCTACGGACGGCTTTTCAGACTCTTTTACGCTCCACTCGTGCGCGCTCTCGACGAACTGTACGACGACGCCATCGTCGATTACTTCGACGCGTTCCGGTACGGGCTAGCCGGGGAGTTCGCCGTCACCGGCGACGTGGCGCGCCAGCTTCGCGCACAGCGGAGCTGGGGACTGGAAGTCGGGACGCTCGGCGAGGCGTTCCGGCTGGCTGGCTTCGAGCGCTCAGCGCAGGTCGACCTCGGCGTGCACGAACACGACCACCGTTCGGTCGGTGGGCCGCAGGGCCTCGGCGACATGTGTCGGGAAGTCGGGAGTGCGCTCTTCTGTGCGCTGGCTGACGCTGGCGTCGAACCAGCGTACGCCGACCTCGCCACGGAGTACCGCACGCAGGCCGAGCGACTCGTCGAACAGTACGCCGTCGACGCCGGGTTCAACGGACTAACCTACGACCGAACGGCCGAACGCCAACAGGTCGAGACCTACGCTGGGGCCATCGAGCCGCCGGCCGAGGACCGCCGCCTCCCGGCGTGGGACGATGCGCCAATCTCACCGGGGGCAGTCCTGGAGCGGTCCCGGGCTGCTATCGCGGACGCGACGGAGTGACCGACGCGACCACCAACGGTTAAGACCGACCCCGCCGGCGTACCGACATGGAACTGACGGGAAACGACGTTGCGGGTGTCGTCGACCTGTTCGGGGGGCTCACTCGTGCCGAACTCGGCACCGCGCTCGCGGAACTCGCGTTCAAGCGCGGCGAGGACCACGACCCGGACGCATTCGAGGAGGAAATCGAGTCGGCCGTCCGCTCGTATCACCTCGTGGAAATCGGTACGGACGAGACGACCGTTGCCAGCGAGGACTCGCTACTCGTCGTCGGGCCGGTTGCGTTTCCGGAGCTACCGGAGGGCGCGACGGACCTGCTCCACATCCTCGATGTGTCCGAGCGCGACATCGAACGAGAGACAGCTGCACGCGCGGCGGAACAACGCTTTCGCGAGGACGCGAGCGCGGCCGTCGAGGCCGGTGACACAGAGCGTATCGAGGCGTTGCTCGACGTGAGTTACGAACTGGAGGCGTGGGGCGGTGTTGACCTGGCACGCTCACGGGACCGACTCGATTCGGCACTGGCGTAGGGAGACGGTTGCTATAAGATTCTCCGGTACTACGGTTTGAGTATGGACCTGTCGGGGGTGCGACGACACCAGGCGACGACGGTCACCGACCAGGAGCGCGAGGCAGCCGTCATCGCGCCTGTCATCGAGCGCGACGAAGAGCCGTCACTCCTCTTTACGAAGCGCGCGGACCATCTCTCGGACCACCCCGGCCAGATGAGCTTCCCGGGCGGCGGCCACGAACCCGAAGACGAGGACCTCTGGGCGACGGCACTCCGCGAGGCCGACGAGGAAATCGGACTCCAGGCCAACGAAGTCGAGCGCGTCGGCCGCCTGGACGACATCAGGACGGTGACGCGGTACTCCGTTCGGCCGTACGTCGCGCGTATCCCCGACCGCGAGTACGAACCGGGTGACGAGGAAGTCGCCGAAATCGCGGTCCTCTCACTCTCGGACATTACGGACCTCGACAACTACGAGAGCGAGCGCCGTGACCACCCCTACTATGGCGAGATTCGACTCCACTTCTTCTACGTCGACGGATACACCGTCTGGGGTGCAACGGCCCGGATGCTCGTGCAGTTTCTCGACCTCGCGACCGACTGGGAGATGCCCTCCAAGGTCGACCGCGTCGTCGACCCGGACGCGGATTTTCCGGTCTGACTTTCCGTACTCGGTCGATGTGAGCGACAGGATTTTGCCCCTCTCCACGAACGACAACACATGACGACAGTCTCCGGAATCACTCTCACCGACGCGGGACTCGACCGGTTCGTCGATTGAATGTCTCCCGACCCAATGCGCGTGGCAGTCGTCGGTGCTGGGGCTGTCGGTCTCTCTGTCGCGACCGAACTCGCCCAGCGCGGCGTCGACGTAACACTCTACGACCGGGGTGACCCCGGCGGTGGGTCGACCGGTCGCGCAGCAGGACTCTGCTACGACGCGTATGTCGAACGAACCGACGCGCGACTCGCCGCCCGCTCGCTGGAGCGGTTCCGTGAGCTGGATGTCCTGACGGAACGGCCCTACCTCTGGGTGGCGCGCGAGGGCGACGACCACGCTGTTGCAGCAATCCAAGAACAGGCAGGACGGATGAGAACCCGGGGCCGAACCGTCTCGGTGCTGGACGCAGTTGCACTTGCCGACCGATTTCCCGCAATCGAGACCGACCACCTCGCAGTCGGTGCCGTCGCGTCCAACGCCGGCTACGTCGACACCGACGCGTTCGTGTCGGCGATGGTCGACCGGGCGCGGGCGGCCGGCGTCGCTCTCCGCACCGATTGTCCCGTCTCGCTGGGGACCGACGGGGAACTCATCGCGTCCGATTGCACCACAAGCCCCGACAGCATCGTCATCGCAGCGGGGCCACACACCCGCGCGCTCGCCGCAGCGGCTGGCCACTCGCTCGCGCTGGGGACTTATCGCGCACAGGTGCTGGTGACCGAGGGTATCGCGGCCGATCCGCCGATATTCTACGACGCTTCCGAGCGTTTCTACCTCCGGCCCGCCGACGGGAGCGTTCTCGTCGGCGACGGTGCCCACTCCTACGAGGGCGACCCAGACGAGTACGACCGAACAGCAGATTCGGCGTTTCTGACCGATTCAGTGACGCGCGTCGAAACGACACTCGGCCAGTCCGTCACGGTCTCGCGGTCGTGGGCCGGTCTGTGTACCGCGACGCCGGACCGGGACCCGCTTGTCGGGCGCTGTGCACCCGGACTGTTCGTCGCGACTGGCTGGCACGGCCACGGCTTCATGCGGGCACCTGCGATTGGTGAACGACTGGCAGAACAGCTACTCGGCGGCGAGGGTATCGCACACTTCGACCCGGCCCGGTTCGACGGCGACGAACCGATTGACCTGCCGGCTGGTATCGTCGACTATAGTAACAACTGAAACGGTTTACACGCCGACCACATCGCCCTCGTGCGGTCGTGCGTGTAATGGCTTTCAGTGGCTACTATAGTTTTCGTCGGCCGAGTCGTCGTGGGTCGTGTCTCCAGCCTCGGTCGTTTCGTCGTCGGTCGCGTCGTCGACACCCGGTTCGGTCGAAACGTCTATGTTCCCGCCACCGTGCTCGGCTTTCGGTATCTGCACCTGAAGCGTCCCGTTTTCTTTCAGTGTCGCAGTTGCGCCACTGGGGTCGACTGCGGCGTCGGCGGGGAGTTCGACCCGTCCATCAAGCGAGAGGCCGCGGCCGGGGAACCGCATCTCGTAGCCCTCGTGGAACTCGCGGAAGCGGTCGACGCGAACGATAACGGTACGGTCCTCGAATCGGACCTGTACGTCGCCGGACTGGACGCCGGGTGCGTCGAAGACAGCGAGATACGCGTCGTCGCTCTCCAGCAAATCCACGTCGAGTGGACGCTGTTCTTGCGTGCGTGCAACCGCACGCCCGACCGATTCGACTACTGCGCCGCCGATTGTCTCGCCGAGTTCCCGAATCATAGTTCGATAGCCTCCAGCGTCTCCCTTTCGCCGCAATACGGGCAGGTGAAGTCACCGACGCCCACCTCGTCGGGCATGTCGTACGTGTAGTGCAACTCGAACATATCGAGTTCACACTCGTCGTCGGTACAGGCGACTTCCAGCGTGGCTGGCATACTTGTCTGTACGGGCGGAGATGGTAAGAATGGTCCGCATCCGGCCCACCCAATTCTCTGGAACTGGGAATAATGTCACGACATTATCCGTTTTGTCGGCAAACGGTCACACATGACTATCGAGACACTCATGGCCTCGGGGATGGAGGCGATGGACCGCGAGGAGATTGGGCAGTTCCTCACAAGCCAGGGCTTCGGGGTGCTGGGACTGAACGCTGGTGCGGTTCCGTACCTGCTGCCGATGTCGTTCGGGTACGATGGGGAGGACCGCCTGTACTTCACGTACGTCGTCGACGAGGACAGTCAGAAAGAGCGACTTTCGGACGAGGCCGACAAGGCCGCTTTTCTGGTCTACAAAGCACCAGCCGCGTTCCAGTGGCAGAGTGTTGTGCTGGGTGGCACTATCGAGTTCCTCCCTCCGGAGCGGTGGGACGAGTACCAATCCGTGAAAGGCAACGCCTGGCGGCCAGACATCTTTTTGGAAGCCGAAATCGACGCGGCCGTCCGCGTCTACCAGTTCCACATCGAGGAGCGAGAGGGATACAAACACACCGGTCTCCCGGAAGGGTTCGAACGACCGGAGTGACTCTTTTGTCCTGCAGTTCAGAGAGCGAACTGGTCAGTCACGGTTTTACGCGTTGAGTCGGTAAAGGGTGATATGACTGACCCGGCGACGCTCTCGGTGACAATCGTGGACGGCTACGTCGACGAGCCGGCTCACTTCGGCGTCCCACCCTACATCTCGACGTACCCACGGTACGTCGCCGGCGCACTCGTCGACGCGGGCGTCCCTCGCGAGCAGATTACGTACCACACTATCGACGCACTGCGTGACGACCGCCAGCGCTGGCAGGATGTCGACGACGCGGACCTGCTGGTCTACGTCGGCGGGATGACCGTCCCCGGCAAGTACGTCGGTGGCACACCGGCCGAACCCGACGAAGTGAAAGAACTCGCCTGGACCGCAAGTGGGACGACGCTGATGGGTGGCCCGGTCCGCTTCGGCGTCGGCGAGGAGAACGCTGGCGCACAGGATATGGAACGGGACGACCTGGATTACGACTTCGTCGCCAAAGGAGACGTGGAGGCAGCCGTTTACGACCTCGTCCACGGCGGTCTGGAAGGCTTTGACAACCGGATGCGTGACAACGAGGAAATCACGCGGTGGGCTCAGGAAGGTGCGTTCATCATCGAACAACACCCGAACCACCCCGACTATCTCATCTGCGAGATGGAAACGTCGCGGGGCTGTCCGTACCGCTGTTCGTTCTGTACCGAGCCACTCTACGGTGCGGACCCGAGTTTCCGCACCCCTGATTCGGTCGTCGGCGAGGTGGACGCCCTCTCGAATCACGGTGCGAAACACTTCCGACTCGGCAGACAGGCGGACATCCTCGCGTACGGCGGCGACGGCGAGGCCCCGAACCCCGATGCACTCCGGGCCCTCTATGGTGGGATTCGAGAGGTGGCACCGGGCCTGGAGACGCTCCACCTCGACAATATGAATCCCATCACCATCGTCAAGTGGCCCGAGAAGTCCCGCGAGGGGATTCGAATCATCGCCGAACACAACACGCCGGGCGACACCGCCGCGTTCGGACTGGAGTCAGCCGACCCGCTTGTCCAGGAGGAAAACAACCTCAACGTCTCCGCCGAAGAATGTCTTCGTGCCGTCCGTATCGTCAACGAAGAGGCCGGGTGGCGGCCGGGAGGTCCGGGGGACCCCCGGACTTCCGGTGGCGCAAGCGGTGGAAACCGCGAGCGCAACGGGAATGGTGCAGCCAACCGCCTCCCGAAACTGCTGCCGGGAATCAACCTCGTCCACGGTCTGAAGGGCGAACGCGCGGAGACGTTCGACCACAATCGAGAGTTCCTCCAGCGCGTCTACGACGAGGGGCTGATGCTCCGACGCGTGAACATCAGGCAGGTGATGGCCTTCGAGGGGACCGAGATGTCCGAGACAGGGGCCGAAATCGCTCACGACCACAAAAAGCAGTTCAAACAGTACAAACGGGAGGTGCGCGAGGAAATCGACAATCCGATGCTCCAGCGACTCGCTCCGCCGGGAACTCTGCTGGAGGATGTCCACCTCGAATATCATCAGGACGGCAAAACGTTCGGTAGACAGCTCGGTACGTATCCCCTACTCGTCGGCATTCCGGGCGAGCGCGAACTCGGACAGTGTATCGACGTGGCCGTCACCGACCACGGCTATCGGTCAGTCAGCGGTGTTCCCCATCCGCTCGACCTGAATGCGGCGTCGATGGACGAACTGGCGGCTATTCCGGGACTGGGACGCCAGCGTGCGGGGAACATCCTCGTGGACAGACCGTACGATTCGGTCGACAACGTCGAAGGCGTCGACCTCTCGAAGTTTGCGACAGCGAACCTGCCGGAAGGTGCGGACTAGCGACTTCACGGAACAGAAAGTTCTTGCGGGCCCTCGCGCTACACCTCGTCAATGAGTGGTCCGGTCGAAGTGAGTGTCGTCCTCCCTGCGTACAACGAGGAGGCGACGCTCCGGAAGACCGTGACCGTGACGCTGGACCGTCTCGCTGCATTCCTGCCGGATGGACGCTACGAGGTCATCGTCGCCGAGGACGGCTGCGAGGACCGCACACCCGAAATCGCAGACGAACTCGCTGCAGAGTACGACGCCGTCCGCCACATTCACAGCGACGAGCGACTGGGGCGGGGCGGCGCGCTCGAATTTGCGTTCCGTGAGGCCGACGGTGAGACGCTCGTCTACTTCGACACCGACCTCGCGACGGACATGCAGCATCTCGAAGAACTCGTCGAGAGCATCCGAACCGACGGATACGACGTGGCGACGGGGTCGCGGTGGCTCCCCGACAGTGCGGCCGACCGTCCGGCAAAGCGTGGGATTCCAAGCCTGGCGTACAATCGCCTCGTCCGGTTTTTTCTGCGCTCTGACGTTCTTGACCACCAGTGTGGGTTCAAAGCGTTCGACCGCGAGGCCCTGTTTGCGCTCATAGCCGACGTAGACGATGACCACTGGTTCTGGGACACCGAAGTGCTGGTTCGGGCACAGCGTGCCGGGTACCGGGTCAAGGAGTTCCCCGTCGACTGGACGCCCAGAGGAGACTCGAAAGTCGACATCATCCGGGATGTGTTCGGGATGGGAAGTCAGATTCTACGGACCTGGTGGCAGTTGTCGGTCGACCCACGCATCACGCGGACGACGAGTCTCGCCGCCGGGACGCTCCTGATTGTCGTCGCGCTGGCGCTCATGACGGTGTATCTCGACCCGCAGTCGGTCCTGGACGCCATCACGGGCGCAGACCCCGTTATCGTCGGTGTCTCAGCACTCGTCTATCTGCTCTCGTGGCCGCTCCGTGGGAGTCGATACCAGCATATCCTCGACAGACTCGGCTATCCCAGTGACCGCTGGTTCATGACCGGCGCGGTGTTCATCAGTCAGACTGGAAATCTCGTCTTCCCCGCCCGACTCGGAGATGGTGTCCGTGCATACGTGGTCAAAGCGCGTCGTGGCGTCCCCTATCCGACGGGACTCGCGTCGCTCGCGGTCGAACGCGTCTTCGACCTGCTCGCTATCACGATTCTCGCGGGCTCTGTTCTCGTGGGCCTGGTACTGACTGATGGGACCGCAGAGATCGCCGCGGCCATCGCTGCCGACATCGGAACTGTCGCCATCGGTGGAGAGACAGTCGACCCGGCCGCAGCAGCCCAGACTGCACTCCGCGTCGCGGCAGGCGTTGGTGCGGCGGCAATCGTCGCCGTGGCCGTCATCGTGTTCAACGCCCGCCGCGAGACTGACCTCATCCGCCCGACCATCGCGACGCTCAGCTCTGACGCCTACGCGGACTCCGTCGCGAGCGTGCTCGAACAGTTCGTCGGAGACATCCAGACTATCGTCAGCGAACGCGGCGCGTTCCTGCGTGTCGGTGGCGGGAGCCTGGTCATCTGGACGCTCGACGTCGCAACTGCCATCGTCGTCTTTGCTGCCTTCGGTATCGAGGTGACGCTCTCGCTGATTGCAGTCGCCTTCTTTGCGGTCAGCGTGGGGAACCTGGCGAAGGTACTCCCACTTTCACCCGGTGGTATCGGACTCTATGAAGGCGCGTTCACACTCATCGTCGTCGGTCTGACAACTTCACCAGCGCTGACAGCGACAACGGCACTCGCGATTTCGGTGGTCGACCACGCGGTGAAAAACGTCGTCACCATCATCGGTGGCATCGTTTCGATGGCGTGGCTGAACGTCTCGCTGACGACAGCCGTCGAGCAGAGCCGGGACATCGAGGCGGAGGCGCAGGATTAGCCGGTTCCGTGACAGACAGACCCATATTTGAATCGTTCGAAATAATCGTCCAAAACTGGCTTTTCACGCCGTCTGACACGTATCATACGGTGGATAGCAAAGATTTTAAATACCATTCGAGCGAACCTCGTTAGTATCAACTGAGCCCGGGAATTTTCAGGATTATCCTGCCCGCGGCTAGCACCCGCCTTCACAATGAGCGACTCACAAACCCGCACACGCAGTCGAGAGCAAGAAGAGACAGAAGAGGAACAGAGCGCCGGCCTCGAGTGTCCGGAGTGCAGTGGCACCGTCATCGCTGACGACGAACACGGCGAGACAGTCTGCCAGGACTGTGGTCTGGTCGTCGAAGAGGATTCGGTCGACCGTGGTCCAGAGTGGCGTGCGTTCGACTCCAAGGAGAAAGACGAGAAGTCCCGCGTCGGCGCGCCGACGACGAATATGATGCACGACAAGGGACTGTCGACGAACATCGACTGGCGCGACAAGGACGCCTACGGCAACTCCCTCTCGTCGACTCAGCGTAAGAAGATGCAGCGGCTCCGAAAGTGGAACGAGCGCTTCCGGACCCGCGACTCCAAGGAGCGCAACCTCAAGCAGGCGCTGGGCGAAATCGACCGGATGGCCTCCGCCCTCGGCCTCCCCGAGAACGTCCGGGAGACGGCAAGTGTCATCTACCGGCGTGCGCTCGACGAAGACTTGCTGCCCGGTCGCTCTATCGAGGGCGTCTCGACAGCCTCTGTGTACGCTGCCGCCCGACAGGCTGGCGTCCCCCGCTCGCTCGACGAGATTACCGACGTGTCCCGTGTCGAAAAAAGCGAGATTGCTCGGACCTACCGCTACGTCGTCCGCGAGCTCGGGCTTGAGGTCGCGCCCGCAGACCCCGAGAGCTACGTCCCCCGCTTTGCCTCTTCGCTTGACCTCTCCGAGGAGTCCGAACGCCGTGCACGACAGCTCCTCCAGAACGCAAAGGAAAAAGGTGTCCACTCCGGGAAGTCCCCGGTTGGCCTTGCCGCTGCGGCAGTCTACGCTGCTGCACTCTTGACCAACGAGAAGACGACCCAGGCAGCAGTTAGTGAGGTTGCGGACATCTCGGAAGTGACCATCCGAAACCGCTACCACGAGCTGCTCGAAGCCGAGCAGGATCTGCCCGTCGCCTGAAGCCCACGTTGTAGCTGCTTCCAGGCACTGCCTGCCAGTGATTTCCTCGTTGCCTTCGCCCGGCAAGAGAAATCAGCGGTGATAACCGAGGAGTCATTTTTAATCCGCTGGCGTTCGCGACCGCACACATGGCTTCAGATACCTCTGATTCTCCTATCGATGCCAATTCTGGTGGGGACCTCTCGGACACCGACCTCGGAACAGCCATCGACGAACTCCTCAGTGTCTCGGAGAACGTCTCCGCAAGTTCACAACAGATCAGTGACCTCGCCCAGAGCCAGAGCGAGAACATGCACAACGTCGCTGGGGAAGTCTCGAATCTCAGTGCGACCGTCGAGGAAGTCGCGTCCAGCGCTAATCAGGTGAAAGCCGTCAGCAACGACGCACGCACGCTCGCCAACGAGGGTGTCGACATCGCAGACGACGCCATCGACGCGATGGAAGCCGTCGACGAGGCCAACGCTGATGTCTCAGAAGACGTTCGTGACCTCCGGGACAGCATCGACGAAATCGACGAAATCGTTGAAGTCATCAACGACATTGCCGACCAGACGAACATGCTTGCGCTGAACGCCTCCATCGAGGCTGCACGCGCCGGCGAAGCAGGGGAAGGGTTCGCTGTCGTCGCCGACGAAGTGAAATCACTCGCCGAGGAGTCCCAGGAAAACGCCGCCGAAATCGAGACGCTCGTCTCGAACATCAAAGACGACACCACGACCACCGTCACGAGCATCGAAGAAGCGAACACGCAGGTCGAACAGGGCATCGACCAGGTCGACGAAGCTGTCGAGATTCTCCGTCGCATCGACGAGGCTGTCACCGAGGCCGCAAGCGGCGCCGAGGAAGTCGCCGAGGCGACCGACGACCAGGCCGCAAGCACCGAAGAAGTTGCGAGTATGGTCGACGAAACAGCCGAGAACGCAGAGGAAGTTGCCGAGCAAATCGAGCAAATCGCCGCCGCCAACGAGCAGCAGACGGCCAAAATCAACGAGATTCGACAGTTCATCGACCGGAACGACCGCGAGTAACTCACCGAACGGCCACGACTGCAAACCGGTTGAGGCACACTTTTCTGGCGGAACCGGGTACAGCAGGTATGGACTTCGACGAGTTCCGCCTCGCTGCGGCGACTGCCGACCTCACTGACGAACCGGCAGCCCGCGACCACGCCGACGTAGTCGAGTTTCGAATGGACCTTGCCAGCGACCCGCTCGATGCGCTTCGTGACTACGACGGCGAGTTGCCACTTCTGGTGACCAACCGCGTGGAGTGGGAGGGCGGAGCGGCGCCCGACAGCGACGAACGACTCGACGCGCTGGAGACTGCCGTCGAACACGCTTCCGTCGAGGCAGTCGACCTCGAACGTGCCGCGCTCGAATCGGGAGCGGCTGACCGCGTCCGGACGCACGCCCGCGAGCACGACGCGCGAGTGGTCGTCTCGACGCACGACTTCGAGCGGACGCCGGACCCCGACAAACTACGCGAGTTGCTTCGTTCGGCCTGTGAGCACGGCGATGTCGGCAAACTCGCCGTCACCGCAGACTCGCCGGGTGACGTACTCGACGTGTTAGCTGCAACGTGGGAGCTGACGAGTACAGGTGAGACGGTGGCGACGATGGCGATGGGCGAGGCCGGCCGTCACTCGCGTGCGGTTGCGCCGCTGTACGGGTCACGCATCGGTTACGCGCCTGTCGACCCGGCAGACGCGACTGCGCCGGGCCAGTACGACCTCGCGACGTTACGCCGTCTTGTCGGTCAGCTGGCGGGTAACTCCGCCAGTGCGGAAGTTTAAACACACATAGCCGACCGAACGTAGAGTGTGAGCAGGACTCGCTCGTCCGGGACGTCCCGAGAGAAGAGCCCGCTGGTAGCGGTTGTGCTGGCCGTGCTGTACCCCGGACTGGGACACGTCTACCTCAGACGGTGGGGTCGTGCCCTTCTCTGGTTTGTCACTATCATCGCCACCGTTGTCTGGCTGGTCCCGCCAGAAGCGATGCCCAGTACCTTTTCTGTCGATGCGATTCTCGAATCCCGACAGGCTGTGCCCGAACACGTCGCGCTCATTGCGCTGGTTCTCTCGGCGCTGAGCGTGCTCGACGCCTACTGGATTGCGGCAAACACCAAAACGGACGACGCAGACGCGACCAGCCCCGTCGGTGAGGACGGGACCCAGACCTGTCCCAACTGCGGGAAGGAAATCGACGAGAGTCTCGACTTCTGTCACTGGTGTACGACGGAGTTCGAGACGAGTGATGGCAGCGAGTAAGAACGGCTGACCGCGTTATTTTTCGATGATACTCTCTTCGACGGCCTCGCCAAAGTGGCGAGCGGTATCCTCGTAGTAGACCAGAATTTCGTCGCCAGCTTCGAGGTCGGTCACTGCCTTCCGTCCGTCGGGAGTGTTGACTTTGATAGTCTCTGCGTTCTGGAGCAGCGTCTCGATGCGGTCGGTCCCCGCTTCGGTCTGGACTTCCGCTTCGACGCGGAACATCGGGCGCTTCTCGATTTTCGCGCGGCCGACGATGGTTTCGCGGGTGTTGCCGTCGGTGTCGACGACCTGGAGTTCGGTGCCGCTCCCGACTTCGGCGAGATACTTGGTCTCGCCGCCGGGTGTGCGGACGTAAGCGTGGACCGCACCGGCGTTGACGCGGAAGGGACGGGAGGCGACGTAGGGTGACTCCGCAGTCTCGGCGTGGACGAAAAAGAGCCCACGGGACATCGAACCGACGAGCATGCCTTCGTCGTGGTCCATCATGTTGCCCGTATCGATGCAGACGCGGTCGGCTGAGCCGGTTCGTTCGACGGCGGTCACTTCGGCGTACTGCAGGTCGAGCGTCTCGCGCTCGGCAGCATCGCGGACCTCGACAGTGTCGCGAATCTCGTCGGGGCTGTCAGTATCGAGCAATACGGCGTCAGCACCGATTTCAAGTGTTTCGTAGGCCGTCTGGGCCTCTTCGGCGGTCTGAACGCCGGCGACGAGCGTCGTCTCCTCGCCGATGCGGGCGATGAGATTCTCCAGCGGGATGATTTGCCAGTTCTCGCCGATAACGATGGTGTAATCTGCTTCTTCGGCGACAGCGCCGGCGAACTCCTCGTAGTCTTCGTCGTGGATACGAACGTAGCCACCTTTCGGGAGCGAACTATCTTGCCGGAGCGCAGAGAGGTCCGCAGAGCCAGAGAAGTCCGTGGGGAGCGAGACAGTGCCGTCCCCCTCGCCGTGCTTGCCGACAATAGTGGCGTCGGCTTCGCTTTCGTGGTCTTCGGCTTCCATCACGTGAACGTCGTCACCGGCGAAGGCGGCGATGTTGACGTCGCCGAGTTCGCGGACCCGGTCGACGTCAGATTCGTCGACGAGTACCCAGTCGACGCCAGCCTCCAGTCCGGCGGTGATGCGACGCTTGCGGGCTTCCCAGTCGCCGACTTCGTCGTCGGCTTTCAGCCAGACAGAGCGTGTCATGTGGGTACGCTGGCGGGCGGGTGGCTTGAGTGTGGCGCTTGAGTGCGCTCGGCCGGACGAGGCCGAGCGCTCTGCTGACGCTGACCGCGCGGACGAGCGCGGCCGAGGGCGCTTGAGTCTGGGCGCCCGGACAAGGGCACCCAGTCTGATGCATCTGGCCGACCGGACAGCCGAGTCTACGCTCGTTGCATCTGGTCGTCGAGTGCGTCACTGACCGCGTCGTCGACACTGGCGTAACCGTGAGCGACCGCGTAGGCGTCGAGGTCCGTATACATCGCGGCGGGCAGTCGCACGTCGACTGTGACGTACTCCGGGCTGGGACCTGAATTCATGGGCGCACAGAGGCTGTGCGTGGACATAAGCCTGCCGTGGGTGTCCGACGTGCGGCTGACGGGGTGTGCTGAGAGTTTTCTGTCCGGTGGCCTAACAAACGGCTGTGACTGCAGTACCAGAGCAGTACCGTGACCTGGTGGATCGCCCAACGTTTGCACACCTGGCGACCATGCTCCCGAACGGGATGCCCCACGTGACGCCGACGTGGGTCGACGCCGACGACGAGTACGAACACGTTCTCGTCAACACCGCACGGACGCGTCGGAAAGAGCGCAACGTTCGAACGAACCCCAATGTCGGTCTGTCGATTCTCGACCCAGACAACTCCTACCGGTATCTCTCACTCTGGGGAGAGGTCGTCGAACTGACCGAGGAGGGTGCTGAGGCACATATCGATGCGCTTGCACAGCAGTATATGGACGTCGACCGGTACCCGAACTACGACGACGACCCCGGACCACGCGTCATTGTCCGTATCGAACCAGAGCACGTTACCGGGATGTCCTGACAACCTAACAGGCCACAGTCGATGACTAAAACGGCTCTTTGGGCCTCAGATACAGTCATTATAGTCTCGTCTGTATCCCGTTGTAGACGGATGAGTTCGATATTCCCGCTCCGGGAGAAAGTGAGCCTCGACGATGGTCGCGAACCGCGGCTGGTTGACCTCGACGACGACGTTGCCGACGACGTGTTTCAGGCGCTCTCGTCGGGAACGACACGACAGATATTCTCCGCCCTCCACGAGACCCCCCAGACGGCCTCGGACCTCGCTGACGTGACCGACACCTCCGTCCAGAACGTCCAGTACCACCTGAAGAAACTGGACGACGCTGACCTCGTCGAAACCGTCGATACCTGGTACTCCGAGCGCGGGACAGAGATGAAGGTCTATGCGCCTACCGACGAGGCGCTAGTTCTCTTTGCCGGTCGTAACAAACAGTCCTCGCTACGTGCGTTACTCAAACGCGTCGTCGGCGCGCTCGCCCTCTTGCTTCCGATGAGTGCCGCCGTTGCGTTCCTGGCACGGCAACTCGAACCGTCCCAACCCGCTGAGCCGTCGGGTGGGCAAGACCCTGCTGACCCAGGTGCTGTGCCTGAGGCGACACCCACGCCCGACGGTGGGGTCTCGATACTGGATACCAACGAGACAGTGAACGGGACAACCCCTACACCGACGCCCGAGAACCTGAGTACAGTCACGGACCCGGCGGCGTCGGGACTTGACCCTGCTCTGGTCGCCGGCATCGCCTTCTTCCTTGGCGGGGCGTTTGTTCTGGTCTGGGTCGGAACGAGACACCTTCGTCGGTAGGTGACTGCTGTCTGTTGCTGGGTCGTAGCGGGGACTGACGCGTCGCTATGCGGATAATTTCATTATTGATATTTGGAATTCGCCGATAGCGAGTCTGCAACCCGTTCATTCGCTGGTATTCGGATGAGAAACTCGCTCGGCATATTGTTGGTTAGTATTAAATATCGAAATAACATGTTTACAACCATGAAGAGTGATGGAATACTAACTATCGCCGGTGCAAAGGGCGGCGTCGGCAAGACGACGACCAGCATCAATCTTGGAGCGGCACTCGCCGCCGACGGGTACCGAGTCGTCGTCGTCGAACTCGACCTCGCGATGGCGAACGTCGTCGATTTTCTATCGCTACCGCGGTCTGAGGACGATCCAACGCTACACGAGGTTCTCGCTGGCGAAGCCGATATTGAGGACGCGGTCTATCAACTAAGTACTAATTTTGCCGTTGCGCCGAGCGGGACGGATTTGGAGGGCTATACTGCGGTCGATTTCGACCGTCTTTCTGCGGTTCTCGACGACCTCAGTGATGCCTTCGATATCGTCATCGTCGACACGGGTGCCGGACTCAGTCGTGCGACTATCGAACCGATTCGCCTGGCAGACGCGACAGTACTTGTTTCGACCCCTCGGGTTGCGGCCATTCGAGACGTCGACAAGACGAAAAAAATCTCCGAACGCGTCGAGACCCCAGTTTGCGGGCTGGTACTGACAAAATCGGGAACCGGCGCGTCGCCGGGACCCGAGCGGATTGCGGACTTCCTCGACGTGACGTTGCTCGGTCACGTCCCCGAAGACGAGGCCGTTCCTTCCTCACAGGATAGTGGTGAGCCGGTGGTCGAAGCCGATCAGGAGAGTAATGCGGCCACTCAGTACCGTCGCGTTGCCAGCAACTTGTTATCCAGTCTCGGCGTGGATGCCTCCGAGACTGACGACCAGTCTCACCGTACGCAGTCGGCGACGTCTCCCTCCGAGGATACGTCGCGGGCCTCTGCAGAGAAGACTGTCAGTGAGTGGATGGCCGCGTCCCAGGACGGGAGTGAGAACGTTGTCACTCCGAACCAGGGCGACTCGGAGAAAACTGCGATTTCGGATGGGCAGGGACCGTCCAGATACGATACCAGCCAGGTAGACAGCGAGGCGGCGACCGGGCCATCCGCCAGTCATCGCGCTGTCGAAACACGGACTGACGACTCTGCCGACGACGAATCTACTGGTATCTCGGGGCCGGATACCCCCGCGACGGACGCCGAACAATCAACGGGAAAACGGGCTATCACCCACGTTCCGAATGCTGCCGGAGCTGTCGAGACAGAACGCCACAGAGAAAACGGAACAGCCGGTGAACCGTCACCGGCCTCTCGGTCGACTGGCGGCGAGTCGAACGCTCAATCCAGAGCGCGCTCGGCCGCGCCGGAGCAGCGAGACACCGACGCTGAGACCGATGCGGACGACGAAACGACCTCAGATACTGAACCAAAAGAGGATTCGACTGGGAGCTCTCTGACTGCCCGTCTCCGGTCGTTCGTTGGGCTTTGACGAATCTGCCCGCGCTGTTTTTAGATTTCGGCTGTGAGTCCTGCCTGCTCGACGGCTTCGCCAGCTGTAGCATCGTCGTGGATGACTGCTGCAATGGCTTCGGTAATCGCTTCCGGGTCGTCGTGCTGGAAGATGGAGCGCCCCATCGAGACGCCGGCCGCGCCGGCGTCCATCGCGCCACGAACCATATCGAGCGTCTCCTCGTCGGTTCCTCTCGACCCGCCCGCGATGACGACCGGCAGGCGCGTCGACTCGACGACGTGCTCGAACGTCTCGGGCGTCCCCGAGTAGGCCGTCTTGATGACGTCCGCGCCGAGTTCCTCACCGAGGCGGACAGCGTGGCCCAGGTCGTCTGAGAACGCTTGCGGGTCGCCCTCACGTACGTCGTGGCCGCGCGCGTAGGTCATCGCGAGCACCGGAATCCCATACTTTGCGGCCTCGCTGGTGAGTTCTGCGAGCTGGGTAATCTGCCCAGGTTCGTGTTCGCTTCCGACGTTGATGTGGAACGAGACGGCGTCCGCCCCGGCGCGGATGGCGTCTTCGACGGTCCCAGTCTGTCGTTTGTCGTTCTCGTCCGGTCCGATAGACGTCGAGCCGTTGAGGTGCACGATGTAGCCCGCGTCGTTTTTGTTCTCGTGAACGCGCGGCGCGATGCCACGCTGGGTAAGAATCGAGTCCGCGCCGCCCCGCGTCACTGCGTCGATAGTCGATTCAATGTCCTTCAGGCCCTTGACAGCGCCCAGTGTGATGCCGTGGTCCATGGGGACGATGAGGTAGCGACCTCCTGTCCCGATGCGTGTCAGTCGTGCCGACTTCCCTGCTGTCATTGTGCGACACTGTGGCAAGTACGATTATGTGCGTTCCGGTTGCGGCCGGTCTTGGGACACACTCGACCGGCCGGCGAGCGCCCCCTCTTTTAACTCGCGGGCCTTCTCTTCCAGTCTCGCTGCCACCTCCGCAGTTGGGTCGTCGTTCTCGTGCCCTTCGGCGACAATATCCACCAGCGCGGACCCGACGATGATACCGTCCGCACCCGCCGAGACGATTCGTTCGGCGTGTGCGCCGGTCTTAATTCCGAATCCGACGGCTTTGGGCACGTCCCAGTCGGCGATGCGAGCCAGCGACTCCTCGGTGTGGTCGCTCACGTCGTCGCGCGCACCCGTGGTTCCGAGTCGCGCCTGCACGTAGACGTAGCCCGACACGTGCTCGCGCATCCGGTCGAGACGTTCGCCTTTCGTCGTCGGCGCGACGATGAATATCAGGTCGAGGCCGAACTCGTCACAGGCGTCTCGGAGCGGTCCTGCCTCTTCTGCGGGCAGGTCTGGAATTACGAACCCTTCGATGCCGACCTCGGCGGCTTTCTCGACGAAGGGGCGGGGACCCGGCTCGGGGCCATACTGGTAGACGAGGTTGTAGTAGGTCATACAGACCAGCGGCACGTCCACGTCCAGTTCCTCGACGAACTCGAAGAAGCGCTCGGGCGTCATCCCCGCTTCGAGCGACCGGACGATAGCCTCCTGAATCGTGGGACCCTCCGCGATTGGTTCAGAGAAGGGCAAGCCGAGTTCGATAACGTCTGCTCCGCCGCGAGCCAGCGCTTCGACGTACTCGATGGACGACTCGTAATCGGGGTCACCCGCCGCGAGGTAGGGGACGAAGGCCGGCTCACCAGCGAAGGCGTCGTCGAGACTCACAGTGACCCGCCTCCGATTTCGCGGAAGATGCTCATGTCTGGTGCGATATCGAGGTCCCGGTCCATCGTCTCCTCGATGACGGTCTCCAGGTCCTTGTCACCGCGACCGGAGACGTTGACGACCACGAGGTCGCCGAGGTCGTCGTGGTGCTCTTCCAGGTAGCCAAAGGCGTGCGCCGTCTCTAGCGCCGGAATGACGCCCTCGTCCTGCGAGAGCCGGTGGAACGCCTCCAGTGCGATATCGTCGTCGACGTTGACCGCCTCGACGCGACCGGTGTCGACAAGGTGTGCCAGCTCTGGCCCGACGCCAGCGTAGTCCAGCCCCGCCGAGACGCTGTGTGACTCCATAATCTGGCCGTCAGTGTCCTGGAGTACCTTGGTGCGCGCACCGTGGAGAACGCCCTCCTCGCCGGTCGACAGCGACGCCGAATTTGGCGCGACGCCCGCTTCCTCGTCGACGGACAACGAGGAGCCCCCGGCCTCGACGGCGTAGAGGCCGACGCCAGTATCATCGATAAAGTGATCGAAGGTTCCCATCGTGTTCGAGCCGCCGCCGGCACACGCGAGCACCGAGTCGGGCAGCCGGCCGGCCTGCTCTCGAATCTGCTCGCGGGCCTCCTCGGAGATGAGCGCCTGGAAATCACGGACCATCGCCGGGAACGGGGCAGGACCGACGACGCTCCCGATGACGTAGTGGGTGTTCAAGACGGTGGTCGCCCAATCAATCATCGTCTCGCTGATGGCTTCTTTCAGGGTCCCGCGACCGGCCGTGACGGGAGTGATATCCGCGCCGTTGATACGCATCCGAAAGACGTTGGGTCGCTGGCGAGCGATGTCGGTTTTGCCCATATAAATCTCGCAGGGCATGTCGAGGTGAGCCGCGGCCATCGCCGTTGCGGTGCCGTGTTGTCCGGCTCCCGTCTCGGCGATGATGCGCTCTTTGCCCATGTATTTGGCAAGCAGCACCTGTCCGAGTGCGTTGTTGAGCTTGTGCGCGCCGCCATGGAGCAGGTCCTCGCGCTTGAGATACACTTCGGTGTCGTAGCGCTCGGAGAGCTGGTCGGCGCGCTGGAGCGGCGTCGGGCGGCCGCCGAAATCGCGCATCCGTCGGCGAAACTCGTCGACGAAGCCGTCCTCGTTGTCGAGGACGTAGCGCTCGTAGGCGTCGGTCAACTCTTCGATTGCCGGCATCAACGCTTCCGGCACGTACTGTCCGCCGTACTCTCCGAATTTGCTGTCTGTACTCATGCTTGTGTAAATCGTCGTGTGTTCGTCTCTACGTCGCTACCGTCGGATGTGGCGTCCGACGAGCCTCCGGTCGCTTCACTTCCGGAGACGCCCATGATTGCCGACCCGACGAGCAGGGCGTCAGCCCCGGCCGCACGCATCCGCGCCACGTCGTCGGTGGTTCCTATGCCGCTTTCGGCTATCAACGTGGCGCTCTCGGGCACGCCCTCGCTGACTCGCTCGAAGGTAGCCAGGTCTACCTCAAGTTTCGCCAGATCTCGGTTATTGATACCGATGATATCCGCACCCGCGTCGACTGCCTGCTCCACTTCCGATTCGGTATGCGTTTCGACGAGTACCTGAAATCCGCGTGCGCGAGCGGCCGCCAGCAACGCTTCCAGGTCGTCGACGAAGCGAGCGATGAGCAAGATAATATCCGCTTCGACAGTGTCCAGTTGCTCCTCACGAAGGATGAAATCCTTCCGAAGGACGGGTACGTCGACCGCCTCGCGGACTGCCTGAAGGTCCTCGGGAGTGCCACCGAAGTGTTCGGGCTCGGTCAGCACCGATAGCGCCGTCGCACCGCCGGCGACCATCTGCTCGGCGAGTTCGACCGGATCTGCCCGCCGTTCGCCGTCGGTCGTCGGACTCGTTGGCTTTACCTCTGCGATGACTGGGACGGCCCCGGCAGCCTCCGTGCGCTCGATTGCAGCCGGGAGCGACCGTGCATCCACCGTGAGCTGCTCGTCCCCGCCCCCACGCTCGCGCGCCGTCTCCAGTATCGACTGAATCGCTGGCGCAAACTCTTCATCAGAGTCCATTAGTGAACACTAATGGACAGAGATGTACAAAAGACTTGCGTCCTTGACTCTCTCAAACATCCGGACGACTGGAGAGTATGGACGAACGGGACCTACGCGCGACACAAATTTTCAAGGCACAGAGGCCCGTCAGGGCTGTATGGACGAGACTGCCGGTATCTACGCCTGCGAGTCGAGGTATCTCGACCGCTACGTACAACTCGGTATCGCGCAGGGGCGGGTCATCTCTGTGTCGTTTCCCACGGCGCTCGACGAAAACGCATCGACAGACCACGAGTTGCTCGACCGCATCGAGTCGTATCTCCAGGGGACGACCGACGCCTTCGACGATGTCGAAATCGCGTTGACGGTTCCGACCGACCAGCGGGAGATACTCGAACAACTCCGCGAGGTGCCGTACGGCGACGATATCACTGTCGAACAGCTCGTCAGTATGACGCCGGGGCTCGACGTCGACGAAGCGAGCGACCACACGCTCGTCCGCGAAGCGCTCGCGGAGAATCCGACTCCGTTGTTGATTCCCGACCACCGCGTCCGGGACGGACCCAGTGCTGCGCCGCCGCCGGTCGAACAGAAACTCCGCGCCGTCGAGGGGCTCTAGATCCGGTCTGCGCCGATTCCTTCGTGGACGAGAAACTCCAGTGCGTTCACCAGATAGTGCGCAATCACGACGACCAGCAGACTCCCCGTGAGAATGTACCCGCCTGCGAGGACGAGTCCGAGTCCGCCAGTGACGGCGATACCAACTCTCCCCTGTGCGCCGTGGCCCAGCGCAAACAGCGCCGACGAGAAGATGGCGAGCGCGAGTGGTGAGATACCGAACCCGGCTGCGGGAACACCGATGAGTGCCGCCCGAAAGAGCAGTTCCTCGACGACGGCGATGATTGGCAAAATAACACCGAGTAAGAGCACCCATCCCGGAAGCGTATCCGGTGCGAGCATCTCCCGGAGGGACTCGTCGTACGTCGCACCGGCGGCGTCGGCCACTGTCGCGCTGATTTCGTTTGCCGTCCACAGCAAGACGCCAAAGACGATGCCGATACCGACGGCGAGCGTGCCGGTCCCGACCGCTGTCTCGGTGAGACCGAGCGCCCACAGCGGAATCTCGTAGTACCACGCGCCGACCGCGAGAATCGCACCGAACAGACCTTGCGTGAGTGCGACGTTTGCCAGCAATGCTCCCGTCGAGAACTTCGGAGTCGTACTCGCGGACTCGTCGACTGGCCGTGCTGGCTCCGGTTGGGCGGCTCTTTCTCCGGTACTCGTCACCGCGTCGCCATCTGCCGCGACTGCGTCGGGTGCCGTGGACTCCGTCGAAGGCGTTTCAGCGCGCGCTGATTCCATTGCTGACGGAGGGTCGGCGCGTTCGCGCTCACCGCCGACCGGTGTCTCCGGAGTTGCTATCGGTTCATCTCCGTCGGGGAGCGCTGGCTGGTCACTGACGGCACGCTGTGAGAGCCGTGCGAGACCGAGTAAAAGCAGTACGACGACGGCGGTGAGCCCGGTGAACGGAACCCACCCCGGCACGCGTTACTGTGGGTTGGGGCTGCCGGAGCCGCGGCCCACGTCGTGTTCGAGTGCCGAGCCGGTGATGGACTTGAGCCGGGAGACCAGCGAGTCCTTGTCCGTCTCGCCGGCCAGCGCGACTTCCAGCACTTCGCTGATGTGGCTGACCGGGATGATTTCTATCATCTCCTCGTACTCTTCTTCGATCATCACGTCCTGCTCGTTTGCAGCGGGAATGATGACCTTGTCGAGGCCGGACTTTGCGGCGGCCTCGATTTTGTGCGTGACGCCGCCGACGGGCAACACGTCACCGCGGACCGACAGCGAGCCGGTCATGGCGATGTTCTGCTCGACGGGGACGTTCTCCAGCGCGGAGATGACTGCGGTCGCGACGGTAATCGAGGCAGAGTCGCCGTCGACACCGCCTTCACCGACCTGGACGAACTGGATGTGAACGTCCTTCTCGGAGATATCCTCGTCCGAGAACTTCTTGATGATAGCCGAAACGTTCTGGACTGCCTCCTCGGCCATCTCCTTGAGCTGTCCCGTGGCGATGACTTCGCCGGGCCCCTGCGACGGGGTCACTTCGGCCATGACGGGGAGGACGATACCGCTGTCCTCACCCATGACTGCGAGCCCGTTGACGCGGCCGACCACGTCGCCTTCGCTGACGGTCAGCTCGTAGTCCTTGCGGCGCTCGATGTAGTTGTCCGCGAGCTGTTGCTCGATGGAGCGCGAGCGCTTCTTGGCCTGGAGCACGTCCTCGCGCTCGGTGTAGTCTTTGTCCTCGGCGCGGGCAATGTCGCCAGCGACGCGGACCAGTCCACCGAGGTCACGCAGTTTGAGCGTCAGGTGCTCCTTGCGACCCGACCGGCGCTGGGCTTCGAGGATGACTTCCTCGATTGCGTCGGTCGTAAAGTGTGGCAGGCGACCGTCTTTCTCGACTTCCTGGGCGACGAAGCGCGCGTACTTCCGGCGCATCTCCGGCGTGTCGTCGATGGTGTCGTCCATGTACACCTCGTACCCGTACCCTTTGACACGCGAGCGCAGTGCCGGGTGCATGTTCTCCATGGCGTCCAGGTTCCCGGCTGCGACCATCACGAAGTCACAGGGGACGGGTTCGGTCTGGACCATCGCACCGGAGGAGCGTTCGCTCTGGCCAGTGATGGAAAACTCTCCTTCCTGGATGGCGGTCATCAGCTTCTGCTGACTGCGGATGTCGAGCGTGTTTATTTCGTCGATGAACAGCACACCCTTGTTCGCCTTGTGGATAGCACCGGCCTCGACGCGGTCGTGGCTCGGCGTCTCCATCCCACCGGACTGGAACGGGTCGTGGCGAACGTCGCCCAGCAGTGCACCGGCGTGTGCGCCGGTCGCCTCTTCGAAGGGGGCGGTCTTCTGGTCGCCGCGGCTGACCAGCAGGTTCGGAATCATCGCGTCGCTTCCACGCGACCCGTAGCGGAAGGCGAGATAGATGACACCGGCAGCGAGAATGCCCAGCAGAATCTGCTGGACGATAATCAGCGAGTAGCCGATGACGATGGCGATGATAATCCACATCAGGAAGTTCCGCATCTGGTTGCGCTTGCGGGCCTCTTCCTTGTGCGCATCGACGATTTGTTCACCCTTCCCGGCCGGGACCGTCCGGACTTTCGGCTCGTTGCCGTCGTCGGGATTGTGGTAGACGAGTACGTCCTGTAGTTCCTCTTTGGGGAGCAACTGACTCATCGCTTTGGCCAGCATGGACTTCCCGGTCCCTGGCGAGCCAATCATCATCACGTGGCGGCGCTGTTTTGCCGCCTTCTTGACGATGTCGCGGGCGTTGCCCTGCCCGATGACCTGGTCGACTAGCCTGTCGGGGACCTCGATGTCCGCCGATGAGTCGATTTTCAGGCCGCCGAGCAGGTCGTCTTCGGCTGCCTCCTCGTCGACTTCCACTCCGGCATCGACCGTGACGTCGCTTCCGAGGTCGGTATCACTCCCGATCTCTTCGTCTGACTCCGGAGCCTCTTCGGGTTCCGTGTCATCGTCCTCGGAGTCGACGTCCGGGTCGATTCCCGGAATGTCGTCTGTTTCTATATTGTCACTCATGCAAACGTTGCTAACACCAGTATTGAAGGCCTGTCGACTGATATACTTTCTCCCATCGACCAGGCTTGCATACGCCGCTAACCGCCAGAAGGCTCCCGAACGAAGGGGTTGGCAAGCGAGTGGTACGGAACCCGTCGGGTTTATCAAACAGCCAACCCCAATCCTGACCAAATGCAGACGATTCGTGGATTTCTCGTCGGCCGATTCCAGCCGTTCCACAGCGGCCATCAGCAACTCGTCGAATCCATCGCCGAAGAAGTCGACGAACTCGTCATCGGTATCGGGAGTGCCGACGCCTCACACACTATCCGAAACCCGTTCACTGCCGGCGAACGGATGGTGATGATTTCGAAGGTCCTGGCAGATATCGACGTGCAAACGTACGTCGTCCCGCTCGAAGACATCGACCGCAACGCCGTCTGGGTCAGCCACGTCGAGAGCATGTGTCCGCCGTTCGATGTGGTGTACACGAACAATCCGCTGGTCATCCAGCTGTTCGACGAGGCCGACTACGAAGTCCGGGATTCGCAGATGATAGACCGCGGCCGTCTGCGCGGGACCCGCATCCGCGAGCGAATCATCGACGGCGAGGCGTGGCAGGACCGCGTTCCCGAAGCCGTCGTCGGTGCAATCGCCGAAATAGACGGTGTGAAGCGCCTACAGACGATTGCCGACACTGACAGTGTCGCCGACGCGGACGACTGAAACTGCCGGCTGTCCGTTCGTGACCACGCCGCCAAACTACAAGCCTGCCAGTCCACAACGTGAGGACGATGATAACACTCAGTTCTGACTTCGGCTCTCCGTATCCGGCAGCCATGAAGGGTGTGCTCCTCCAGCACACCGACGCTCGACTGGTCGATATCTCACACGACTTCCCCCGACAGGACGTCCGCGCTACCGCGTTCTGGCTGCAGGAACTGCTGCCGTACTTTCCACCGGCAGTCCATCTCGTCGTCGTCGACCCTGGCGTCGGGACGGACCGTGGGGCCATCGTCATCCGTGCCGGCGAACACGTGCTCGTCGGGCCGGACAACGGTATCTTGCTGCCAGCAGCGCGCCGTCTCGCCGAGGACTTCGAGGTGTTTGCCGTCGAGTTCGAACAGGGCGACCCGACCGAGGCGGACCCGACGACCAGTGCCTGGCCGCCGGAACCGGACAGTCAGACGTTTCACGGGAGAGACCTCTTTGCACCGGCGGCAGCGCACGTCCACGATGCGGGACACGAGACGTTCCAGACGGACGATGGATTCGAGCGGACCGACGAGTTTGTCGAAGTGACGTTTCCGGAACCGACACTCACCGACGATGGCGCAGTCGGGGAAGCGCTGACCGTCGACAGTTTCGGTAACGTCATCACGAACGTCCCCGGTGAGGTCCTGGCCGGCCGCGTTGGCGACCACGTTCAGGCGAACGGAATCTCAGCCACGGTCCGACACTCCTATGCGGCCGTCGACGCCGGTCATCGCGTCGTGACAATCGGCAGTCACGGCAACGTCGAACTTGCGGTCAATCGTGGTCGCGGTGACAAGGCGTTCAGCGTGGGCGTTGGCGACCGTATTCGGTTCGCATGGTGACTCACTCCGCGGCTTCTCTGATTCGGTCGAGAACCTCGCGTCTGTCACCGCCGGGCTGAGCCGTGACAGTAACGTCCGTCTCACCACCGACCCGCGATACTGCAGCCGCGAGGTCCTCCAGCGGATAGATGCCACCACCCATCTCGAAGGAGTCGCCTTTCGGCCAGAGCGCGGCCCAGACGCGAACCGACAGGGCCGGTTCTGTGCCGGGGACACCGAGCGCGTCTGCGTCGAGCGGGTAGCCGGCATCGTACTGAAACGCCTTTGCGGTCCGCCGACCGCGCAGTCGAAGCTCTTGCGAACCAGTTTGTCTGACGTCGGTCAGCCCATCTTCGCCGAGACTCCTCTCGAACTCGCGGCTGGCGTATCGCGCTGCGATACTGAGCAGTTTTGCCATCGTCCGATTGCCGGGTGGCGGCGGGTCGAACGTGAGACCGGTCGTGAACACCGCTCGCGGCGACTGGTCGATGCCGGCAGGCATGAGCGGGCTGAACCGCTCCAGAAAGCTCGGATCCTCGTAGACGGCGTTGACGGATTTCACAGTCACAAACCGGTTCTCGAAGGCCGTTTCCGACCACTCTTCGACCTTCTCCCACGGTGCTGTCGTGATGGCAGGCGGCGCTGGCACGAGCGACAGTAGGGACTGGGGAAGGGTAACGGCACCGCCAAAAAAACGTGGGAAGTTGAGCGCCTTACTCTGCCGAGATGACGTCGTCGATACGGACGATCATCGTTGCGGCTTCGTTGGCCGACTCGATTGCCTCGCGCTTGACAGCGGCGGGGTCGAGGACGCCGTGGTCGACGGGGTCGTCGATGACGCCGGTCTGGCCCTCACTGATGACGCCTGCGCGGCCGGTCTCTTCGTGCGCGGCGCGAAGGTCGACGAGCGCGTCGATGGGGTCCATGCCGGTGTTCTCCGCGAGCGTTCGCGGGAGCACGTCGACAGCGTCGGCGAAGGCTTCGACGGCCAGCTGTTTGCGGCCCTCGATGCCCGCCGATTCCTCGCGGATGCGGTCGGCGATGGCGATTTCGGTCGCACCGGCACCAGCGACGACGCCACCCTTATCCAGGGCAGCGGTCACGACGTCGAGCGCGTCGCGAAGTGCGCGTTCGAGTTCGTCGACGACGTGTTCGGTGCCGCCGCGGGCGAAGACGGTGACGGCCTCGGCGGCCGCGCCGCCTTCGACGAAGACGAGGTCCTCGTCGCCGTACTTCTCGACGTGGATGTCGTTGGCTGCGCCGAGGTCCTCGGCGTCGAGCGTGTCGACAGAGCCGACGCGGTTGCCACCGGTCGCGGAGGCAATGGACTTCACGTCGCTGTCCTGCAGGTTCTCGAAGGCCAGGATGCCCTCTTCTGCCAGGTACGTTCCGACGCGGTCCTCCATACTACCGGTGATGAAGACCACGTCTGCGCCGACATCTGCGAGCTGTTCGGCGTAGCTGCGGAGTTCCGAGTCCTCGGCCTCGATGGCAGCGTTGAGCTGGTCGACGTTCGAGACGCTGTACTCGGCGTCGATGTTGCTCTCCTGAACCTCCATGTCTGCGTCGACGAGAGCGATGGAGGCGTCAGAGACGCTGCGCGGCATGTCGGAGCTGACGGGCTCCTCGTCGATGATGACACCCTCGACGAGTTCCGTCGCGCTGGATGCCGAACCCGTCTGGGCGTGAATCGTGATGTTGTCGCGGTCGACGCCTTTCTCGCGGTCACCGTCGACGTGGCGGATTGCATCCACGACGGTCTCGGCGAGTGCTTCGGCGGCAACGTCGCCCGTCCCCTTACCGGTCATACTCGATTCGGCGACTTCGAGTAGCTGTTCGTCGCTCAGGTCGCCACCGAGCGTGACGTCGTCGATGGTTTCCTGGGCGATGCCGGCGGCGGCGTGGTACCCTTCGACGATAGTCGTCGGGTGAACGTCCTCGTCGAGCAGGTCTTCTGCCTTCGAGAGGAGTTCACCGGCGAGGACGGCAGCCGTCGTGGTACCGTCGCCGACTTCTTCTTCCTGTGTTTCGGCGACTTCGCTGAGCATCTGCGCGGCGGGATGCTCGATGTCCATCTCGTCGAGGATGGTCGCTCCGTCGTTGGTGATGACGACATCACCGCTGTCGGAGACGAGCATCTTGTCCATGCCGCGTGGACCCAGTGTCGTCCGTACCGATTCGCTTATCGCTTTCCCGGCTGTGATGTTTGCAGACTGTGCGTCTTCACCGCTAGTTCGCTCGGAATCCTCGTTGAGAATAAAGAGGGGCTGTCCACCCATGCGTCGCTGGCCAGATTGAGACATGATTGAGTTCCTCATTTCATGTGTGGTTTGTGGTTCTATATAAATGCATCGCATCCGAAGGCAGCAGGGGCGGTCCTGGGCGGGACTGGTCGTGCAGGGTTTAATAGTCCCCTCCGCAATTGGCCGGTAGATGCTCGAACTGGAGCACGGGTTCAGGGTCGTCGACGTTCATCTCGAACTCGAACCGGACGAGAGCCGTCGTCCACGGGACAGCGGCGACCCCGAGCAAGTCGAACGGGAACTCCACCAGGCGGGGGTCGTCCGGGCTCTCGTTTTTCCCGGTGAGCGAGACGGGTCGTACCTGAAAGCGAACAACGCTGTCGCCCGGATGAGTGTCGGTCGGCCGTTCGTTGCGATGGCGCGTGTCAACGGTGCCAGAGACCCCGGGCAAAGTACCGGCTCACGCCTGCGCAACATTACCGCGTCGCGAACGGACCGCCACACGTCCCCCGACGATATCGAGAAATACGCGTATGACGACCGCTTTTCGGGGTTCAAACTCAACCCCGTGGTCGATGGACTCCCCGACGAGACTGTCCTCGAGGAGTTGGCCGAGCGCGGACTCCCGGTACTCACCTACGGCGGCCGTGGCTTCCCGCCGTCTGCTATCGAGGAATCGTTGCTCGGCTACGACTTCCCGCTGGTCGTCTCGCACTTTGGCGGCTACCCGCTCGACGACGAGATGATGTACGACGCCATCGACTTGCTCTCCAGACACGACAACTGCTATCTCGATACGACGTTCGTGCGCAAACGCGACCCGCTGGAGCGCGCGGTGATGGAACATCCTGACCGGGTCTTCTTCGGGAGCGGCGCGCCGGTTGCACATCCCAACGTCGCAATCATGGAGATTCTAACTCTCGACGTTCCGGAGGATGCGATGAAAAAAGTGTTCTCGAAGAACGCCTCGCGGATAATCGACGCGCTTGCACCCTGAGAGTTACCGCCAGTCGTAGACTGTGACCGACCGGTCCGTCCGATAGGACCGCCCTCTCGGGTTCCGTCGAATCGTCTTATCGAGTCGGCGCGCAACCAGGCCGTCTTTGAGTCCGCGGAGCATGTTGGTGGTTACGTCTCGCCCGGTCCCCAGCCAGCGCGATGGGCGCCCATCACCCTTGACGACAGCCAGGAGTTCGGTGAACGCGTCGGATCCGGCGTGACCGAGGAGTCGCCGAACAACCGTTGGGCGAAAACCGTAGTTTTTCACGAGGCGATAGGCGAGCGACCGGTACTTCCACCCCCAGTCGGCCGGTGTTTCGCCCCCGTCGGCACCGACTTCACGGCGCGCGCACATCTCGTCGTCCCATTCCACCGAAAAATCCAGCGCCGCGAGTCGGTGTGACAGGTCTCGCATCCCCCCGATGTCGAGATACTCGTCGAAGCCGTCGAGTTCGTCCAGCGGCTCCCGGCGGAAGGCGACGTTTCCACCGTTGAGATAGGTAACGTCACGGCCCGAAATCGTTCGTGATTCTTTCTTTTCGGTCTCGATACCGGCCACAAGCTGAGTGTGTGTTGGTCCAGTTACCACGTCGCTGTCGTCAAGTCCGCTCTCGACGGCTTCTTTCCACGTTTCTGTCACGGAGAGACTCTGATTGACGAGGGCGATTGCATCACAACTCGAGTGGTTGATGCCCGCGTTCCGGGCGGCGTTTATTGTCCGGTCGGCAATTTCAACCAGGACCGATACGTCGTCGCGTTCCTGAATCATTCCCGTCGTTCCGTCCGTCGACGGACCGTTGACGACGACAACTTCCGCATCGGGGACGTGCTCGGCGAGCGCGTCCAGACAGCCCGCTAACTGGTCGCGGGCGTTGAGCGTCGGGACGACGACCGAGACATCCATATCCACCGGTAGCGCGCTGGAAGGGTAAAAAAGTCGCGGGGGAACGTCACACCCGGGCGTCCCAGTAGGAGACTGACGCCAGACGGTCACCAACGTAGGTGCTACCGATTGCGGTGTCTATCTTGCGAAACGCAGCGGCGACGCTGCCCGGAATCTGCCGATAGAACCCGTATGGGAATATCCAGTCGTGTTCGGACCCCGCGAGTTCGAGGTTCGTATCACGGAGCAAGCGGGCGACTTCCGTTCCGGAGTAGAGCCGCGACCCCATCGGGAGCGTCCAGTTGTACAGCGACCGGGTCGAAAAGCGGTTGAACGTGTCGAAAAACACCTGATTCGCCGAGACGCGACGCATCTCTTTGAGAAACTCACGCGGTGTGTCCGCGAGGTGGAAAAACCGCATCGCGAGCACGGCGTCGAAGTGATTGTCGGGGAACGGAAGTCGTCCGGCGTCCCCGCGCATCAGCTCCATGTGGTCGTCGACGCCCAGCTGAATGGCCTTCTCTCGGCCCTGCTGGAGCATCGGCCCCGAGATGTCGAGACCGACGACGTTCGCACCCTCTCTGGCAAGCATCGCAGTAAACCGCCCCGTTCCGCAGGCAATCTCCAGAATATCCTTGTCCTCGACGGGGCCCAGAGCGTTCAGCACCGCTGCTTTCTCCCGGTCGTCGATGAGCCGTCCACCACGCGAGAAGCGCTTGTCTTCGTAGGCCTCCGCCACGTCGTCGGCCTGATACCACTCCTGTCCTTTCACGCTACCGTCTTTTCACCACCCGGGGGATAAAATGGTATTGACTCTCGGGTCGACCTTCCCGAGAATTCGCCCCTCAGAGGGCACGCCCGCGGCGCTGTTTTAGGATGGTTATATTGGGTTAATACTCTGTATTGTTTAGCCTTCTTTGTAGGGAAGTTTTACCACTATCCGCTTCAGAAGCAAACGTATGAGCACGAAAACTGGTGAAAGTAGTAACGAACTCGGAAATTCGGAGTTCGAACGCCGGCTCCATGAACTGCCCCCGAGCGCGAAACTGGTCGCGAAGGTTCTGGAAACCGACTCTCCACTCTCACAGGGGCAACTCGCCGAGGAATCACGGTTGCCCGACCGGACGGTCCGCTACGCGCTGAATCGCCTCGAAGACGAGAGTCTCGTCGAATCCCGTTACAGTTTCCACGACGCACGCAAACAGGTGTACGCACTGGTAGAGTGACACCACGACGAATCTCAGTCCCCGCGAGCACGCGAGCACCAGGCGGTACGACCAACGCCTACGTTTTCGGCAGTGACGACGCCCTGCTACTCGACCCCGCGACGCTGACTGACGACCTTCGGGGTGCGGTCGTCGACCAGCGCACCGGTCACGTCGCGGTCACACACCACCATCCGGACCACGTCGGTGCCGTTGCCGAGGCCGCCCGGACGTTCGACCTCACGGTCTGGGCGCGTGCGGGACGCGAGCGGGAGTTCGCCGCCGCTACCGGCATCGATCCGGACCGCACCTTCTCACCCGGCGAAACGATTCCCGTTGCTGACGGCGTTCCAGTCGTCGACACTCCCGGACATGCGCCCGAGCATGTCGCGTTTGCCGTCGACGGGGGTCTCGTCAGCGGTGACCTCGCCGTCGCCGAGGGGACTGTCGTCGTCGGCGCACCGGAGGGTGATATGCGCGCCTATCTCACGTCGTTGCGCCGCGTGTACGCCCACAGTCCTGCCCATCTCTTCCCAGGACATGGCCCTGTCGTCGACGACCCGCGGGCCACCTGCAGTCGCCTCATCGCCCACCGTCTCCAGCGCGAGCGAGCCGTCGCCGGGGCTGTCACAGCGGGTGCGGCGACGCCCGACGATATCGTCGACACCGCCTACGAGAAGGACGTGTCTGCGGTTCGGGACCTCGCCCGCGCGACGGTCGTTGCCCACCTCGAAAAGCTGGCTGTCGAGGGCCGGGTTCGGTGGGACGGCGAGCGGGCATCGCCGGTCTAGGCGGCTGGACCGATGTCCGGCGACGGCCTTTTATTTTTGCCCACGTACGCTCCTGCGTGGAGTCTCTCGAATCGGAACTGGACCGTGCACGTGACCTCTCGGTGACTGCGCTCGCCGACGCCATCGAATCTATCGGCTTCGAGTGTACTCGTTGTGGAGCCTGCTGTAAAGCCGAGACTGGCTGCGGAAGCGATGGGTCTGCCGCTGACGAGGCTGCCACCGACAGTGGCGACCCGCACACTGCAACCATTTTCCCCGACGAAATCCGGACGATTCAGGACGGCGGCGACTACGACTTCCGGGACGTGGCCCGCCCGATGCCCTACGGTCTCACCGAGGGGGCGGACGGGCTGGAGGGTGAAACCTTCGAATGGGCGCTGCAGACCGACGACTGTGGGGATTGCACGTTCTACGAGGAAACGGCATCAGGTGACGGGACCCAGGGCGCCTGTACTGTCCACGAGAATCGACCGCTGGTCTGTCAAACCTACCCGTTCAGCGTCGCGCTCGGCGGAACGAGTCAGCCGATGGGCGAGGCGGTTGATGCGGAGGGGATGGTTCGCGCCCACGAGTGTGAGGGACTCGGGCGAGAAATTGGGAGAGACGATGCCGAGGAACTCGCGGCAGCGCTCAAAACCCGTGCAATCAGCGAACTCGAAGAGGCAATCGCCGTACGTGATGGGTACGAACCGACAGACGCCGGGCGTGGCAATGTCGTTGTTCACGACTCCGAAGGGGCGAAACGTCCCGACGGAACGCCGCTGTAGTCCCAATCGCGTGTACACACACTATTTTGAGGGTGGAATTCCTCTACGTCGAATGGAGGTCTAACTACCTTGGAAATCTCGAATAAACTCCTGTGTCTGTTCAGTTCGAATATCACGTCCGACGACGACAAGTACGTTATCGAGGTCCCGAAGCGGGAAATCGAGACTGGCTCTATCGACCCGAACGAAACCTACCGTGTCGCGCTGATTTCCGCCGAAACGCCCGAATCCGAACCCGAACCCGAGCGTGACGAGGGAGTACCGTCGGAACCACAGCCACCGGTTGAAGCGGGAGAAATTCGATACGTCGAAATCGAGGACATCGGCAAACAGGGCGACGGTATCGCCCGCGTCGAGCGTGGCTACGTCATCATCGTCCCTGACTCGGAAATCGGCGAGCGTGTCAAAGTCGAAGTCACGGAGGTCAAGTCGAACTTCGCGGTCGGCGAAATCATCGACGAAGACATCTGAGACTGTTGGCTGCCCCGTCGTGACGAGAGACGACACTGCGGGTGCCGAAAGCATTCGCGAACGGCCAAACGACGGTCCGGCCCGTTCGCACCCGTACCAACGTTCAGGTCCGTTACTCCGGTACGACCGGTCACAGATGGTGAGATAGTAATAAAACCACCAGACTGGAGCCTGTTAACCGACTGTACCAAACTGGCTATATGCGTGACAGCCATCCCTGTTAGTATGAGCGCGACCGCCACAGCGAGCGCGGATACGCCGAACCTTTCGGAGAAGCAACGCCAGATTCTCTCGTATCTGCGAGACAACGCCGACACGCAGACGTATTTCAAATCACGACTCATCGGCGAGGAACTCGACCTCTCGGCGAAGGAGGTCGGCACCAACATGACTGCTCTCGAAGAACAGGAAGTCGGACTCGACATCGAGAAGTGGGGGTACTCTTCCAGTACCACCTGGATGGTCACCGACGGTCACTCTGGGTCGTAGGCGACCAGGTCGTCGGCCGCAGCCGCCAGTGCCACCGTCTCCTCGTCGAACGAATCGGCGTACTGAACTAGCAACATGAGCAGCGTCTCTGCACGCTCGACCGTGTACCCGCCCTCACGGGAGAGTAAACCCGCCGTCTCCATCTCGGCGGCGTGTTTGCTCACCGTCGGACGCGAGACGTCAAGATTGCTGGCGATGTCACCCGCAGCGATGCCTGGCGATTGCAACAGCGCCACGAGCATCCCGCGTGGCGTCTCACGCCGGAGATAGCCGAGTGCCACCTGCTCGAACTCCGAGAACCGTCCAGCAGGAAAGTACCGGCTGTAGTCGCCGTCCTTCCGGCTCTCGATGGTCCCTTCGCTCTCCAGGCGGCGGAGGTGGTGTTGTGTTTCGCCCGTACCCAACTGCAGGTCGTCGCGAATCTTCGAAAAGTGCGCTCCCGGCGTTGCGGTCAGATACCCCATAATCGCGTCGGGTGCGTCACTGTCGCTCGCACTCGCGAGCCCGACGAGTGGACTGGCAGCCCCAAGTGCAGCGAAGCGACGGAGTGTCGCACGCTTTGACTCGTCTACGTCCCCATCCCGACTCATTGCTCGTTTGTTGGCGAGACGACGGGAAAATACCTTCGCTCCGTGAGAGACTCACACGCAGGGTAAACGACGGATACCCAGCTAGTTCGAACTCTCGCCGTCGTCGGAGGACTCCCTGCTGAAGTTCGCGCCACCTGCGTCCATATCTATCTCGTCGTCCATCTCGTCGATAACGTCGTCGGGGTCCTTGATATCGGCGGTCGACTCGCCGGATTTGACGGCCTGGGCTTCCTGCTCCATCTTTTCGACGTCGATGACGGCATCTTCATCGTCGAGTTCACCCAGAATTTCCTCGATATCGTCGAGGCCAAGCATCTCGCGGGTTTCCTCGTCGAAGTCCATCCCTTCGAGAATGTGGCCATTCTCCTTGGCATCGCTGCCCTGGATATGCTTGCCGTAGCGACCCACCAGCGAGGTGAGTTCCTGCGGGAGAACGAACTTCGTCGATTCGCCCTTGCCAATCTCTTCTAAGGTTTCCATCCCGCGCTCGATGACGGCACGCTCGCCCATCGACTCGGCGGATTTCGCTCTCAATACTGTGGAGATTGCATCACCCTGTGCTTCGAGAATCTGGCTCTGCTTTTCACCCTGCGCTCGGATGATGTTCGACTGCTTGTCACCCTGGGCTTCCTCGATGGAACTGCGCCGTTCACCCTGTGCTTCCAGAATCATGGCACGGCGGCGACGCTCGGCGGAGGTCTGTTGCTCCATTGCCTGCTGGACGTCCTTCGAGGGGTTGACCTCGCGGACTTCGACGCTCTCGACGCGAATCCCCCACTCGTCCGTGGGTTCGTCCAGCTCTCGCCGTATTTTCGCGTTGATCTGCTGGCGCTTGTTGAGCGTGTCGTCCAGTTCCATGTCGCCCAGCACTGCACGGAGGGTCGTCTGGGCGAGGTTGGAGACGGCACGCTTGTAGTCGTCGACTTCGAGGAACGCCTTCTCGGCGTCCATCACTTTGATGTAGACCACGGCGTCGGCGGTCACCGGCGAGTTGTCGCGGGTAATCGCTTCCTGCCGGGGAACGTCGAGCGTCTGGGTCCGCATGTCGAAGCGATACGTCCGTGTGACAAACGGCAACACGAAGCTCGGGCCGGGTTCGAGCAGTCCCTGGTACTTCCCGAAGCGCGTGTACGCTTCCTTGTCGTAGGCGTCGACGATGACGATACTCTTGTACGCGGTCACGAGCGCCAGAATGAGGAAAATCCCTGCGATAATCGGGAATGCCCCATCTGTCTGTAATACTACTGCGGGGAACATCTCGTGCGGGCTTAGGGGTAGCCGGTGAAAAGTGTTTGTCCGCTTGACCGATCAGTTTCTGGCACTGGCGGTGTTACGAACTCGATTCGGACTCTGTTTCGCGCTCTCTCCGCTCGCGTTCACGGGCCAGTTCCCTGTCGATGTCGTCAGTGCGGTCAGCGAAGGACTCGACGGTGAGGACGTTTCCGCCACCCGGGTCGAGAACGATGACAGTCTCGCCCTCCTCGATTGCCCCGTCGACGCTTCGCGCCTTGTAATACGGGTTGAACCCGCCGCTTTCGAGTTTGACTTCGCCGTCCGTCGGCGTCACACGCTCCGTGACTCGACCAGTCTGGCCGCGGAGCGACGACGAATCGCTCGTCGTCCCCTCGCCTGACCCCGCGTAGATGTCGAATTCGCGGTAGACGTAGAGGGTCAGTCCCGTCGAGATGAGAACGGCGAACGCCATGATGAGCAGCGCAACGGCACCGAGTCCGCTCGGAAGGGCAATCCCCACCAACCCAGCGACGAACAGCCCCACGCCCAGCACGAAAAAGTGGGCACCGGGAGCGAACGCCTCCGCGATGACGAGTCCCGCTCCTGCCAGCAGCAGTAGCAAGGACAGCGGTATTCCGAATAGCTCTACGGGCATGGTTCCGGTTTAGGCTGCCGACCGGATAACGCTTCGGGGATTGCCGCTCCGGGCGGCGATGATACCGTTCAGAGGAGTTCCGGATACTCCGCAGTGCCGAGCGCAAACAGCTCGTCGACTGTCTCGGGGTCGTCGGTCCAGAAGCTATCGTACAGCGACGGGTCCTGCTCCCGCGAGACTAGCGCGGCTTTGCGGCTGTCGTTGCCGTTGCCGTCGTACAGCAGGAACCAGTACTCCCGGAATCTCTCGTCGGTATCTTCGAAGATATCGAAGGGCGGGTTTTCGATGGTGGTGTCCGGATAGCCACAGACCGTCACAGTGACGCCCGAATTTGCGAGACGGTCGTACACCGCCCGGGTTCGTTCGGAGTCGGTTATCGTCGAGAGCGTCTGGAATCCTGCCACGAGCCTGCCGCCGCGTTCGCGGAGTGCTCGCCGCTCGAACGTCCGGGAGATGCCGACCATCTTCGTTCGGCTCGTCTCCGGCGATATAGTCATGCCGTCGCTCGGAAGATGTGGAATCTCGGCCCGGTCGCTGTCACCCCCTTCGAACGCAGCCGTGAAGTCGTCGTCTGCTTCCCACTCGTCGACCGAGCGTGCGCCGAACACCTCGTCCCCGCGGTGGAGCACACCGAGGTTCGTCGGCGACCCGCGGCCAGTGGTGTCCGTCGTGACGGCCACACCAGCGCCGGAGAACGCCCCAGCTAGCGTCTCCAGTCGCTCGTCGCTCCCCTCGTAGTTGTACACGGTCAGCGTTACCACCTGTTCACGGAGGTACTCGAGCAGTTCCTTCACGCGTCATCACCTCCCGACGTGTAGTAATGCCAGTGGTCTGGAACGTCTTCTCGCCCCACGACTCGAAACTTGGTCGCGTCATCGGCCCGACGGACTTCGACGACAGTGTCGAAGAGACCGACCAGGGCCTGCCGTTCGGCGTCGCCGGTGCCGTCGGTGTCGAGCGTCGCGATGACTGCTCCACCACTGGCGGTGACTCGTCCGACGAGCGCGTGCAGAAATCGATAGAGCGGCTTGATGTCGGTGTACACGAGCGACGTGGCGAGGTTGTCGACCAGCACTCTGGCCCCGGACTGGCGATTCTCGGAGATATTTTTGAAGACATCCGAGACTGCCATCGCGATGCCGGTAAAATCACCTGGGGAGCCGATAGATCGCGTCCAGGCATCGGTTCCGCTCTCATCGGTGCCAGGGAGACAGTCGATAACTGCCAAGTTGTCTGTGGCTTCGCCGCCAGCAGTCAGGTAGGCGGTTCGCATCTGTTCGGCGGTGTCTGCAGCCGTAATCGCAATCGGCTGCCCGCCAGCGCTGTTTGCCGTCGCGAGCAGTTCGACACCGAGAGACTGCTTGCCGGTCATTGCCGGCCCGCTGATGAGGACACTGCCCCAGTCCGAGTCGGGAGACAGCACCTCCGAGAGCGTCGCTTCGTCCTGTGGCGTTACCGTGCCCGACTCCGAGTTGGCCGACATCTCAGTTCACGATACGACCTGCGTGACGACCTGGCTAAAACGCTTCGACCGTTCTCGTCTTCGGTGACTCTCTTCGACCAACTTCAGGCCTCCCGCTCGATGACGACGTGAGTAAACTTCCGAAGATGTGTCTCGGGTTCGGTGTCGAGGGTCAACGCTGTTGCCCCGGGTGCGGTGCCTTTTTGCCTGTCTTGCTCTCACGTCTCGGTATGACACGGGAGGTACGGCGCGTCGGCGTCGTCGGTGAGGACACCGAGCGGGCCGTTGCGACACTCGACGACGCCGGTCTGGAGTCCGTCGTCGGACCACCGGGAACGGTTCTCGACGCCGACCTCGACGTGGCGCTCGGATTGGGTGAGCCCTCGGTCCTGGCGCTCGCACGCGAGCGACCGACAGTTCCACTCTTGCCCGTCGACGCCGGGGCTGGCCTGCGGTCGGTTCCGCTGGACAGGCTCGGGGACACTGCCACGCGCTTGCTGACCGGAAACTGGGAAACCGAGTCCCATCCGCTTGTCACCGTCGACGACGGCACTCGACGCACGCTGGCGCTCACGGATGCGATGCTCGCCACAGCCGAACCAGCACACATCTCAGAGTTTTCCGTCACTGCCAACGGCGAGCGGGTTGCCCGCTTTCGAGCCGACGGCATCGTCGCCGCGACCCCAGCTGGAACCGCTGGGTACGCTCGGAACGCGGGCGCGCCCGTCATTCCACCCGGGCCATCAGTGCTGGCGCTGGTCCCTATCGCGCCTTTCGCCACGACGCTCGACCACTGGGTCGTCCCGGCAGACGACGTGCGTATCACCGTCGAACGCGAGGACGCTACGGTCGAGGTGCTTGCCGACGACCGGATTGTGGGTCACGCGAGCGTCGGCGTCCCGGTCGAACTCTCGACAGGTGGGACCGCCGAGCTGGTCCGGGTCCCAGAGAGCCAATCACCGTTCGCGCTTCGGGGCGCGGAATTGGAAAAACTCTAATGTAGTAAGGACACAGACTCAACTATGACCCGAGTAAACTTCTTCGGGCCCGTCGACAGCATCTTCGGCGTCGAAATCGGCATCGCCGATGTGCTCGTCATCGAGGCTCTTCTCCTCGCGCTCGTCGTGCTGAACTTCGTCACGCGGAAAATCGCCCACGACCGGCACGTCGCACAGGCAGATGATGGGGCCGAAGCAATCAGTCGCTTCATCCCTCACGAGGCAATAAACGTCGTCCTTCTGGTCGGCGCGTTCTACTACATGACCGTCTCGTACCACCCCGGATTCGTCCTCTCGTCGCTCGTCATCGGGCTGGTCCTGACGGACTTCTTCGAGTTCGAGGCGCGCAAGGCCGAGGCACGCCGCGGCGTCTCGCTCGAACGACCGAAAGGTGCACTGGCAGCAGCGACAATCGTCCTCGCGTACGCCGCCTACCAGACGCTGTTTTTCCTCATCGAGGGACCAGTCGGCGCTATCATCTAAACACGACGCCGCACCGTCTCGTTTCGTCGGTTCACTTTGCGCTACTGACAATCTTGATTACGTCGCCTTCCTCGAGTTCCGTGTCCTCGCCGATGCGACGTTTCTCGCGAGCGTCGACGGCGTGGAGATATCCCTCGCCGATATCCGAGTGCACGGCGTAGGCCAGGTCCTTCGGCGTCGACCCGTCGGGGAGCAGGTGGGCGTCGGGGAGAACGTTGCCGCTGGCGTCGGTCCACTTCGTCTCGTTCTGGACGGGATAGACGGTAATCTGGTCGAGGACGTCGTAGACGACGGTGTCGAGGGCTTGCTGGACGCCGGTGCCACCCCACTCGGCCATCACCTCGCGGATGCGTTCTAACCCTTCCTCCTGTGAGTCGCTCACGTCACCTATGATATCGAAGTCGTCGTCGCCGGGGTCGTAGTCGATGACGCCTGCCTCGACTGCACGACGCAAGGCGAGCTCGCCGTCCGCCGTGGCCGGAATGACGGTTTCAGCAGCGTCCCGGAGGCGCTCGATGTTCTCTCGCGGGGCGATGTCGGCCTTGTTGGCGACGACGATGATCGGTTTGGTTTCGGTCCGGATTTCCGCGGCGAGTCGCTGGCGGTCCTCGTCGGTCCACTGGCGGGGGGCTGCCGGATAGTCGACGCGACGGAGGACGCGCGCCACGTCGAGTTCCGTCGCACCGACGCCGGTCAGCATCTCCGTCAGGGAGTCGTCGATGTCGAAATCGGGCGAGCGGGACTGCCGTACGATGGATTCCCAGTTGCGCTCGACGATAGAGGCCAGCCAGCGGTCCATCTCCTCTTCGATGAAATCCAGGTCCTCGACGGGGTCGTGGCTCCCCACTTCGACCGGTTCGCCCTCCGCATTAGTTCCGCCGGACGCGTCGACGACGTGTACAATTGCGTCGGCGTTGGTCAGTTCGTCAAGAAACTGGTTGCCAAGACCTCTCCCTTCGTGAGCACCGGGGACGAGACCGGCCACGTCGAGCAGTTCGATGGGAACGTATCGTTTGCCGTCGTGGCAGTTATCGTTACCACACCGCTGGTCGCGGTCGAGACACGGACAGCGCGTGCGGACGTGGCTGACGCCACGGTTGGCGTCGATAGTGGTAAACGGGTAGTTTCCCACCTCCACGTCGGCCATCGTCGCGGCGGTGTAGAAGGTAGATTTTCCCGCGTTTGGCTTGCCGGCGAGTGCGATAGAGAGCATGCTCATCTCTATCACGAACGCTCAAAAGCCCCTTTTGGTTGGCACCCGTTCGCAGCACCGGCTCAATCTGCGTCGTCTGGAGAGGCCGCTTCCGTGTCTTCGTCCGTCTCGGCGTCGCTTTCATGGTCTGTCTCGACACCGCTGTCTTTGTCTACTGTGTCATCTGCTGCCGATTCCTCTTCGTCGGTCTCCGCTACGTCGACGGATTCGATGACGGAGTCATCGAGGACGGTTTCGTTGACCATCGTCATCTCTTCGCGGGCGCGAATCGCGCCCTCGACATCTGCGTCCTGGTGGATTTCGACGTACGTGCCGGAGACGTCACCGCGGATATCAGTGTTCGGACCGATGCGAATCGTCCCGTCGCGGGTGGTGACGTTCCCGGTCACTTGCGTGCCAGCGCCGACCGTGACGCCTTCTTTTCCGCGGAGACTGCCGAAAATTTCGGTATCGCGGCCGACGACGAGCGACTGGGCGCGGATATTGCCGTGGAGGCGACAGTCGTCGCCGATGCGGGCCGGCGTCGAGACGCGCCAGGCGTCGTCGCTGACGCGTGTACTGCGAGGGACGACGACGGGTTCGTGCTCACGCTCGTTGTCCAGCATCTCCGAGAGCACTTCTTCGGCGGCTTCCTCCTCGCCGATGCGAAGCAGTTGCGAGAGGTAGACGAAGAGGAAGACGATAGTCGGCATCGGGTTGCGGATGACGATCCAGCCGTTGGCCTCGAATCCGTCCTCGATGTCCACGTCGTCGCCGATGTCGAGGTCACCGGCGACCTTCAACTGGCCGGCGATGTGGACGCGCTCGCCGAGGTAAGCGTTCTCGCCGACGAGCACGTTGTCGGCCACGTCACACCACATGTCCAGCCGACAGTCCCCCTCGGCCTCGATGTGGCCACCGAACTGGACGCGCTCGCCCGCGATGACGTTGTTCCCCCGGACGCCGAACTCGACGGTACTCTGTCCGCCGACGATGACGTCCCCGTCCGTTACCAGGTCGTGCTCCTCAACGTGCGTCCCGTCCGGGACGACCAGTTCGTCGAGGGGGTCTGAGCGAAGTGACGGCACGGCGTAATAACTGTTTTCAACCGTCTTAAAGCCTGATGCACCGTCTGACGCGTGTCTGACGGGCGCACGACAACCATTCTGGTCAACAGGATAGCAACGAAACACCACCGCGACTCGGCTCAGCTGCCGGGTCCGGCGTGATTTCGATGCCGTCTCGACCCTCGGCGACGATTGTCGCGGGGTTTCCGACGACCGTTGCGCCAGGGGGAACGTCTTCGATGACGACAGCGCCCGCGCCGATTGACGCCCCCGAACCGATTGTAATGTCACCGACGAGCGTGCTGTTCGCTCCCAAGATAGCACCATCTTCGACGGTCGGGTGGCGTTTGACTGGTCGTGGGTCGTTCCCGCCCAGTGTCACACCGTGGTACATCTGCACGTCGTCGCCGATTTCCGCCGTCTCGCCGATGACGACGCCCATCCCGTGGTCGATGAACACACGCCGGCCGAACTCCGCAGCGGGATGTATTTCGACGCCCGTCAAGAAACGCGTCAGTTGCGACAGCGCCCGTGCGAGCAGATGGTGCCCGCGCGTCCAGAGTGCGTGCTCGATACGGTGTGCCCAGACGGCGTGGAGTCCCGGATACGTTAACACTGCGAGGACTGACCGCGCTGCCGGGTCGTTTTCCAGTGCTGCACAGATATCTTCCCGGACGTACGTCCAAATTCCTGACATGGTCTTTGTCTCTGGCGTTGTTTCGACTGGTACTACCACGCCGAGACTCCTAAACCTCGTGGAATTCCGGGGGCAACCACACTTGTTTTTTCTGTGCGGCCCTGTCTCCTGACTGTGCCCACAGAACTCGACGCTGAGACCCGTTCGGAAGCCGTCGTCGACGCGCTGGGACTGCTCTATCACGAGGACCTGGACCCCGACGATTTCATGCTCTTTCCCGAGAGCGACGGTGCGACAATCGAAACTGACGACGACACCACCTACTGGGAGACAGCAGACAACACACAGGACGCCTTCGAGTGTTTGGTCCGCACTATTTTGAGCCAGAACACCTCCGACACTGCGAGCCAGCCCGCCCACGACGCGCTGATGGAGCGGTACGACGGCGCTGGCGCGGACCTGGCAGCCGCACTCGCGGCGGCCGACCATCCGACGCTCGCCGAAACCATCCAATCGGCCGGACTCTACAACCAGAAGTCGGAGAAGATTATCGGTGCGGCCGAGTGGGTGCAGGAAGCGTATGGCGACGCTGCCACCTTCGACGAGTTCGTGAAGACGGGCGGTCCCGCTGAAGTCCGGAACACGCTACTCTCAGTCGACGGCGTCGGTCCGAAAACCGCAGACTGCGTGCTCCTCTTTGCCGGTGGCCGTGCCGGCGTCTTCCCCGTCGATACGCACGTCCACCGCATCGCACGCCGGATGGGTCTCGCGCCGGCAGATGCCGACCACGAGGCGGTTCGGGCGGCGCTCGAACAGTCCGTTCCCGGAGAGAAATGCGGCTTTGGTCACACCGCGATGATTCAGTTCGGTCGTGACTACTGTTCTGCGCGCAAGCCGGCCTGTCTGGACGACCCCGAAGCCTGCCCGCTGGCAGACCTCTGTGACCAGGTTGGCGTGGATACGATGGACGGTACGGTCGTGGACCCGGCCGAAGCCGCCGAACACTGAGTAGCCAATATTTCGCGTCTGGTCGATATCGCCGCCGCCACCGACCTGCATTCCGAGAGAGCGGTCGTCGCTAGCGAAGTCAACGCTGTGCTGGCGTGGTCGTTTTCTCGCCTCCGATTGCAACTGGTCGGCCGGTCAGCAATGAAACGGCGGCCACCGCGACCACGACGTGCATCGCCATCAGGACGAGGACTCCAGACGTGGTCGCGGCTTCGTCGACGAGCAGCAATCCGATATCGGGGACGAACGACAGGACGAGGACCGCAATCGCGATACGCGTGAACGCCTGGTCCGTCCCACGCCTGTCGCGTCTGCCGAGGAGCGCGTAGACGACGGCTGCGCCGAGCGCACCGGCGACGCTGAGAAAGAGGACAGGCGGATACGTCAGCGCCCGAAACCCCGGTGCGAGGTCGGCGCTCTGTGCGACTGCAACGACGCCGGCGTTGACGAGAGCCGCGATTGCCGCAGCGACGGTCCCACGGAGTGCAATCGTTTTCGTATCGTGTGTCATGCTATCTCACTTTCCTCGAAGGCGTCTTTGTAATCAACGACGTACGCACGGAGGGAGCGCGGGTCACGACCCAGTACCTCGCGTACGTCGTCGGTCACCCGGCCAGCGAGTCCGAGCCGAGCGGTCGTATAGATGCCGAGCATCACGACGACGAACCCCAGCGGTTCACCCCGTCCCAACCAGCGCCGAGCGAACGCGACTGCTCCCGGTCGAGGGTACGAAATGTCACGCCCGAGGACGTCGCTAAAGATGGCTGCGGCTTCGACGTAATCGAGTGCTGTCGGACCAGTCACATCGTAGGCCCGGGTACGGTGACCTGGTTCAGTCAGCGTTGCTGCAGCCACTTCGGCGATGTCACGTGCGTCTACGAAACTCGTTTCGCCACCGCCAGCGGGGACGAATAGCTCGTCGTACTCGCGGATGTCCCGTGCGTGCACCTCATCGAAGTTCTGCATGAAAAACGACGCTCGAAGGAAGGTGTAGTCCAGGCCACTGGCTTCCAGATGTCGCTCGATTCGGCGGTGTGGCAGGAGCGGATTCTTCTCAGCACCGAGGACGGACAGCAGCGTGACGTGTTCGATACCACACCGCTGTGCGGCGTCGATGGCGGGTAACAAAAACTCTCCAACACGTGAAATCGACGGCGGTCTCACGAGAAAGAGCCGGTCACCCGACTCGAAGGCCTGCCCCCACGTCTCGGGTTTCTCGAAGTCGAACCGAACCTCCTGCTCGTCGTCGGCATCTGGGTCACGGACGAGCGCCCGAACTGTACACGCTCGGTCAGCCAGATGCGCCCGGACCTGCGATCCGACTGTTCCGGTCGCACCCGTTACCAGGACTGTCGGTGGTGTCGCTGCTGTCACGTCGGTCACAACGTGCCACAGCGTCAAATACGTCACACTTCGGGGTGTTGTAGTGACTCGGCGGAGTCGAAGTCTCGGAGAAAAGTTCCCGTCTCAGACGAAGCGGAACGTTTCGAGGTTCTTCGGGGCGAACGTCCGCATGTTGAAGTCGTGATAGAGCGACGATGAGAGGTCCTGGACGGAGGATTCGTCTCCGTGAACACAGAGTATCTTCTCCGGACGGGGGTTCATCGTCTTGACGAAGTTCTCAAGTCCCTGTCGGTCGGCGTGACCGGAGAAGCCGTCGACGACTTCGACGTTCATCCGCAGCGTCAGCGTGTCACCGCGGCCACGCCCGTTGTCGTTCCCAATGGGGATTTCGTCCCAGCCGTTCTGAATCCGCCGACCCAGCGTCCCCTGGGCCTGATAGCCGACGAACGTCAGCGTCGAGTCCGGGTCCGGGCCGACGTGTTCGAGCCAGGAGAAGATGGGGCCGCCCTCGATCATCCCCGACGTCGAGAGGATGATGCAGGGGCCGCCGTCGGCGACATCCTGGCGCTCCTCCTCGCCGCCGTCGATGTGGTTGAACTGCTCGGCCAGGAACGGGTTTTCGTCCTCGTGGAAGATGCGGTCTCTGACGCCGTCGCGGAGGTACTCCGGATAGGTCGAGTGAATCGCTGTCGCCTCCCATATCATCCCGTCGAGGTGGATCGGTACCTCCGGAATTTCGCCCTCACGCATCGCTTCCTCGAGGACGAGCATGATTTCCTGCGAGCGCCCGACGGCGAACGCGGGAATCAGTACCTTTCCATCGTCGTCTATCGTCTCGTTGATGACGCGTTTGAGCTTTCGCTCGGAGTCCTTCTGGTCGGTCTGGTAGTCGTTGCGCCCGCCGTACGTTGATTCGAGGACGAGCGTCTCGACGCGCGGGAAGTCGTTGACAGCGCCGTTGAACAGCCGTGTATCGTCGTAGTGGATGTCACCGGAGAAGGCGACGTTGTACAGCCCGTCGCCGATGTGGAAGTGACAGATCGAGGACCCGAGAATGTGGCCGGCGTTGTGGAGGGTGAGTTTGATGTCCGGGGCGATGTCGGTTACATCGCCGTACTCCAGCGGGATGGTGTGCTTGATGGCTTCCCGGACCATCTCGGAATCGTAGGGTGGCGTTCGCCCCTCCTTTGCGGCCACGTCCAGATAGTCCAGTTGGAGGAGGCCCATCAGATCCCGGCTCGGTTCGGTGGTGTAGATGGGGCCGTCGTAGCCGTATTTGAAGAGAAGCGGAATGAGTGCAGAGTGGTCGAGGTGGGCGTGGGTCAACACGACTGCGTCGATGTTGCTCGCACCAGCGCCGAGTGCTTCCGGCACCTGCAGATAGGGGACTTCCCCTTCGGCGCCCGGCTTGTCTCCGCAGTCGATGAGAACGCGTGTCTCCGGCGTCGAGAGGATGAAGGCAGCCCGTCCGACTTCGCGACAGCACCCGAGCGTCGTGATGCGGACGTACTCGTCGTCGGACATCTCCTCGCGGTGAATCTGGCGGCCGACCCGTTCGAGAATGTCACGGCGGTCCTCGCGTTCCTGTTTGAGGAAGTTCCGGACGTTCTGGACTGTCGAGGACTCGATAGGCGGTGTCCGAACAACCTCCGGTGTCCAGCCGACCTCCTGTGTAATCTCGCGAAGCGTCGCCCCGTGTTTGCCAATAACCATGCCCGGCTTCTCGGCCTCGATGACGACTTCGCCGGTGTCGTGGTGGAAATCGAGGTCGGTGACCCCGGCCTCTTCGGGAATGACCGACATAATCTCTTTCCGGGCTGCCTTCGGTGACGACAGCGCTGCCGGGTCCGGACGAACAGTGATGCGCTTGCGCAACTGTGAGGCAAGCCGTCGAATCAGGTCACCGTTCTGCGCGAACTTCTTCGGGTCGCGCGTGTAGATGACCAGTTCCGGTCCCTCGTATGTAACCTGGGTGATGGTTATGTCGTTGGGGACTTCGTTCGTAATCTCTGCTTTCATCTCTTCGAGCCGCTTTTCTACTGCACTCATAGCTAAGAAACGTGTATCGTGCCGCCTGGCGAGCAGTGTCCCTCCTGAAACGCAATCCGAACAGGACGATATACAGGAACACTAGTCATTGTGTTAGTCTGTGGTCCCCGGACTGGGGAATAGGTACCTCCGGGTGAATCTGTTCCCGGAAAACCGACGTGTGGTTCTCCGTACATTCTCGCGGTTATAAAAGCCCTTCGCAACCCCCTCACATGATTCGGGCCGTTCGGTCGCTCACACCGTCTGGAGTTCGACGACGAACCGTGCGCCACCGATGTCGCTGTCCTCGACGGTCACCGTACCGCCATATTGGGTGACCAGCGTATGAACGAGATACAGTCCGATGCCAGTTCCGGCGCTGGCCGCGCCCTGGTCGCCTTTCCCGAAAATCGTCTGTTTCTGGTCGTCGGGAACGCCAGGACCGTTGTCAGCAACCGTCACTTCGACCGTCCCTCCATGGTCGGTTGCCGTCACGTATACCTGCGGGTGGTCGGCGTCGTTGTGCTGGACGGCGTTGTTCAGCAGGTTCCGAAAGACGGAGGAGAGCATGCCGTTCGCGCGAACGTCCACCGCTGGAATATCACCGTTGAGCGTGAACGACGCCGCTTCGTACGAGGAGCGACACTTTTCCAGTTCCTCGCCGAGCGCGTGTCGGAGTGGTATTGCTTCGAGTTGTGCGTCACTGTCACTGGAAACTGTCTCGACGAACTCACCTGCAATCGTCGTCAACTCGGTGATGTGGTCGCTCGTCGATCTGATGCGGTCGATATACTCCTGGCCGTCCTCATCGACGTGGTCGCGCAACAGCTCCGACCAGCTGTAAACCAGGTCGATGTCGTTGCGAATGTCGTGGCGGACGAATCGGTTGATAAGTTCCAGTTGCTCAGTTCGAGTTTCGAGTTCCTGTTCGCGCTCTCGGCGCTGGGTAATATCTCGCGAGATAATCTGGAAGGTGTCTGTCTCACCACCGACGTTGACCGGAACGGCGTACGTGTGAAAGTACCGACCGTCGTAACTGCTCTCGAAACTGACCCGCTCGCCGGTCGTCAGCGCATCGTCGCCGTAAGCGAGCCAGCGGTTCGCGATTTTATCGGGCAGCACTTCGCCGACGTTCGCACCGACGATGTCGTCGCTTGGAACCCCGAACGACTCCGCAACTCGCTCGTTTGCTGCCATAATCGTTCCATCGCGACTCACCTGCGCGATACCTTCGGGAGTGTTATCGACGACGAGTTCGTACTTCTGTCTCGATTTGCGCTGATTGACGACGTTCTGAATCCGGTTTGCCAGCACCTCGAAATCGTTGCGTTCGGCAACGGCCTCTTTCTGGAGGTAGTCGTCGACGCCCGCACTGATTGCCGAACTCGCGATATCGCCGTCAGTCCGCCCAGTCAGAAGGATAAACGGCATCTCGGGGATGCGTTCGTCGACCGCTTCGTAGAACTCGAGCCCGTCCATCTCTGGCATATCGTAGTCACTGACGACGACATCTACGTCGAGGTCCTGCAGTTCGTCCAGTGCGGTTTCCGGACTCGACGCCGTCTGCGCATTCATTCCGTGTTTCGTCTCTAACTGGTCGGCCGTCAACGACGCGAAAAACTCGCTATCGTCGACGACCAGCGCGGTGATATCTTCGATGTACTCCATTGGTATTCTGTGTCGCGCGCTCGAAACAGCCACATCCCAGAACGCATACCGACTGAGACGCGCGACGGTTGCTATCAGGCCATTCTCGGCTCCCGAATAAATGCGCTTTCCCTACTCAGTGAGGTGACTGGACGCGAAGAACCAAGCGACCGGCGGCCGTCGCTCCCCTCATGCGCGTCACACCTGCCGTCGTCGAACGGGAGTACCAGTGGGTCCGCGACCGAAATACTGTCGTCGTGCCACTCATCAACGGTGTCCGTGACGACCTCGGCGAAATCTTCGACACCGAAGTCGACAGCGTCTCCGAACAGCAGTACGTCGACGCTGTCGACACGGTCTTTGCGGACGGTGACCTCGCAGTGAACGTCGCCACACTCGTCTGGTTGCTCCGCGACCTCGATGTCGAGGCCGACTATCCCGGGTTCGTCGTCGACGAACTGCTCGGGCGGGAACTCGCGGGGATGCTCGCCGGCCAGCAACCGCTCCGCTTGCTCGGCGAAGCTACCTTCCACTATGCGGACATCCACACCCACGGCGACGACGGGGACACTGCCGGCGCCGACGACCTCGATGCAGCCCTGGCTGCGGGCTTGCAGACCCGGCTACCTGGCTGGAAATGGACAGACGGCGAAAGTCCGTTTACCGTCTGACGCGAGAACCGTCTCTCTTCGCGGACAAACAAAGCGCGTTTATCCCTCGGCATCGCACTCATCGCCAATGACCGACGATACCGAGCAGGACCTCGGCATCACCAAGTCGAAAGAACACGAAACCGGCGAGTGGTACGCCGAACTCGTGCAGAAGGCAGAGCTTGCAGACTACGCCCCGATGGGCGGGTTCATCATCACCCGGCCCCGCGGGTACGCTATCTGGGAGCGCATCCAGAACCACCTCGACGGCTGGTTCAAAGACACTGGCGTCCAGAACGCCTATTTCCCGATGTTCATCCCCGAATCCTTCCTCGAACGCGAGAAGGACGTGGTGGAGGGGTTCGACCCGGAGGTCGCGTGGGTGACTCACGGTGGATACGACGAACTCGAGGAACGCCTGGCGGTCCGCCCTACGAGCGAATCCATCATTGCACCCTTCATGGCTCAGTGGACGCGCTCACACCGCGACCTCCCGCTTCGCCTGAACCAGTGGTGTTCAGTCGTTCGCTGGGAGGCCACCGAGACCAAGCCGTTCTTCCGTACCAAGGAGTTCCTCTGGCAGGAGGGGCACACCGCCCACCGCGACGAGGACGGGGCGTGGGACGAGACGATGACCCGCCTCGACCAGTACGAGCGCGTCTACGAGGAGGTACTGGCGATGCCGGTGCTCCGGGGACGCAAGCCACCCCACGACAAGTTCCCAGGCGCGCACACGACGACGACCGTCGAGGCGCTGATGCCCGACGGCAAGTCCGTTCAGGGGGCAACGTCGCACTATCTCGGCACCTCCTTTGCCGAGGCGTTCGACATCACGTACGCCGACGAGGACGAGGAGACGAACACCGCCCACACGACCTCCTGGGGACTCTCGTGGCGCGCGATGGGCGCGCTCTTTATGACGCACTCTGACGACCAGGGGCTCGTCCTTCCGCCGTCGCTCGCGCCCGAACAGGTCGTCATCGTCCCAATCTGGCAAGAGGAGAACAAGGAGGAAGTCGTCGGCTACGCCGAGGAAATTGCGGCCGACCTGGAAGATGCCGGCGTGCGCGTCAATCTGGACGACCGGGAGAACCGCAATCCTGGCTTCAAGTACAACGAGTGGGAACTCAAGGGTGTCCCCGTCCGCATCGAGGTCGGGCCAAACGAGGTCGAAGACGAGGAAGTCACCTTCGTTCACCGCCCCGACGGCGAGAGCGACGTCGAAGCGCGTGCAAACATCGGCGACACCACCTGGGACCACCTCGACACCGTTCACGCCAAACTCTACGCCAGCGCCGAGGAGACGCTGGAGGGTGAGATTCGAGAGGCCGAGAGTCGCGAGGAGATTCTGGGCACTATCGGCCAGCACGGCGGCTACGTCAAGTGTGGCTGGTGTGGCGACGAGGACTGCGAGGACCCGATCAAGGACGCCATCGCCGCCGAAATCGTGATGGTGCCGCTGGACCGCGACGAGGAGCCGATCCACGACGAGTGTGCAATCTGTGGCGAGGACGCAGAGGAAACCGCCTACTTCGCGAAGAGTTACTGACCGCTAATTACGTCTCGCGCTCGACTGCCGTTAGGTTTCCTCGCAGGTCGACGGTCCCGAGGTCGAGACTGACGCTGTTCCCTATCTTGAGTCGTTGCTGGTCGTAGACGAGTGTTCCGTCCGTCTGCGAAACGTCGACAGTTACCGTTACGGTGACGGTCTTCAGTCTGGGATGCTCGCGCACCAGTACGTCGCCAGCGGAGTTCGTCGTGACGATAGTGGCTGGTTCGACGGTCTTGTTTTCGATACTGGTGACATTCCCGCCGTCGAGGTCGCCGACTGGTGGGACTGCATCTGCGACGTAGGGCTGGACGCTGTCTGCGCGGACGGTTATCGTGGCTGTTTCTGATTCCGTCTCGCTTGCTCCACTGCCGAGTACGAGAGCGACACCCGCAGCGACGACAGCGAGGACCAGCAGCAGGACTAACAGGTCAATAACGTTGACGACACCGAACACCCGACCGTTCTCGTCGATGACCTCCATTCCTGTCGATACCGCCACGTGGCAGGCACATATATCCTCTCACCTGTCCTGAACTGCTGGGTCGAACGGAGAAAAATTAATATTGGAAATATTCTCCTAATACACCATTATTTGCGTTTAACACACCATGCCTATTTCAGGGGTAGCCTCTTATGGATGCAGTCCTTGAAACGGGTTAGAATGACGGAGCGACAGGACACAGGGCAGTCTGCGTGCGATGCCGGGCTCGCGGACCCCACTGACGAACGGTCGAACTGTGGCGTCGGGGTCGTAATGGACCTCGACGGAGGGAAACAGAGCCAGGTAGTACAGGACGGGCTCGACCTCGTCGAATGCATGGAACATCGTGGCACGACCGGTGCCGAATCCGAAACCGGTGACGGTGCGGGCATCATGTTCCAGATACCACACGAATTCTTCGCCGACGAAGTCGATGCAGACCTCCCGTCCCCCGGCGAATACGCCGTCGGCTCACTCTTTCTCCCACAGGACGAGGGCCCGAGAGCAGACCTGAAGGACCTCGTCGAAGAGACGTTCGCCGAGGAAGGACTGGATGTCCTCGCCTGGCGGTCGGTCCCGACCGACAACTCGACGCTGGGCGACACCGCTGTCGAGTCTGAACCTGACGTACAGCAGGTGTTCGTCACCTCCAGCGAAGGGAAGACTGACAAAGAATTCGACCGCCAACTCTACGTCGGCCGCCGCGTCGTCGAGAACAAAGTCGACGAGGAGCAGCCACCGGGACACGAACGCTTCTACATCGTCTCGCTGGACAAGGACACTGTCGTCTACAAGGGACTGCTCCTGGCCGAGCAAGTCGCCCAGTACTATCCCGAACTCCACGACGAGCGGATGACCTCCACGTTCGCGATGGTCCACGCTCGCTTCTCGACGAACACCCTGGGCGCGTGGCACCTCGCGCACCCGTACCGGAACATCATCCACAACGGCGAGTTCAACACGATTCAGGGCAACATCAATTGGATGCGCGCCCGCGAGACGGACATCGCTCACGAGGCGTTTGGAGACGATATCGACAAAATCAAACCCATCATCGACGACCCGGAGCAGTCCGACACCGCAAGCGTCGACAACGCCCTGGAACTGCTCATGCAGGGCGGGCGCGACCTGCCACACGCACTCCGGACGCTCATCCCCGAAGCGTGGCGCGGTGAAGCAAACGACGTGACCGGCGACCGTCGGGACTTCTACGACTACCACGCCTCGCTGGTCGAACCGTGGGACGGTCCCGCACTCGTCGCTGCGACCGACGGCGAGCGCGTCGGCGCGGTGCTCGACCGCAACGGACTTCGTCCCTGCCGGTACGACATTCTGACGGACAACACACTCGTCATGTCCTCCGAAATCGGTGCGCTGGACTACGACGAGGACGAAATCGCAGAGCGCGGCCGTCTCCAGCCCGGTCAGTGTTTCCTCGCCGACCCAGAGAAGGGACGTGTCGTCCCCGACGAGGAAGTGTTCGAGGACCTCGCCGACGAGAAGTACGGCGAGTGGGTCGAACAGGAGCAGGTCGAACTCGGCGATATCTCGCTGGACGACGACAACCTCCCACAGGGCGATGTCGAATCGCTGCGCGCGCATCAGGCGATGTACGGCTACACTTACGACGAAGTCGACCACCTGCTGGAGCCGATGGCAGAGAAGGGCAAAGACCCCGTCGGCTCGATGGGCGACGACACGCCGCTGTCGGTCCTCTCACAGTTCAACCGGCCGCTCTTTACCTACTTCAAACAGCTGTTCGCACAGGTGACGAACCCGCCGCTGGATTACATTCGTGAGGAACTGGTCACCTCACTCGAGTCACGGCTCGGATATCAGCGGAATCTGCTCGACGAGACGCCCGAACACGCCAGGCAACTCGTCCTCGATTCGCCCATCCTGACCGACCAGGAGATGCGAGACATCAAAGAGATAGACGAGAACGGGCTCTCGACGACGACGGTCGATATCACGTACAACCCCGACGAGCAGGACCTCGAAGCGGCCGTCGAGACGGTCCGTGAGAAGGCTGACGAAGTTGCCCCCGAGCACGATATTGTCGTGCTCTCGGACCGGGATGCCGGCCCCGACGAGGTACCGATTCCGAGTCTGCTCGCCGTCGGCGGCGTTCACCATCACCTCGTTCGCAACGGACTCCGCAACCACGTCGGACTCGTCCTCGAATCCGGCGACCCCCGTGCTGTCCACCACTTCGCGACGCTCATCGGCTACGGTGCCGGTGCAATCAACCCGTATCTCTCTTACCAGACTATCGAGGACCTCGTCGCCGGTCCCGACGGGGCAGACCCCGAAAGAGCCATCGACGCCTACATCAACGCCGTCGAGGACGGCCTGCTGAAGACGATGGCCAAGATGGGTATCTCCACCGTGGAGAGCTACCAGGGCGCACAGATTTTCGAGGCCATCGGCCTCTCCTCGGATTTCGTCGCCGAGTACTTCGAGGGAACCGAGAATCGGACCGAGGGAATCGGTCTCGAAGAGATAGAAAAAGACCTCGAACGCCGTCACGAAGTCGCCTGGGACGAGGAGGAAGAACCGGAGATGGAGCGGGTCGGCGAGTACGAGAACCGCTCGGGTGGCATCTACCACTCCTGGAACCCCGACACGGTCGGCACGATTCAGCAAGCCGTTCGGATGGGTGACTACGAGCGATATCAGGAGTTTGCCGACCTCATCAACGACAAAAACGAGAACCTCCACACGCTCCGCGGGCTGCTGGAGTTCGACAGTGACCGAGAGTCGGTTCCCATCGAGGACGTCGAACCCGTCTCGGAAATCGTCAAGCGCTTCGAAACGGCCGCGATGAGTCTCGGATCACTCTCGCCGGAGATGCACGAGAACAACGCTATCGCCATGAACCGCATCGGTGCTAGCTCCAACACCGGCGAGGGTGGCGAACCACCGGAACGGTTCAATACCGAGAAGGGGAGCCACACGAAGCAGGTGGCGTCCGGCCGTTTCGGTGTCACGTCGACCTATCTCGCCAATGCCGAGGAACTGCAGATCAAGATGGCACAGGGTTCAAAGCCCGGCGAAGGTGGCCACCTGCCCGGCAAGAAGGTCAACGAGATGATTGCCCACGTCCGGTACGCGACGCCGGGCGTCGGCCTCATCTCGCCGCCGCCGCTGCACGACATCTACTCCATCGAGGACCTCAAACAGCTGATTCACGACCTGAAAGCGTCGAACCCGGAGGCAGACGTCAACGTCAAACTCGTCGCAGAAGCCGGCATCGGCACCGTCGCCGCCGGCGTCGCCAAGGCAAACGCAGACGTGGTCCACATCTCCGGCGACAACGGCGGGACCGGTGCCTCTCCGAAGACGAGTATCAAGAACGCGGGGCTCCCGTGGGAACTCGGTGTCTCCGAGGCCAACCAGATGCTCCGCGCGACCGGTCTGCGCGACCGTATCAAGGTCACCACCGACGGCGGGATGAAAACCGGTCAAGACGTGGCCGTCGCCGCGTTACTCGGTGCCGAGGGGTACGCCTTCGGGACGGCCTCGATGGTCACGTCCGGCTGTGTGATGGCCCGGCAGTGCCACGAGAACACCTGTCCGGTCGGTGTCGCCACTCAGAACGAGAAGCTCCGCGACCGCTTCCCCGGCCAGCCCCAGCACGTCATCAACTACATGACGTTCGTCGCGCAGGAACTGCGCGAGATTATGGCAGAACTCGGCTTCGAGACGGTCGACGAGATGATCGGTCGCGTGGACGTGCTCAAACAGCGCGACGACGTCGAACAGGAGAAAGCGAAGAAACTCGACCTCTCGGCAGTCCTCGCCGAACCCGAGACCGATTACGACATCGACCGGTACAAGACCCAGCCACAGGACCACGAGGTCGACAAGCAACTCGACTGGGAGATTCTAGACCAGGCCGAGTCCGCAATCGAGAACGGCGAACCGATGACGCTCGACCTCGACATCGACAACGTCGACCGGACGGTCGGCGCAACGCTGTCGAGCCGAATCTCGCGCGAACACGGCGTCGAGGGACTCCCCGAGGACACGCTCAACCTCCGCTTCGAGGGGACCGCGGGACAGAGCTTCGGTGCGTTCACCCAGAGTGGCGTCACGATGGACCTCGTCGGGACGGCAAACGACTACGTCGGCAAGGGACTCTCCGGTGGGAAAATACTCGTCCGGACGCCCAACGACGCCGGCTACGCCGCCGACGAGAACATCGTCATCGGCAACGTCGCCCTCTACGGCGCGACCCAGGGCGAGGCCTACATCAACGGCGTCGCTGGCGAGCGCTTCGGCGTCCGTAACTCCGGTATCAAGGGAGTCGTCGAAGGCGTCGGCGACCACGGCTGTGAGTACATGACCGGTGGTGCCATCGCCGTCCTCGGTGAGACCGGCAAGAACTTCGCGGCCGGGATGAGTGGCGGCGTCGCCTACGTCTACGACCCGGACGACGAGTTCGAGAACCGCGCCAACACCGGAATGGTCACCCTCATGGGGACCCTCGAACCCAAGGACCGAGATATGCTAACCCGTCTCGTCGAGAACCACGCCGCCTACACGGACTCTGACCGCGCGGCCGAGCTACTCGAAGACTGGGACGAGGAAATCGAGAACTTCACGAAAGTCATGCCCGACGCCTACGCGGAAGTCATCGAGGAACGCGAACGCGACGACGTGCGCAACGAGCTTCCGCCGGCTGCAGACTCGACGGTGTCGGCGAGTGATACCGTTCGCGGCCACGCCGACGACTGACCCAGGCGCGGCGTTCCGGCCCCGTCACACCCAGTCTCGCAGGCAGTCTGTCGAACAAAACGGCAGGTCGACTTTGCTCTCTGCATCCATTACGTGTGCTCTGAGCGTGTAGGCTTCCGCGTCGGTTTCACAGTTGACACAGCTCATAGTTCGCTATCGGGCTGGCTTCCAGTTTGTTATACAGTAGTTACCAGATAGCCTGCGAGTCCGCGAACGAATTTTGCTTCGTTCTTGCTTCCCGTGAATATCGGACTCTGTCTCTGGGTCGACTGGTGCGGAGAACGGAGAACTGACCGACGTCAGGCGTTCGGCTCTGGAACCGTGCTGTAGCTCCCCTCGATGACGACGAGCGGCCCGTCGATTGTGACCGACCGGTCACTGGCCTCGGTCCCGATGGCGGCTTCCAGGGTAGACCTGTCGTTGACCTCGCTCTCGCTCTCGTATCGAATCGCAAGCGAGGAGGTCATACTCTCCTCTGAAAGGGATGCACTGCTCGCGATTCCATTGATGTTCCCGTCGAGGTCGGTCTGCGAGAACCCTGTCTGGCTGCCTTCACCGCTGTCGGGTGTCGAGTTCAGCGGTCTCGCCTCCGAACTGAACGACGTGCCCATGATAGCACGGTCGGGTAGGGCAGTCATCAGGTCGGCAAACGCCGCTACGTTCTGACTCAGTGGCGTCTCGTCACCAGCGCCGGCATCGGCGAGTCCCTTCGCGCGGGCCAGCGGGTCGTCCACTCCGTCACTGCTGCTTTGGACAGTGATGATAGTCTCACTGGAGAGGGCGACGACGGCACCGCTGGTGTCGTTCTCGTAGAGGGTGTACCCGTTGTACTCCTCGACTTCCGATGCGCCAGCGCCTTCGACACTCTGGGCGAGTGACTCCTCGTCGTAGGAGCCTTCCAGGACGATGCCACCGCTGGCCACGTGGACGAATTCCGTGGGGCCGTCTCCTTGCTCCTGAACCACCGAATCGACGCCGAGCTGGGCGAGACCGAAACCAACGGAAAATGCCCCAACAAAGAGAAAACTCACTGGCGTCGTGGCGAGCACGTCGTTCTGGAGCGCTTCGTTTTCGTCTGGTGTCGCTTGACCGTCGTCCATATTTGGAATCGACTGCCAGTCCAGCGAGACGGCAAACATCTCTCGGTCTGCGTTGGCGTCGGCGTACACCCACTCGTTGTACCGCGCTGGTGTCTCGCCACCAGTACCATCGTTGCCATCCGGCGTTCCATCTTCTGTCTCGTCGCCATCTCCGTTGCCACCATCCTGACACCCTGCCAGACCACCGGTCGCTGCGACGCTTGCCATCCCTGCAATCTTGACGAACTGTCTTCTGTCCATGAGCCTACAATTTTGTGTGAGTTTGTAAAAGTTTTTGTTGCAACATGAACGCGGGGTGCGAATCTCCCTGGAGAGTACACAGCGGACCGACGCCCGAACTGTTAACACCACCGCCTCTCCACGGGTGAGTATGTTCGAGAAGTCAAGCTGGATACGCCTCCCGCGGAACGTGCTGGTGGGCCACGGGGTTATCGAGCAGACTGCCGCCGCAGTCGACGACCTGCATCTCTCGGGGCGGCCGCTCATCGTCACCAGTCCGACGCCGAAGGAAGTCGCCGGCGACCGACTCTACGACCAGCTGGCGGCACGGGGTGACGACCCCGCGCTGGTCACCGTCGAAGACGCCTCTTTCGAGGCCGTTCAGGAAGTAATAGACGCCGCAACTGAGGTCGACGCCGGCTACCTGTACGGCGTCGGCGGCGGCAAGGCAATCGACATCGCGAAGATGGCCTCCGAAGACCGAGGTGTCGGGTTCGTCTCGGTCCCGACTGCGGCCAGTCACGACGGTATCGTCTCCGGTCGCGGGTCGGTCGCCGAAGGGGACACGCGCCACAGCGTTGCCGCCGAACCGCCACTCGCAGTAGTCGCAGACACGGAAATCCTCGCGGACGCCCCCTGGCGGCTAACGACCGCAGGCTGTGCTGACATCATCTCGAACTACACCGCCGTCCGCGACTGGCAACTGGCCAACCGCCTGAAAAACGTCGAGTACTCCGAGTACGCCGGTGCGCTCTCCCAGATGACCGCCGAGATGCTCGTCCAGAACGCCGACTCAATCAAACAGGGGCTCGAAGAGTCGGCCTGGGTCGTGGTGAAGGCGCTCGTCTCCTCTGGCGTCGCGATGTCGATTGCGGGGTCTTCTCGTCCGGCGAGCGGAGCCGAACATCTCTTCTCGCACAAGCTCGACCAGCTGGTTCCCGACGCAGCACTCCACGGTCACCAGGTTGGCATCGGGGCGATGATGACCGAATATCTCCACAGCGGCGAACACGGCGAGTGGACGAACGTCCGTGATGCGCTTGCGACGATCGGCGCACCGACGACTGCCGGGGAACTCGGTATCGACGACGAGACGGTCATCGAGGCGCTGATAACCTGTCACGAAATCCGGGACCGCTACACGATTCTCGGCGATGGAATGGACGAAACAGCGGCTCGAGAAGCCGCGTCGGTCACCGGCGTCATCTGACCGCGCTGTCGACGACTAGGCGTAGGCGGGTTGGACGTGTTCGTCGAGTTGTTGCCAGGTCGCCGCTTCGGTGGGAACACCCGCCTGATAGCTTCCGTTGAACACGACGACGAGGTTGTACAGCGTTCCCGCGTTCGGGTCCCCACCGTTCCGGAGACCTGCAATCGTCACCTGTTCGATGCCCTCGATGACGCAGTCGACTCCCGCCCGTTCCCGGACGGTCTCGCAGATTGCTGGTCCGAGTGCTGTGTCCAGCTCAGCCTGCACACCGGGAAGTTCGAGGTCCTCTTCGCCGTCGACGTGGAGGACATCGTCTTCCTCGTTGCGGACCGCGATGTACGCGGAGACCGGTTCGGGATTCCCTCGTTCGCGCATGCTCGCGTACTGTTCACCGGGAAGCGTGATAGTCGTCTGGTTGACATCAAACGACCCGTGTGTCGCTTCCAGCTCCGCCATCTTGTCTTCGACGTGCTCCCGCGACCGCTCGGCCACTCCCATGAAATCGAAAATGGACTCCGTCCGGATAAAGGCCGCTAGACGTTCTTGGCTACTGATAGCCCTGTTTCCGTACCGTTTCGCAACATCGCGTTCGATAGTGCGTTTTTTGCCTGTCGACCGTGCAGTGAGTGGCAATGACCGAGTACGACTACGAAGAGTTGGGTCTCGTCGCCGGGCTGGAGATTCACCAGCAACTCGACACCGCGACGAAACTGTTCTGTCAATGTCCGACCCGTCTGCGCGAACCCGAGGAGTCTGACCGGCGATTCACCCGGTATCTCCACCCGACGAAGAGTGAACTCGGTGAGATAGACGCGGCCGCGCTCGAAGAGAGCATGGTCGACCGTGAGTTCGAGTATCTCGCCTACGATACCACCTGTCTCGTCGAAGAGGACGACGAGCCACCCCACCGCGTCGACCGCGAAGCGATGGAAGTCGCGCTCGAAATCGCACAGCTACTCGATATGGTCGCTATCGACCAGGCGCAGGTGATGCGGAAAATCGTCGTCGACGGGTCGAATACGACTGGCTTCCAGCGTACGATGCTGGTCGCGACCGACGGAGAAATCCAGACCGAAGACGGACCGGTCGGCGTCGAGGATATGATGCTCGAAGAGGAGAGCGCTCAGCGCGTCGAAGAAACCGACGACGGCGTTCGCTACAGCCTCGACCGCCTGGGGATTCCGCTGGTCGAAATCGGAACCGACCCCGACATCCGGACGCCGGCACAGGCCAAGGAGGCCGCCGAGCAAATCGGGATGTTGCTGCGCTCGACCGGGCAGGTAAAGCGTGGACTCGGAACGATTCGCCAGGACGTGAACGTCTCTATTGCCGACGGGGCCCGCGTCGAAATCAAGGGCGTCCAGAGCCTCGACGACATCGACGACATCGTCCGCAACGAAGCCGGACGGCAGGTCGAACTACTCGACATCGCGACGGAGCTCCAGGAACGCGACGCAGCAGTCGGTGAGCCGACCGACGTGACCGACGTGATGGCAGAGAGTGACAGCGGCGTCATCCAGGGAGCGCTCTCCGGTGGCGGGAAAGCGATGGCCGTCCGGCTCCACGGCTTCGACAGTCTCGTCGGGCGCGAGATTCAGCCCGACCGCCGCCTCGGGACGGAACTGGCCGACCACGCAAAGCGCCACGGTGCGGGCGGCATCTTCCACACAGACGAACTGCCCGCGTACGGCGTCACTGAAGCCGAAGTCGGCGCACTCCGCGATGCCGTCAACGCCGAACCCGAAGACGCCGTCGCGCTGGTGGCTGACGGCCCCGAAACAGCCGAACTGGCAATCGAAGCCGTCGCCGACAGAGCGGAGACTGCGATGGCGGGTGTCCCGGAGGAGACCCGCGACGCGAACGAGGACGCGACGACGACCTACCTCCGACCGCTCCCCGGCGCAGCGCGGATGTACCCCGAGACGGACGTGCCGCCGGTCGACCTCGACCCCTCGGAGGTGGAGACGCCGGAACTACTGACCGAGAAAGTAGAGCGGTATCAGGCCGAGTACGACCTCAGCGCTGGCCTGGCCGAACAGGTCGCCTACGGCAGGTGGATGCCGCTGTTCGAAGCGGTCGTTGAGGACGGTGTCGACCCGACGCTCGCCGCCGGAACGCTGGAATCGACACTAACTGAACTCCGCCGAGACGACGTTCCCGTCGCGAATCTCACCGACGCTCATCTGACGGATGCACTCAAGCTGGTCGATGGCGGCGAGGTCCCACAGGAGGGACTGAACGACTTGCTGACTGCACTCGCGGAGAATCCGGACCTCAGTGCGGCGGCGGCCGTCGAACAGGAGGGACTGGGTGGCGTCAGCGAGGACGAGGTCCGCGATGCGGTCGTCGATGTCGTCGAGCGAAACGCCGACCAGGTCGAAGACGAAGGGATGGGGGCGTTCTCCGGCCTGATGGGCGAGTGCATGGGCGCGCTCCGCGGAAAAGCAGACGGCGACACCGTCAGTTCCGTGCTCCGCGAGGAGATTCAAAAGCGCGCGTAGGTCGACACAGAGCGTCAGGCCACCCGCGCTGGAATCTGTGTAACTGTCACGACGAAGCGATTGCCACAGTCACAGGCGACCGTTTCGCTTCCCTCCTCGACCGCAATCCACGTTTCACAGTCGTCGCACAGAACCTGGGCACGTTGTCGTTCCATACGCGTAGATGCGTCAGGAGGACCAAGAGTATAGACTCTATACGGCTCGGTTTTTTGTTCGATAACTGCCGGACGTAAACGGAATGCACTGGTTACGGTGGACATCCATGCAGGAGTCGACCTGTCGGCGGCTCGCTATTCGTCGTTCCGGTGACCCTCGCCGTCTACCCGCTCGCTCGCACGGCGAAACAGTCCACGAAGCGTCCGCACTTCGCGCCCGGTCGGATTTGCGCGACCGAGTAATCGCCGCCACATCCGCCGGGTCTTCGGTTGTTTCTCTTCGGTGTGGTCCAGCGCCCGCAGGAAGTCGGCAAACTGGTCGTGCAGTCCCTCGATAGCGGCCTCGTCTGCGCGGTCGATAGCGTCCGGTAACTGATTATTTTCGACGGTTACGTCACGGAGTTCGTACAGCAGAATCGTCGCGGCCTGTCCGAGATTTAAGACGGGATACGCTGCACTAGCGGGAATCGCACAGATTTCGTCCAGTCGCGCCAGTTCCTCGTTGCTCAGCCCGTTTGCCTCGCGACCGAACACGATGCAGATGTCGGCGGCGACACCCTGGAGGTGCGCAGCAAGGTCCTCGGGCGTTTTGAACGGATAGCGAACGTGGCTGTCGGCGCTCTCGTTTGGAACCGCCGTACAGCCGACGGTGTAGTAGTTCTCGACGAGGCGGTCGAACGACACTTCTTGGGCATTCGGGAGGATATCTTCGCGAGCCTGTCCGGCGAATCCGTAGGCCTCGCCGTCGCGGTCCAGTTCTGGTGGGTCGACCAGAAGCAGGTCTGACAGTCCGAAGTTCTTCATCGCGCGAGCGATGGTTCCGATGTTCCCGGGCGTCTCGGCGTCGACCACGGCGACTGACACCGTTCTGATCGCGTTGTCCCCGCCGGTGTTCATATATCCAGCGCGTCGGTATCGATGTCGAGGGCCTCGCGTTCGGCTTCCTCCATCTCCTGGAGTTGCTCGTCGACTTCGGGAATCCCCTCCTCTTCGGCCGCTTCGGGCACGTCGGGTGCCTCCGGGAGATTGTCGGGGTCTTCCTGGACGTGTTCGAGTCCGCCGTATCCCTCTGGCGCACGGTTGCCGTCGAGGAACCACTCGTGAAACGCATCGGGGAGGTCGCCGCTGCCTTTGTACTCGTCGCCGCCTTCTTCGCGGAACCAGTACAGGAAGTCTGCCTCGTGTTCGTCACAGAGCACGACTTCGGCCATCGGCTCCCCGTAGACGATTTGTGCGGCGTTCGCCTGCTCGAGGTTTTCCTCACCGTGAATGAGCCAGCAGGCGTCACACGGCTCGCCGAGTATCGACGAGAGGCGCACCAGCCGATAGACCGTGTCGTCTTCCATCTCCGCGAGCGGTCGGATGTTTCCCTCTTCGTCGAAGACTTCCTCCTCGTCGAAGCGCCAGCCCCGCAACCCGATCGAAACTTTGGCCATACTGTTTCTTCCGCCCCGCGCGGTGAAAAATTGCCTGAACCGTGGCCGCACTGCCGTGACAGTGACACCCGCCAGCCGACTCGATTCGTAGAGTTCCCCAACCGACCGGCTTAACAGGATTGCGCCCAACTCACGGCTATGCGAACTGTCGACGCCGCCGGGCTGCCGATCGGTGACGACCACCCTCCGCGAATCATGGGCGTCCTCAACGTCAGCCGGGAATCGCCCTACGACCCATCTGTCTACGACGACCCTGGCGAGGCCGCCGAGTACGTCGATACGGAACTCATCGACGAGGGGGCAGACATCGTCGATATCGGACTCGAATCAGCGAACAAGAAATTCGAGGTGCTCTCTGCCGAGCAGGAACTCGACCGCCTCGAAACGGCGCTCCAGACAATCGACTCCGTCTCAGGAGATGCTGTCTTCTCTATCGAAACCAGGTATCACGAAGTCGCCGAGGCAGCGCTGAAGGGTGGGTTCGACATGGTCAACGACATCTGTGGCTTCGCCGACCCGATGATGCCCGATGTCTGTGCGGAGTACGACGTGGCCGTCGGCAAGATGGCGAGCCCGCCGGACCTCGAACGGCCGGGTGCGGTCGAGGACGTCGACGACATCTACGAGGCGCTTTTTCAGAACGGACTAACAGAGAAGACCATCGTCGACCCCGCATTCGGTGGGTGGAGCGAGGAGAAGACGCTCGCAGACGACCGCGAAACGTTCCGACGACTCCGCGAGTTTCGTGCCATCGGCCAGCCGATACTCGTCTCGATTAACAGAAAGAACTTCCTCCGGGAACTCGCCGACCGGTCGACTGAGGAGGCGCTGCCAGTTTCGCTCGCGGCAACGTCGATGGCCGTCGAGCGGGGTGCCCACATCGTCCGAACCCACGACGTTGCTGAGACGCGCGATGCGGCTCTCGTCGGCAACGAGTTCGCCCGCGAGCGGGTCCGTAACGGGACTGTGGAAGAACTCGACGTGACCACTGTCCGGGAGGCGACCCGGCACCTGACGAACACAGAGAGTTCCCCCGATTCTGGCTCAACTGTTTCACGACTGTTCGCGCTCGATATTCCAACACCGGCGCAGCAGTCGTTGACTGACGCCGCCAGAAATACTGATGCCATCACTGCAGACACCGGACAGAAGGTACTGCTCGGCGGCCCCGTCTCGACGCTGCTCGAACTGACCGAGACAGTGCGTGACCCACCCGCACTTGCCGACGCGCTGGATGGGGTACGGGAAGGGTGTAGGTGAGAAAACTTATGCCGGATGCGAGTAAACCTCCGCTTGAAGGCCGAAAGGGCACCTGGGCAGGGGTAGTTCAGTGTGCCATTTCGGCTCACCCCGGTTTATATAGACCCTACTTTCTATCAGTGGAAACACAGGAAGTGCCGGGCAGCGATAGTTTTGTTGTCCTTACTGACAGCGTCGGTGGGTAGTGATGGACTACTCGACCTGGGAGCCAGTGTACGACTCGATTCTCGAAGATTTCGGCTTCGAGCGGGCTGCAGACGAACGTGCTCGCGACAGACTCGCCGACTTGCTCGATACTACTGCTACGATTGGACCGGACCGATTGGACTTCCCGGGTGAAACTGTCGCAATCGCAGGCGCAGGACCCAATCTCGAAGCGGAAGCCGAGCGTGCAACTGCTGCCGACAGCGTCGTCGCTGCCTCGACTGCCGCAGACCGACTCGAGGCGTGTGGGGTCGCCGTCGACTGTCTGGTGACTGACCTCGACAAGAATCCCGAAACTGTGGCCCGCCTCACCGCTGAGGGAACTCCTGTCGCCGTCCACGCACACGGCGACAACATCCCGGCACTGGAGGCGTACGTCCCGACGTTCGATGCCGAGGCGGTGATTCCGACGACGCAGGCCGCGCCGACCGACGTCGTCCACAACGTGGGTGGCTTCACCGACGGCGACCGCGCGGCGTTTCTCGCAGACCACTGCGGTGCTGAAACACTGAGGTTCCTGGGCTGGGACTTCGACGACCCGGCTGTCGGCCCGATGAAACGGCAGAAACTGGTGTGGGCCGAGCGTCTTCTCCTGTGGCTCGAACGTCGGCGCGGCGACCGGTTTGCCGTTCTCGACGGTCGTCGCGACGCTATCGACGACACAGCGTTACCGGACTGAACCTGTCGCCTCGTCGCAATCCCTTCGGCCGAACATATTCGGAACCAGGGGGATGCATATTCGAGTCAAATCGCCTCGTATGGCTGCTATTCCATCGGATATCGAGACGGATACCCAGCCGCCGATGACGATTCCGCTCCGACACTTCCTAGTTGGCTTTGGCTTCCTTCTCGTCGGCGCGGCGCTCGGTGTCTGGACAGCGCTCGGCTCTGGTGGTGGGTTCGCTGGTGTCGCGCAGTTGCATCTGTTGCTGGTCGGCTGGGTCTGTGTGACCATCATGGGGGCGATGACGCAGTTCGTTCCGGTCTGGTCGGGCGTAACCCTCCACTCACGGCGACTCGCCGTCGCGCAACTCCTCTTGGTCACAGTGGGACTTGTCGGTCTCGTCGCCGCGTTTCTCAGCACCGTCTGGTGGCTGTTCGTTCCTGCCGGACTCGCGCTCGTCGCGGGACTGTGGACGTTCGTCTACAACATCGCGCGGACGCTCGCTCGCCTCGATAGCCGCGACGTGACCGAACGCCACTTCGCGCTCGCACTGGGCTTTTTCGCGCTGCTCGCACCGCTCGGATTGCTCCTCGCAGTCGGACTCTACCACCCGATTGGAGCGATGTTGCCGGTAGCTCGAGCCAATATTGTCGAGGCCCACGCCACTATTGCAGTCTTCGGCGCTGTGCTGACGACAGTCATCGGCGCGCTCTATCAGCTGGGCACGATGTTCACCCAGACTGAGCTGCACGGTATCGACATTCCGCTACAGCGCGTCGAAACGGTAGCGTATCCGGTCGGCGTCCTGTTGCTCGCCGGTGGTCGACTAGTCGACATGCGAGTTGCTGCGACCGTCGGCGGTGTGCTGGTGACGACCAGTCTCTTCGCTGTCGCGTTCGTCCTCGCCCGCCGACTCGTCGAAACGCGCGTCGACTGGACGCCGATGCTCACGCGGTACGCCGTTCTCGTCGCTGGACTCGTTCTCTGGTCCATCCTGACGTTGCCCGCGTGGCTCGGCAACCCGCTCGGCCGGGACGTGATTCTTGGTGCGCCCGGAACTACCTTCTTGCTCGTCCTGGGTGGTATCGGGTTCGTCGTCTTCGGAACGCTGTACCACATCGTTCCCTTCATCGTCTGGGTGCACCGCTACAGCGACCTGCTCGGATTCGAGCCGGTGCCGATGATAGACGACCTCTACGATAGTCGAATCGCTGCCGTGGACTGCTCGCTGCTGGTCGCTGGCGTGGCCGGACTCGTCCTCGCAGACATCGCCAACATCGCGTGGGTGACACTACCGGGTGCCGGTCTGTTTGCTGTCGGCAGTCTCCTGTTTGTCGTGAACATGGTGCTGGTCCTCTATCGGCACAGTCCGCGCTCGCTCCGCGACGTGGTTGGACTGCCTGCCGAGACCGAGCCCTGACCAGAGCGCAGGGCTGTTTGCGGTGGACATCTAACGGCCGATATGGCGTACCACGTCGTCGACCCCGAGACGCTCCCCCCAACGGAGGACCATCCGTGTGACCGGCGCTCGCTGACGGAAGCTGTCGACCTTTCGGCGCTCGCATCGGCCGTCTACGACATCGCGCCCGGCGAACAGTTGCCCCGGTCGTACCACTATCACGAGCAGCGCGAGGAACTGTTCTACGTCATCGATGGCAACCTGGCCGTCGAGACGCCCGACGGCGAGTACACCGTCTCCGGCGGGCAAGTGTTCGTCGCAGAGCCGAAGAGTCCCCACCGGCCGTACAACCCGTCCGACGCAGACGGCTCGGTTCGTGTCCTGGGTGTCGGTGCTCCCCGTTACGACATCGGGAGACCCTACGACCCCGAGACGGACGACCTGCCGGACGGCGTCGACTCCGACTCCGACTGACCACCCTCACACGCGAGCAGGTGGACAAACGGCAGGGTTAAAGAGCGCGGCTGTCGAACTGCAGCGCAATGTCCGCCGAGCCGACGGCGCTGCTCGAACAGTTAGGGCTGACTGAGTACGAACAGCAGGCGCTCGCGGAGTTGCTGACACTCGGCCGGACCACCGCCCCGAATCTCGCCGAGGCGACCGGGATACCGAAGGCTCGCATCTACGGCGTCCTCGATGCACTTGCCGACCGCGGATTCATCAAGGTGGTTCCCGGTCGACCGAAGGAGTACCAGCCAAAACCTCCTGCAGACATCCTCGACAGGGCCGTCGAGAATCGCCGCCAGGAGTTCGAACAGTTCACCCACCAGCTCGACGAGATGCGCGACGCGTTTCTCGACGAGTTCCAGCCCCGTTACGAACAGGCGAGCGAGGAGATACGGCCCGCCGAAGAACTATTCTACGTCGTCGACGTGGGCGAACCCAGCGAGCGCGAGACCCGCCGGCTCTACAACGACGCCAGCGAACAAGTGTACGTCATCACGAATAGCTTCGCGTACTTCGAATCCGTGGAGTCGACTGTCGCGGACGCGCTCGACCGCGTGGGCGTCGACGCTCTCTTTCTCCACCCCGACCTGCTTGCCGAGGAGAAACGCCCAACACAGGCTGAAACCGTCGAGTACATCGAGGAGAGCTATCCGGAACTGGGGCTCCGGTTTTCGACCGGCAGGCTGCCGTGGCGTGGGACGCTCATCGACCCGAGCCTGGACTACGACTCTGGCGAGGCAATCTTCCTCGTGGAGGAACCGACCGTTCCCAATCACATGCGCCAGGCAGCTATCACGGAAAACGGCTCTTTTGTCGCCGGGCTAAAGCGGTACTTCGACCTCATCTGGGAGTACGAGAGTGTCGAGAACTTGAAGTAGATTCCGTCAGATTCCGAAGGAGTTGTATACGCACCCGCGAAAAGGACCGATCACCACTGTCTATGAGGGATGTTGTTCTCCTGACTGCCGACTCGGTCCGTCGGGATTTCGTCGACGCCATGCCGTTTGTCGACAGCCACGACGTGTTGACCGGCGTGACAGCAGGCCACTATACCCGCCCGAGTCTCGCCGCCTTACATTCCTCTCGAGTCCGCTCTTCTCTGGAGTCGAAGGTCATTGGACCGACGCTGGCGGAGGTGTTCGGTGAGGCTGGCTACACCACCATCGGACTTGTCCCGTCAGCGCAAGCCGACCCCGCTTTTGGCTTCGATACCGGGTTCGACCAGTACGACAACTTCATGAGTGGGTCTGGCAACGCAGCCGAAAACCGTCGGAGTAGCTTCCGTGAGTATCTCGGCTCCTTCGATATTGTCCGACAGGTCTACCGCCGTATCTACCCGATGGAGGCAAATATGGACGATTTGCCCCCAGATGGTGATGTCGTCTCCGAGGCAATCGAGCGATTCAACGACGCTGATGGACCGGTGTTCCTGTGGGTCCACCAGATGGAGAGCCACCGGCCCTATGGCACCGGTGAGGATGCGATTCCGCCGAAACTCGACCGAAAGGCAGAGGCCGCTGGCTCTCGCCACTGGTTTGGTTCTTCGACGGTGACCGACGAGGAACGCAAACTCATCCAGGAGAAGTATCGTGACGCACTCGGTCGTGTCGACGACCGTATCGAACGGGTCCTGTCGAATATCGACGCCGAGGACCCTGTCTTCGCTTTCGCCGCAGACCACGGCGACGAATTCGGCGAGGAAGGATACTTCTACCATCAGGGATATCGTCGCCGTGTCCCCGATTCGGTCATTCAGGTTCCCGTAGTCCTCGACGGCGTCGAAACTCAAGGCGAACGTCTCAGCCTCATCGATATCGCCCCGACGCTGGTGGCGGCTGTCGGACTGGATGTTCCGGAAGCCTGGCAGGGCAACGACCTGGCCACCGAAACCACCGAAGAGACAATCACCGTCGCGCCATGGCACGAGAAGGCGACGATTGCCTGGCAGGACTTCGAACGGAAACTCGTTGCCCGCGACGCCGACGCGACGTTCCGGGAAGGCGGCGAAGAAGTCGCAGTCGAGCGAAGTGATGTCTCAGACGAAGTCGAACAACAACTGCAGAATCTCGGATACACTGATGCCGGGTGAAAGCGTGACCCGTCCAAATCTTCTTTTCGTTTGTATAGACTGTCTGCGCAGTGACTTCGTCGGAACCGGCCACGCGGATACACCCTTTATCGACAGCCTCGTCGAGCGCGGAACCCACTACACGAATCTTTATTCGACGACGACCACGACGACGCCTGCTGTCACCAGTTTTATGACTGGTACCTACTCCGAACGAAACGGCGTCTTCTCGCTGGAAGAGGCTCGGCTAAACGAGGAAGTGCCGACGTTGGCTGAGCACCTCTCTGCGGCTGGCTACGACACCCACGCTCTCGTCACCGGCCCACTCGTCAGTGACACCGGCCTGAGCCGAGGGTTCGACAACTACGACTACCGTGACCGGCGTGAAGAGCTCGTCGGCGACTGGTATGACCAAGCGGAAGCAACGGTCGACTCTCTTTCCGAGTCAGAGCCGTTTTTTCTCTATCTTCATCTCTGGGAGATTCACACGCCTGTCGAGGTTCCACCAGAGTTTGACGAGCCAGAGTACGGCGACTATCCCTACGCACGAACGTTCGCTGCTGTCGACAGGCGACTGGAGCGCCTCTGTGAGAATCTACCCGACAACACTGTGGTCGCGCTCCATGGCGACCATGGCGAGGCAATCGCCTATCGCGACAGTTACGTTCACAAGGCACTCAAATTCCTTCGAACGGGCCTCCGATACGGCCTCGGCATCGACACTCGTGCTATCGAGCGCCGTCTGAAACGGCGCTTCGACCGGAATCCCCCAATTCATGACCATTTTCTTGAAGACGCACACGGGGAGAACGTCTTCGATTTCACGACAAACGTTCCATTCGTGCTCACCGGTCCCGACATTGATGCGACAACTGTCGATTCACAGGTTCGGCAAATTGATATCATGCCGACACTGCTCGATGCTGTCGGCGTCGAACGCGATGCGCTTTTTGTCGAAAATGGTGCTGTCTCGGACGGCGGCACTCCACCGGGACCAATCGACGGGGAATCACTGCTTCCGCCCGAGAACGTCACCGACCGCGACGCTTACATGCGGGCTTGCGGGAAGGCACTCGTCAGCGAAAAAAACTGGCAGCGGGCTATCCGGGCCAATGGCTGGAAGTATATCGAGTACCCGAATCGTGACTGGGACGCTGAACTGTATGACCTTGACTCGGACCCGTCTGAACTCAATCCTGTTGATAACGAACGAATCGCTGGCCGGATGCAGCGCCGACTCCCGGAGGAAGGGATGCGAGACGGAGAGAAACTGGAAATCGACGGGCTGCTGAAAGATCTTGGGTACAAGTAATTCCCCTCGGGTGCCGGACAGACACTCACCGAATCCAGGTGATGAAAATCGTCCGCATTAGCCCGATTGCATAGCCGAGTTTCGGCTTCTTGGTCTCGCCAGCCTCGCGCTCCCGGATGGTGACGGGTATTTCTTGGATGCGCAGACCATTCTTGCGCGACTCGATAATGAGTTCTGGGGCGGAAAAGCGCTCTTCAGTAAGCGTCAAATCCGGCAATCGTGTTCCGCGAACCGCACGATAACCGTTGGTGCAGTCAGTGATGTCTGTCTTGGCGAGTCGGTTGATGAGCCAGGTAAACACTCGGATTCCGCTCTGGCGCGCCAGTGAGTTACTCGATTGGTCCTCGCCGCGGTACCGGGAGCCGAGGACGTAGTCCGCTTCGTCAGCCGTGATCGGGGCGACCATTTCCGGTAGCTGGTCGGCGGGATGCTGTCCATCGGCGTCCATCGTCACAACGATATCCGCACTGTGACGCATCGCAATCTGGAAGCCAGTCTTCAGAGAGCCACCCTGTCCTTGATTGAGTGGATGTTCGACGACGATGGCGTCGTACTCGCGAGCGACCTGTGCCGTCCGGTCTTCGGAGCCATCTGAGACGACGACTGCTCTGACTGTGTGGCCGTCGACAGTATCAGGGAGTGATCCGAGAACGTCACCGATGGTGTTCTCTTCATTATATGCGGGTATCACTACGTAGAGCGTCTTCTTGTTTACATACTCAGTATTTGCTGGTGCCTGCTGGGCGGTCACGCCGCGCGTGAGTTCGCCGATGGTCGAGTGGCTGCTACTCACAGCAGCGATGAGATAGAGGATGAACAGGAGGAAGACGGCATTGGCGATAATCTGGACAAAGATGAACCGACTCTCAATGTTTACGAGGTCGCTGAACGCGCCGACGAGACCAGGGGCAAAGGCGACGAGCAGGAGACCGACTGCGACAAGCACGCTCACGCCGAGTTCTGTTCTGGAGAAGGTGGTCCGATAGCGTTCGAACCCCCAGAGAAGCGCAAAGAGGGCAAGCGCAGTAAAAAGAACCGTTAGAATCTGATTGCTCAGTCCCGGGAGGGAAAGGAGTGGTCCAGCGGGGGACGCCCACGTCATCTCAAATCAGTTGGGAGAAGTCACCACGTCGGTTTGTATCTACCGATAGAATCACAGACAGACTGCAATCTGGATGCAAGCCACGAAAGCACACAACACAAGTAGAGGGGCTGGCTACGTCGGCCCAGATGCCACAGCCACGTGCTGCTCTCTCTGTCGACGTGGAGTTTTTCTCCCACATGCCCGCGTATCGCGGTGCCAGTGGCACGACAGACCTGACGGCGGTTGGCTACAACGGCATCGGATTCCTCCTTGATTCCTTTGCCGATACCGGTGGCGCTGGAACGTTTTTTACCGTCTCTGAAATCGCTGAGAGCCATCCCGATACAGTTGCGACCATCGCCGAGCGTCACGAACTTGGCTCGCATACTCACACTCACCGCCATCTTACGGAGCTATCCGCTGCGGACCGACGGGCAGAACTGACAGATTCGAAGCAACTACTCGAAGATGCCAGTGGCACTGAAGTCACCGGATTTCGTGCGCCTTCTTTCGACTTTGCCGACGACCACTTCAAGATGCTCGCTGACACTGGCTACGAGTACGATTCCAGCGTCGTGCCTTGTCGCTCGATTCCCGGCTGGTACGGTGGTGAGTACGAAGTACGGCGTCCGGTACCAGCCAGTGCTGTCCGACCTGGCGCACCCGACACGCTGACAGAGGTCCCTGTAGCGGTAATGCCGGGCGTTCAACTTCCGCTGACCGGCACCTGGATTCGGTTCTTCGGGGTTCAGTACACGCTGCTTGGCATGAAACTACTCGCATGTCACGATATCGCACCTGTCCTGTACGTCCACCCATGGGAGTTAGTTGATTTGCCCGCTGTCGAAGGAGTCCCCTCACGCGTCTATTGGCGTACAGGCGAATACATGCGCCGCGCTGTTCGTCGCATCCTCGATACCGACTTTGAGTTTGTCCCGGTGGGGCAGTTGGCTGAGGAGACGGGTCAGGAGGGCAGCGAGTTCCGATGACCTCTCGCAGCAGAAAACGACTGCTGACTGCGGTGCAGTGGGGGCTAACTATCGTTGCGTTCTGGTACGTTGCTCGTACCGTCTCCTGGCGTAACACACTCCAGTTACTTGTCGATATCGACCCACTGATATTGCTCGCTGTCGGCGGCGTCACAGTTCTTGAATTTGGGGCTCGATTCTCCCAATGGTGGATTCTGTTAAACGCTCTCGAATCGACACCCTTGTCGACTGTCATCCGTATCGACCTCGTAATAAAGTTCATCAACCATATTATCCCCTCGAAGGTGTCCGGACACTCGATTGCACCTGTGGTTGTCAGACACTACACTGAAATTGCGTGGACTGAGGCCGTGACCATCTCCGGTCTGAAAACCGGTCTGTATGCCACGCTCTACGGACTAGTGGCTCTCTGTGGGCTCGGACTCTTTCTTGCGCGATTGCCTGGTGGTCTCACTGTCGTCATCTTGCTCTCAACTGGACTGTACGCTGTTGTCGGCGTATTGGTACTGTTTGCCGGCCGTCGGCTCGAACTGGCCGGCGTGCTGTTCGCCCGTCTCGAACGAGTCGCTGCACGCGTCCCTCGAATCGGGAGCCAACTCGCGGGACTCGTCGGGAAACTCCCGACATTCACGGAAGATTCTGCCGCGCTCTTCCGGGACCTCTCCGCTCGACCGAACGTAGTTGTCCCGTACGCACTCGCCTGGGCAGGGACGCTGATGGTATTCCCGGGTATCCGCGTCGGGCTTCTTTTGACCGGCCTCGGTGGGAGCTTCACACCAATCTGGCTCTTGCCGGTCGTTCTGGTGATGGCCTACAGCGTGACGGTGCTTCCGCTGACGCCCGGCGGCGTCGGCGTTGCCGAGGCGTCGGCGACGCTCGTTTTCGTCAGCCTTGGAGTCAGCGAGGAACTGGCTATCGCAGTCGTGCTCGTTGACCGCGTGTTCGGCGTCTACCTGCCCGCCCTGCTCGGCGCTATTCCGATGGCCGACCTCGACCTGGCGACCCTGCTATCGAGCGAGCAGTAATGCCGTGAATACCGACGCCTGGGCCCGAACCTGGCGGGCAGACGAAACGTATATCCCCTGGCATATCCCCTTTCGAACCAGATGACGCGGACCTTCGTCGTCGGCCTCGACGGGGCCAGCTGGCTCCTCGCAGAACCGTGGATCGAAGCGGGCCACCTGCCGAACCTCGCCGCCCTGCGCGAGAGTGGCACCTACGCGACGAGTCGGAGCTGTCTGCCGCCGGTCACGTATCCCAACTGGAAGTGTTACTCCTCCGGGAAGAACCCGGGCAAGCACAGCGTCTACTGGTGGGAACGAATCGACCTCGCCGAGGAACGCATCGACATCATGAGCGGCAGCGATTACAAGACTGCCGAACTCTGGGACTACCTCAACGAGGCCGGACAGACCGCCGGCGTCGTCAACATGCCGTCGATGTACCCCCCGCGAGATATCGACGGGCTCGTTGTTTCCGGTGGGCCCGACGCTGTCGAAGGCGAGTATCGCTCGCTTGATTCGGGCTACACCGCTCCTGCAGATCTCGAACAACGCCTCGTCGAAGAGTACGACTACCGGGTCCATCCCGACCCGCTGCTCTCCTCGAACGAAGAGACCGGCGAAGAAGTCGAGGAGATTCTCCGACTGCTCGAACTCCGACTGGAGGTCGCCCGCGACCTCTTCGTCGAGGAGGAACTCGACTTCACGCACGTCACGCTGTTCTATCTGAACGTGCTCCATCACTTCTTCTGGGACGACGAACCGGTCCTGCGCGCTTGGAAACTCGTTGACGAATGGCTGGGCGAACTGGCTGAACTGGAGGGGAATCTTGTCGTGATGTCCGACCACGGCGCGGCCGCGACGACGACC
>JAZKTK010000091.1:0-12802 GCA_036625595.1 Haloarculaceae archaeon | reverse complement strand
TCTTCGAGTAACTGATCGATTTGCTCGTCGTCGAGCAGTTCGACGAGCGAGGCGTCGTCGTTCTGGTAGGACTGCCACTCGTCGTCCGAGAGGTGTTGCTGAACGTCCGCCGCTTCGAGTTTCGTCTCGAGCAGGTCGTCGACGTCGTCGGGGTCGTAGCCTGGTACTGGCATATGTTGATGAACTAACCTGTGGAACATATATTTTGGGGCGCGTTCACACAGACCGGGGGACTCGACGGCGATTGGTCGGCGACGCTGGGGGGTGTCTCGCCGAACTCGCTCACTCTGTGTTTTCGATTTCCGACGCTTTGTTCTGGAGGATTTGGCTGATTTCGGGGCCATCGAGCAGGTCGACGAGACTCTCGTCGCCGCGCTGGTAGGAGTCCCACTCTTCGTCGGACAAGTACTCCGGAATTTCGTCTTCACTGAGCAGTGCTTCGAGCGCCGTGTCGAGGTCGCTGGGGTCGTATCCGCCACTTACCATATGACAATACAACGTCTCCGCTGGCTTAACTCTGGGGTGTGTTCGAGAAGCGCGGTTGTCCGTGTGAACCCGTTCTCTAGTCCTGCGTCTGGGAGTATTCGTCGACCCACTCCTGGAGGGTGATACCCATCGCAGACTGGGTAATCGCGTTCGAGGACGCGGAGTTTGCACTTTTGACGAGTTCGGCTTCCAGTGTCCGGGTCGGTATCTCGCCGATGAAGTGCGGTATCGCTCGCTGGACGGCCAGCGGACAGCCGACTTCGTGGGCGAGCGCGTAGCCCGACAGCGAGTGGGGCACTTCCTCAGTCGCGTACTCCGGGTCCGGGTCGAGAAGCTTCTCCTCGTCGACGAAGTCGACGTACTCGTAGCACTTCCCCACGTCATGCAGCAGACAGGCAGCCACGATGACGTCGATGTCGGGGTCAGCTCCGTGGAACTCCTGCTGTTCGAGGGCCGTTTCTCTGGCGATTCGGGTGACGCCGCGGACGTGCTCGACGTTGGTCACCTCGTGGATGTTCCAGGCGTAGGGAATGTCCTCGATGTCGCGCCAGCCGCCGCGTTCGAGGCCCAGCGTCCACGCCTCGACAACCTTCTCACGGAGACTGTCATCGGAGATCTCGTCGAGTTCCGGGAACGCCTCCCGGACCTGTGTTTCGTACTCTGGCATGTGTCAGGTCTGGTCTTTGACGAGCTGTTCCTGTCCGATAAAGCGGGGTCGCTCGTCGATGGCCAGGAAGTTGTCCACGTCCTCGCGGGCTTCCTTTGCTTTTCCTTTGTCGGGGGCGTAGTCTCGCGAGCCTTCGCTGCCGAGCGCGTCGTAGAGTTTCTCGAGGTCGTCGAAGTAGAGTTCGGCGACGCCGTCGAACTCGGCGTTCTCGGGGTCGGTCGGGATGACCGTATTGTACTTGACGACGCCCTCGATTTCTCGGGCAATCGGTGTGTGGTTGTTCTGCCAGTAATCGATAAACTCCTCGTGAGTCATGTCGTCCTGGCGGACGAGAAACGCCGAGTGTTTGTAGAGACCGTCGGTGTCGCCGTCGACCTCGTCTTTCTGGACGATTTCCTCGCCGATGATGCGCGGCCGTTCCTCGACGGCGAGGAAGTTGTTCACGTCTTCGCGGGCTTTCGCGGCAATCTCTTTCGTGGGGTCGTAGTCCCGGGAGCCCGGACTGCCCAGCGCCTCGTGCAGGTCGTCGAGAGACTCGAAGTACAGTTCCGCGAGCCCGTCGAACTCAGCGTGCTCGGGTTCGGTCGGGAGCACCTGCTGGTAGCGGACGACACCCTCGATGTCCTTTGCGATTGGTGTGTGGTTGTTCTGCCAGTAGTCGACAAACTCCTCGTGAGACATACCGTCCTGTCTGACTAACAGGGCTACGTGCTTGTACATCGAGTGGGTGTTCCACACGACCGAAAATAAATCCCAAGGTCTGGCCGGTTTCCCGGCCCCCGTGTTGCAGGGAGAACCAACAAAATCACTAAGAGCCTGTGCGAGGGAGAGTAGAGTGTTATGGACGTTATCAACCCCGCAACAGGGGAACAGATAGATTCCTACGCCGAACTGGACGAGAGCGGCGTGGAAGCGACGCTCGAACAGGCAGCAGAGACCTTCGAGGAGTGGCGTGAGGTCCCGCTGCGCGAGCGCGAGCAACTCCTCGTAAACGCCGGCGAGGTCCTGCGCGAGAACAAACAGAAGTACGCGGAGTTGATGACCGAGGAGATGGGCAAACCTATCTCACAGGCGGTTGCCGAAGTCGAAAAGTGCGCATGGGCGTGTGACCACTACGCGGAGTACGCACACACCTACCTCTCGGAGGAACACCACCCGAGTCCGCCGGGGACGGAGGTCAAGACTGTCCACGACCCGCTCGGACCGGTGCTTGCGGTCATGCCCTGGAACTACCCGTTCTGGCAGGTCATCCGCTTCGCCGTTCCATACGTCACCGCTGGTAACGTCGGCCTGCTCAAACACGCCTCGAACGTTCCTGGCTGTGCGCTGGCGCTCGAAGAAGTGTTCGAGGAGGCTGGCTATCCCGAGGGCGTCTTCCAGACGCTCCTGATTGGCTCCAGCAAGGTCGACGATGTCCTCGCAGACGACCGCGTGCGCGCGGCGACACTGACGGGAAGTGGCCCCGCTGGCCGTGCCGTCGCCGAAACAGCAGGCAAGAACCTCAAAAAGACCGTGCTAGAACTGGGCGGCTCGGACCCGTTTGTCGTCCTCGACGATGCGGACCTGGAGGCAGCCGTCGAGACTGGCGTGCAGGCGCGAACCCTGAACGGCGGGCAGTCGTGTATCGCGGCCAAACGGTTCATCGTTCACGAAGACGTCTACGACGAGTACGTCGACCGACTCGTCGACGCCTTCGAGAACCTCACTGTCGGGGACCCGACCGACGAAGAGACTGATGTCGGCCCACAGGCCGACCCTGATCTCATGGCAGAACTTCACGACCAGGTCCAGCAGAGCATCGACGCGGGTGCGACAGTCCTGACCGGCGGCGAACCACTCGACCGCGAGGGTGCGTTCTACCCGCCGACGGTACTGACGGACGTTCCCTCGGGCTGTCCCGCAGACACCGAAGAGACGTTCGGCCCGGTCGCGACTCTCTACGAGGTTGCCGACGAAGATGAAGCACTCGCGGTCGCAAACGACACGCGATTCGGACTGGGTGCGAGCATCTGGAGCGAGGACCGTGAGCGGGCACAGCGCCTGGCGCGTGAGGTCGAAGCGGGCTGTGTCTACATCAACGAGATGACTAAATCCGACCCGCGCGTCCCCTTCGGCGGTATCAAAGACGCCGGATACGGCCGTGAGCTGTCCGAGGCAGGCATCAAGGAGTTCGTCAACCGCAAAACTGTCTGGGTCGAGTAATCGCTGACCGGTGCTGGGAATCCGGCGAACGAACCCAAAATCGGCGAATCATGGCAGTTATTGGCAGTCAATCACACAGAAGGTTTTAATAGGAATTAGGTGGGAATCAATCTTGTGACGATGAACGACACAGGTGATACTATGGACGGAAGCGTGCAGACTGGGACATCGCGCCGCAAATTTTTGGCAACGACCGGTGCAGTCGGTGCACTCGGCCTCGCGGGCTGTGGTGGCGGGTCGACAGGTGGAACGGACACCGTTACGGTTGCGAGTCTGAATCCGATTAGTGGGGCTTACAGCTCGCTCGGTCCGAATCAGCGAGCGGGCGCAGAGCTCGCTGTCGAACAGATCAACGACAACGACGACTACGACTTCGAGGTCGACCTGGTGCTCGGTGACACGGAAACTGAGGCAGGGGCCGCGAGTGACGAGGCACAGCGCGTCGTCCAGCAAGAAGGTGCAGAGTTCGTCTTCGGTGCAATTTCCAGTTCAGTCGCGCTGGGTCTCAACGACTTCGCAAACTCGGCTGAATTCGTCTACTTCCCGGGCGGCGCGGCTGTCCCGATTACTGGCAGTTCGTGCAACCAGTGGGTGTTCCGGTGTGAGACAAACACCGCACAGGTCGCCGAAGCCATCTCCGCGTACACTGTCAACGAACTCGGCTCGAACGTCTGGTTCCACTCCGCAGACTACGCCTACGGTGACTCGGTGTACAACCGTGTCAAAGAGCGGATGGAGGCTGCAAACGACAACTTCAGTGAGGTCGGAACGTCGAAGTCCGAACTCGGTTCCTCGAATTTCGGCTCGTACATCAGCCAGATTAGCAACTCCGACGCGGACGCAGTCATTCTGGGGATGACTGGCGGCGACCTCGTCAACTTCACGAACCAGGCCGCAAACCAGGGTCTCACCGACGAAGTCGCTGTCGTCGGCCCGACGATGACCTTCCAGAGCATCCGGGCCGGGACTGGAAGCAACTGTATTGGAACCTACGGTGGCGTCAGGTACGTCCCGTCGCTGGACGTCGGTGACAACAATCAGTTCGTCGAGGCCTACCAGAATGCCGAAAACGCAGTGCCGGACAGCTTCGCTCGCGTCGGCTACGACTCGATACGGCTCATGGCCAAAGGCATGAACAAAGCCGGGAGTACCGACCCCGAGGACGTCCGGGACGCACTCAAAGGCGGGACGTTCACGACTGCACTCGGGGACATCACACTCCGCGAAGGGGACCACCAGGCGACCAATCCGACGTGGATGGCCGAACTGGTCGAAGGGGACGGTGACCTGCCCGGTGTCGAACTCCTCAGCAAAGTCGAAGGCGAAGATACACTGCCACCGGCCAGCGAGCTCGGCTGCAACATGAGCTAATCTTGGCCCCATGGTAGTCGCTAATTTCATCGAACAACTGCTGAACGGACTCACGGTGGGGATGGTGTACGTCCTCTTAGCCGCCGGTCTCTCGGTGATCTTCGGCGTGATGGACGTCATCAACTTCTCGCACGGGGAGCTGTTCGCGCTTGGGGCGTACTTCGCACTGAGTATCGTCAACCCACTCGGGGCTGGGGTCGGATTCTGGGTCGCGCTCATCGCCGCACCACTCATCGTCGGCGTCATCGGAGCAGCCATCGAGCGGACGACTATCCGGCCGCTCTACGGGCGCAACCCACTCTACCACATCCTTCTGACGTTCGGACTGGTCCTCGTAATAAACGACCTCATCCGACTCGTCTGGGGGACAGAACAGCAACAGCTCGCAGTGCCGGGCTATCTCAGCCAGTCGATTGAGATACTCTCCGTGCGGCTGTCGCTGTACAACTACTTCATGATCATTTTCGCGGCCCTGCTCGCAGCCGGTGTCTGGTACCTGCTCAACCGGACAAAATACGGGATGATAATCCGTGCTGGCTCGATGGACCGCGAGATGGTCAGGAACGTCGGTATCGACATCGACCGGTATTATACGCTGGTGTTTGGTGTTGGAGCCGCACTGGCGGCGGTTGCCGGTGTCGTGCTTGGCGGCTACCAGAACGTCAACACTGGAATGGGCAACAGCGTCATCATCCCGGCGTTCGTCGTCGTGGTGCTTGGCGGACTCGGCAGTTTCCGCGGTGCGGTCATTGGCGGTCTCCTGGTCGGCGTCGTCCAGACGCTGATGCGGACCTACAACGAGGCTGTCATCGCCACCTTCGGTGATTTCACCCTCGCCCTTCCAGACCTGGAGGGACTGACCGTGTTCCTGTTGATGATTGGCGTGTTGCTCGTGAAACCACAGGGGCTGTTTGGAACGCGGGGTGACGAGTCGGAAGGCGGCGAAGGCGAACTCCTTGTCGGCGCGAAAGGGGCATTGTTAGACGACTCGACGAAAAAGAAGCTAGGCCTGCTCCTCGTCGCACTGTTGGCGCTTGCACCGTTTGCCGTTCTGTTCATGGGCGAGCGGTACTACGTCATCGTGCTCAACGAGATTCTCATCTGGGCGATATTCGCACTCAGTCTCGATATCGTGATGGGCTATGCGGGGCTGGTTCCACTGGGGCACACGATGTTCTACGGCGTGGGCGCGTACGCTGCGGCGCTCATCATGTTGCACTACACGTCGTCGGTCTTCATCGTGTTACTCGGTGCAATCGTCATCTGTGCCATACTCGCCTGGATCGTCGGGAGTCTCTCGATTCGCGTCTCCGGGGTCTACTTCGCGATGATTACGCTGGCGTTTGCCGAGCTTATCTACAGCGCCGTGTTCAAATACGAATTCACGGGCGGGAGTGACGGCCTGCTCGGATTCGAGGCGCTCATGGGCATCGGCGGCATCGGTGCCCCGCTGTCCGATATCGAACTGCTGTTTCTCGGATACGAAATCGAGCAGCAGATCGTCTTCTACTACTTCGCGCTCGTACTCGCCGTTCTGTCGTTCCTCTTTGCTCGGCGCGTGATGAACGCTCCCTTCGGGAGTGTCATCCAGTCAATCCGCGAGAGCGAGGAGCGCGTGGAGTTCATCGGATACGACGTTGTCAAGTACAAACGCCGTGCCTTCGTCATCAGCGGCGGGATGGCAGGTCTCGCCGGTGGACTCCTCGCGGTGAATCCGGCCACGTTTATTATCTCACCGGACCAGACGCTCGCCTGGGTTCACTCCGGCGAGGTCATCGTCATCGCGTTGCTGGGTGGCATGGGAACACTGTTCGGGCCGATGCTCGGTGCCGGCGCTTTCCTCGGCGCAGAGGAAATTCTCTCGGGATACACCGAACAGTGGCGGATGATAATCGGTGCCATCTTCATCCTGTTCGTGTTGTTCGTCCCGCGCGGACTGGTGTCGGTGCCGTCGTTGCTCGCCAGTCGCATACAGGACTCTCGGGAGGACGAACCACCGCTTGGCATCGAGGACTCGGAGGTGAACACCGATGACTGACATGGTTCTCAAGACTGAGGGACTGACGAAGCGATTCGGCGAACTGACCGCTGTCGACCACGTCGACCTCGAAGTCGAGAGCGGAGAGTTCCGGAGCGTCATCGGTCCGAACGGCGCCGGGAAGACGACCACGTTCAACCTCATCACTGGGGCACTCATCCCAACCGAAGGAACTGTCCTGTTCAAAGGTGAGGACATCACGAACATGGAACCCCATCACCGGGTCAGACGCGGTCTCGGCCGCTCGTTCCAGATCACCAACGTCTTCGGTGGTCTCACTGTTCGTGAGAACGTTCGTGTCGCTGCACAGTCGGTGTTTAACGACGACATCGGGCCTGCGTCAGCGATGTTCCGCGACAAGGACTCCTTCGACGATATCACGGCCCACACGGACGAGATACTGGAACAGATCGGGTTGCGCGGCCGTGCAGACGAGACCGCCGAGACGCTCGCGTACGGTGACCAGCGCCGACTCGAAATCGGACTCGTTCTCGCGACGGACCCCGAGCTCGTCATGCTCGACGAGCCGACTGCCGGAATGAGTAGCGAAGAGACGCAGTCGACGATGGAACTCATCAGCGACGTTCTCTCCGACCAGTCGCTGATGCTCATCGAACACGACATCGACCTCGTGATGCGCGTCTCGGACCGTATTACCGTCCTCACTCGGGGAGAAGTACTCGCGAGTGGGACGCCCGAGGAAATTGCAAACGACGAGGCTGTTCGCGACGCGTACCTTGGAGGTGCACGAGAATGAGTGACCCAATACTATCGCTGGAGGACGTCGAGGCCGGCTACGGCCTGACCAAAGTGCTACAAGGTGTGACGATGGACGTCGAGCGTGGCAGTGTCGTCTCGCTGGTCGGCCGCAATGGCGTCGGCAAGACGACGACGCTGCGCTCGATTGTCGGAAACATCACTCCGTCTGCTGGCACGATTACGTTCGACGGCGACGATATCACGACGATGAGTACTGAGGAAACAATCCGGAAAGGCATCACGTTCGTCCCCGAAGAGCGGCGCATCTTTTCGGACCTGACTGTCCGCGAGAATATCGAGATGGGACAGATTGGGGCGAACAAGAGTACTGGCCCGTCAATCGACGAGGTTCTCGACATGTTCGAGAATCTCAGAGAGCGCGAGCACAGCCACGGGTCGGTCCTCTCCGGCGGGGAACAGCAGATGCTCGCCATCGGCCGCGCGCTTATCGCTGACCCCGACCTGCTCTTGCTCGACGAGCCGACTGAGGGACTGGCTCCCTACATTGTTCGGCAAATCGAGGAGATAATCGAGGACCTGAACGACCAGGGGATTACCGTCCTCGTCGTCGAGCAGAACATTCCGGTGGCACTGGGCGTCTCCGATTACGCGTACATCCTCGAGAAAGGACACATCGTCCACGAAGGCCCTGCCAAAGAAGTGCGCGAAGACCAGGACGTGCTGGACAAACACCTCGGTGTCGGCACAGCCGACTGAACGGGGCTTCCAAACGAGCGATACATATTTTACAGTTCTCTCTGAAAGGGATACTATGAAAGACGTACTCTTCGGTATCGACCAGGATGTCGACCGGGCAGTTGCACAGGTCAATACAGTGCTCGACCTCTTTGACGCCGACAACATCCACGCGTATCTGTTGCACGACTTCGTCGATAATCCCGAGGGCGCTTCGGTCGTCCAGGTCGATTCCGTCAAACGGGCCGAAGAACTCCTCGAAGATGCCGGCGTTCCAGTCGACCTCCGCGAAGGGAGCGGTGATCCTGCCGAATCGATAATCGAGAGCGCTGAAGCTATCGATGCAGATGCAATCTGTATCGCCGGACGGAAGCGCTCGCCAGCTGGCAAGATGCTGTTCGGGAGCGTTTCACAGTCTGTTATTCTGAACACGCAACGGCCCGTGCTTCTCTGCAGTCCGTCGGACGAAGAATAGTACACGCCGTCGTTCTGTGTCCATCAACGCCTGTCCGCCATGAGAGAACAACCCATATAGTACTCTCTGGGACAGTCCCGAGGAGTAGACAGTGTAAAAGAACGGGTTTACGCCATTCGAGAGCGTTCGAGTTAGTAGAACTATCTGTAGGAGAGATTGACTCGAAGTTCCCCGGAGATTCCTCGCACGAGGTCAGCGAGGTCGGTCTCGATGCGTTCGTAGTCGAGGCGGTCTGCAGGGCCCGAGATACTAATCGCGCCGTAGACGTTGCCAGCGTTGTCGGTCAGCGGCGCTCCGACTCCAGTCACTCCCTTGAGAAACTGTTCGGTCCCGTATGCGACGCCGCGCTCCTCGACGGTGTCCAGTTCTGCTTCGAGGTCCTCTCGACTTCGACCGTCCGGAAGCGGGAACTCGTAGCTGTCGAGGATCTCTTCGCGGCGCGGTTCTGGGAGTACGGAGAGCGTGGCCATGCCGCCAGCCAGCTCGTAGAGTTCGGTGTGCTGTCCGATTCGAGCGTTGGTCCGAATCGCACGACTGCCAAGCGACTTTGCGAGGAAAATCGCCTTGCCGTTTTCTTCGGTAACCCACCACGCCTTCTCGTTTGTCTCGTCTGCGATTTCGTCCAGTTTGGGGACGACCTCGTTGTACATTTCCTGCATCTCTCGGACCTCCATTCCGACATCGAGGAACTTGAGACTCAGCTGGTACTGCTGGCTTTCGTCCTGAACAACGTAGCCGCGGTCCTTGAGTGTCGACAGGTGAACGTGCACCGTGCTTTTGGGCATGTCGAGAGCGTCTGCCAGTTCTGTTACTCCCGCGGTTCGCAACTCCTTGAGCGCCTCGACGATATCCAGCACTCGTTCGTCCGAACCGACTGTACTGTTTGATGCCATACGTTATCATTGGGATGTGGTTGGATAAATCTGTTCACTATCATCGAATCTGTTACCCACAGGCGTCTCATAGTTCAACTATGGTGTCTCCGGCAAACTCTGACCGAAATTCTGGTATACTATCAGCAGATCATCGTCCCAGTAGCACTTTTGCTACCGATACATAATCACCAGACTCAGATGAGATGACCACGCTGTGGGGTCGATTTGTTCGAACTAATCGAATAGTCAATTATTTCTTCATTCCAATATTGTGTAAAAATAAACTCAGTTTATATCAGCTCCCTCTCTGGCGCGATTTCGTCGGAGATTTTGGTCTCTTGCGTTTAATAATAATGAACGATACTGACCGATATTTTCAAGATTCGCACTGGTTTGGATTACGGTCGTATGTGTGTAATCGTTCACTGTTTGTAGTGCCCTCTTCTCTTCAAGCATAACTCATAGTATACTTTCACGGTTGGCGTTCGCAGTCGGGACCGCCCCGTGTGTCGGATTTGAAGTCGTCTTAGGGGCTGACTTCCACACGCGAATGACACACCACGATTCAGTTCTGCATCTGTTGTTTTCACGGCATACTGTTCTCTGCAGGCGTAGGTGGATTCATCCTCTGACAAAGCCGAGTACCGGTCTCTAATAGCCACCTAATGTCCGATTGTGGGTGTTTCTTCGCGTCACTGAGAACGCGCCTGGTCACGAGTAGTGATTCATTCAACCGGCAACTACGGCCATCCGAGTTCCAATAGTGGGTCTGTTGCGGATACCAGTTCGGCTGCCGTCGATTTTTTAGACCATGCACAAGTACTGAGAGACTCGCTCGCAGTGCTATCGAGGTGACGACTTCTGATGAGTCCGGCATGGGAACGGATGAAGGACCAAGACTGACTGAATCGATAACTCGTCGAACCGTGTCGACTGTCAGTGGGAGCGCGACAGGTCGCACGAGCAACGGATTTGCTTGCCAGCCGAGCGTCTGATACCCCAGTACCCTGTACACCCGCGCGGGAGTCGTTCCCTGGGAGAATCACGACTCCCCACTAAGCACGCCGCCAATCTACCCGGGAACAGTAACTCCAACCGAAGCTGTAACTTACGTCTCTCCCTCAACTGTTCCCGCCGAGCCAGCCGGTTGTGTGGTCGGTACTGCTGTTTTATCGCTTCGCCAGGCTTCATTCATCAGCGACGAGTGCTCGCAGATAGAACCACCGCCGGGTCCAGAACTGATAGGCGGTCGACGCGGCGAATACGAACAGGAACGCCGTCGCGACGAGCAGCGATTCGATGCCGGCACCGGCAGCGATATCGGTTTCTGCCAACACGACGGCGACCAGACTGAAGACCCCCAGCGAGCGGTAGTAGGTGCTCCAGGTGATGCCAAACCGCGTGATGACTTCCATATACACGTCGACATCACGCGCGCGCTCACGAAGTTCGACCGTCTTTCGATTCCTGTTGTACTCGATGATCCCGATTTCGTCGAGTTTCGGGAGATGAGTCTGGTGAAGCGAGTTATAGACGCTCTGGCGGATATTTCGCGGTGGTGGCGATTTACTGGTCTCTAACTCTGCGACCCGTTCAGAGAGCTCACGCAACGAGACCGGCTCCAATCGCTGTTTCAGATACTGAATCACACGCCGTCTTCGGTCGTTGCGGAGAACGTCGTGGACGACCTCCGGCTCTATTCGCCTGTCTGCTTGCTGGATACCCATTGTAGACTCCCCCTTTAATTATTTTTAACTACACTTACTTTCGCTTTGATTGACTCTTCTGTGTACTTTGACTCTCACGAAGGGATTATGAACCTGTCGTTGATTCAGAGCTAATCACAAATTCAATAGACTGCGGGGAAATTAACTGGCAACTAAGATTAAACAGTCGGTTATTGAGTGGCTTCAACGGGTGGTTAGTTCTCCTAACCCATCGATTCGGTGAGACAAACGAGACGTTTGTTGTTTCAGCGGGCGGTTAGCAGCTCCTGATGCTGTGATTATCTATGGGGATGGGGATGGGATGATGTGGCAAGTTCGGGCCACGCTGTGTGGACCGAACGGGAGACAACAATGCCAGACAAATACGACATCTCACGGCGGAAAGTGCTCGCCGGCCTCGGGACAATCGGGGTCGCGGGCGCTGGTGCAGGACTCGGAACGAGCGCGTACTTCAGCGACGAGGAATCGTTCACGGACAACAGTCTCACCGCAGGCAAACTCGACCTCGCGGTCAAGGCTGACATCTATGAATACCAAGGCGCGGCTAATGGTGGCGGCCAGTCGTTCGGAGGAACGGTGAACGGCGGCGAAGATGTCCAGCAGGAACTAGACGACGTTAAGCCGGGCGACTACAGCTGGGGGCGGTTCTGCTTCTCCATCGTCGACAACCCGGGCTACATCTGGGCTGGCGGCGAACTGACTTCCAACGACGAAAACACCGTCACGGAACCCGAGGCAGATTCCGACAAAGAAAACAACGCACAGACAGATTCCCAAATCGACGGCGACGGTGAACTCGCAGACGCCATCGAGGGGTGCCTGTTTTACACAACGCACGGTGACTACGACCCCGACGAGCAAGGTAGGCCCACTGAAACGGGCGCACCTGGTGAAGTCGTTCTGGAGGGAACTCTCAGAGAGATTCTGGCAGCCCTGCAGACAGGCGTACCGCTGGACGGCAGTGATGACGACGGACGCCAGGCGTTCCCTGGTGACGAAGAAGAATCATTCGACGACGGTGAGCGCTGCCTCGGCTTCTGGTGGGAAGTCCCGACCAGTGTCGGCAACGAAATTCAAACCGACAGTCTGACTTTCGACCTCACGTTCTACGCTGTGCAAGAACGTCACAACGACGGGTCGGACAACCCATTCGCGGACGTAGTCCTGACAGATTCCGATCCGTCTGATGGGTCCTTCTTCACTGCGAGAGTCAGTGCTGGACCGACCACTGTCGTTTCGGTCGAGCTAGACGACAGCGTCTATACCGGTTGGCCGAACAACCCAAACTCGTACCAGCTAGAGGTTAATATCGATGCCGATACTGGCGATGACGGGACTCTCGGTGAGAACGGGACTCTCGGCGATGCCGGTAACGACGACTTCCGGTTCGGGTACGCCGGTGCAGATGCGGATCCGAGCGACGTCAACGGAAACAGTGCCGGTGGATACCTGAGACGGAACATTGGTACTGGCGGTACTGATAACCGTGTCGATGTCTCGGGCGAC
>JAZKTK010000090.1:0-12959 GCA_036625595.1 Haloarculaceae archaeon | reverse complement strand
GATTCTCGTCGACCACCGATGGTGGCGACCACTCGGTGTGATGTTCATCGCGACACGCGGTGGCAATCGCATCGAACCACCGCCGGCCGTGTACGGTGACGAGGACAGTGAGACCGACCCGTGTCTCCCGTGGCACGCCCACACCGGCGCACCGGGTGTCTCCTCCTGGAAAAAGTACTGGCTGGTTCACTCGAACCCATCTTTCACCGAGCTCCTGAACGAACCGTGCCGGACACCGTGGGTGATGCACGTCTGGGCGTATGACCACCCCAACAGTGTGTACGCTCACGGCGCACCGCCACCGGAAAACCGAGGTGGACCACCCGCCGAGGACCCCGGGTTCGAAACTGACGCAGTTCCCGGCGAGGACTTCCTCTCCCCAGACGTGTTGCCGGACGCGTTGATACATCGGGTCAGACACCTCTAGAAATCTGGAAGCGACGAAACACTGCCGAGTCGCTACAGCGCGAGGAGGAGCACGATGGTGAGAACCGCCGTCAGAACAAGGATTGTCGTTCTGATGTCCGCCCGGAGGTAGTGCCGGGAGACAGTTCCGCCGTCAGTCGGCGGTTCGTCGTGACCGAGGGTCGGACGAACGGTGCGTGGCAGTCGACGAGCGACCCGCGCGGCCGCCAGCGCCGGATTCGACCCGACCCAGTAGCAGGTCCGCACCAGTCGGATTCCGGCACGGTCGACGACACCGTAGAGTTCGGTGACGCCGACGACCCCCGCCTTGCCGCCGTAGAACGCCAGCCAGCTGACCGCCTTGGCCGGGTCAGGGACGTGCCCCAGTTTCGAGAGCGGTTTCTTGATGACGGCGAAGGCAACGGCGCTGATACCGATGAGTATCGCCTGACTCTGGAGGTGACTGGCGCTATAGGGGTGCAGATGGTACGCTTCCTCAGCGACGAGTGGCCACGGGAGCACCGACAGGAGTCCTTCCCACCAGACACCAAAGAGCAGGCAGAGTCCACCAATCGAAAGCATTGCCACCGTGTGGCCGGGCTTTGCGTCGGCGAGTTTGGGGCCGTCCCACTCGCCGTGGAAGAAGGCGTAGTAGCCGAGTTTGATAAAGGAGAGCAGCGTCCCGATAGCACCGAGCCAGAGGAGCCAGTAAATCGGTTCGGTGGCTGCCGACCCATAGTAGTGTGGGTCTGCCGCGTCGAGAATCATCCCCTTGCTGATGAAGCCGTTGAAGCCAGGGATGGCGGTAATCGAGAGCGCGCCGAGACCGAAGCCGGCGGCGGTCAGGGGCATCTCCCGCCAGAGACCGCCGAGTTCGTAGAGGTCCTCGATGCCGGTTCGATAGATGATGACGCCGACGGCCATGAACAGCAGCGCTTTGAACAGGATGTTGTTAAAGACGTGAGCGAGCGCGCCGCCAGCACCGAGTTCGAGCGCATTGCCACCAAGATACAGCCCCAGTCCCATCCCGGCAATCATGTAGCCGACCTGTGCCTGGATGTGGTAGGTGAGCAGCGCGCGCATGTCGTGCTGGAGGAGTGCAAAGACGACACCGTAGACGGCCATCACGCCGCCCATGTACGCCACGGCAAGCGTCAGCGAATCCCCGAGCGGGAGGATGCGATACATGACGTACGCGCTGGTCTTCGTGGTGAACACCGAGAGGAAGACGCTCGCCGCAAAGTGGGGCCGCGGGTAGGTGTCAGGGAGCCAGAAGTGCAGCCCGACGAATCCGCAGTTGATACCCATCCCGACGATGGCGAGGTAGAGTGGCATCCCGCTCGCAATCGAGGCGACCCCCGATTCAGGGAACAGGAAGGTTCCCGTCTCAACGAAGTGCCACGTGACCGCGAGCAGGAGGAGACTCCCGGAGATTCCGTGGGCGAGCGCGTACCGGAACCCCGCTCTGACGGCTGCGCCGCCGTAGTGCCAGACCAGCAGCGTACTGGTGACGGCCATCAACTCCGAGAAAAAGAGGAGCGTGAGCCAGTCGCCGGCGAAGAGGACGCCCATCGTCGAGGCGACGTAGGTCAGCGCGAAGGCAGTCACCATGCGCGGTGCGTCACTGGAGTAGGCATACAGGACCGCGGCACCGCCCAGTGCGGCGAAAGCGAAGCCGAAGGCCGACGAGAAGCCGTTGACGCTGAACAGCGCCACATCGAACAGTTCGAAGAGACTCGTCTGATAGTAGGTGCCAGCCGGCGCGGCCAGCGAGATTGCGGCGACAGCGACGAGCGAGAGCACGCCGATTGCGTGCCCGATTCGCCGCGGGAGCACAGTCACGAGCGCGGCTGCGACGGCGACGATGACGAACGGCGGAACGACGGTTGCGAGTTCGCTCATGCCAGCCCACCTCCGATAGTGACACCGAGTACCTGTTCACTGATTTCGATGGCCAGGTCGAGGAATCCGGTCATGCCCGGAACGACACCGAGTACGACTGCGCCGGTAACGATGACGGTAATCGGGACCAGCATCAGCCAGGTGCTTTCGGTGAAGGGTGTACGACGGTCCCAGCCGCCCGGCGGCGGTCCGTTGTGATGGCCGTGGTCGTCGTGGTCGCTGTGTGTCTCGTGACCCTCGTCTTCGTGGCCGCCGTCTGCAGCGGCCGGCCCGCCGTCAGCAGCGACGACCGACTCGTAGGAGTCACGGATGCCACCCATCGGGAACTCCGCGAGGGGTTTCGCGTCGTGTTCGTCTTCGCTCTCGAAGAAGGCGGTGTAGACCACCGGCCAGAAGTAAGCGATGTTCAATACGCCCGAGATGATGAGTGAGACGGCAAAGATGCCCCCCGCAATCTGTGCCTCCATGCCGAGCGCACCGACGAGCATGTAGAACTTACTGACAAACCCTGCCACGAGTGGGATGCCGGCCATGCCAGCGGCGGCAATCGTAAAGGCCGTCATCGTCAGCGGCATCCGCTTGCCGATGCCCGCCATCCGCGAGATGTCGTCGGTGTGGGTCTCGACGTGGATTGCGCCCGCGCAGAAAAACAGCGTGAGTTTCATGAACGCGTGAGCGGGGATGTGGAGCAGTCCGCCGACGATGCCGTACGGCGTCAGCAGCGCCATTCCCATGATGATGTATGAAAGCTGGCTAATCGTCGAGTAGGCCAGTCGGCGTTTGAGATTGTCCTTCCGTAGCGCGATGAACGACGCCGTCAGGAAGGTAAAGGCGGCCAGCGCCGCGAGCGGAATGTGCATCCCGATGTCCGCGGTCAGCTCTGGCTCGAAAACATCGAGCAAGACGCGAGCGACACCAAAGGCACCGGATTTGACGACCGCAACCGCGTGCAGCAGTCCCGAGACCGGCGTCGGCGCGACCATCGCGTCGGGGAGCCAGGAGTGAAACGGCATGATTGCGGCTTTGGTCCCGAATCCGAGCGCGAGGAAGGCGAAGATTCCCTGTGCGATGATTGGGTCGCTTTCGGCCAGCATCCGGAGCCCTTCGGCAGTCTCGCCGAACTGCACAGTCCCGGCAGCCCAGTAGACGAGCGCCGTCCCACCGAGGACGAGGAAGCCACCGCCAAAGAAGGTGTACGCGAGGTACTTCCGGCCGGCAGTTCTCGCTTCCTCGGTTTCGTCGTGGGCGACCAGCGGGTAGGTCACCACCGAGAGCAGCTCGTAGAAGATGAAGATGACCACCAGATTCTCCGCGAACGCGATACCGATGGCGGCCGACAGGGAAGCAGCGAAGGATGCGAAAAAGCGCGTCTGTGCGTGCTCGTCCAGACCGCGCATGTATCCGGTGGTGTAGAATGCGGTGAAAATCCAGAGGAAACTGGCGAGCATCGCAAAGAGCAGTCCCAGCGCATCAGCGCGGAGCGCGAACTCGATGCCGAAGACGAACTCGCCCAGCGACCAGCGATACTCCAGCCCGTTCAACACGCCGGGGAGCATGCTCACAACGATACCGAACTTCGCGAGCGCTGCGAGCACCGACCATCCCTCGCGGATGTTCGGTCGGCGGTGTGATGCAACGATGAGCGCGACGGCCAGTGCCGAGACCAGCACGGCTGCGAGCGGTCGGTACGACGTGACGACGTGTTCAGTCACTAGTGGTCACCTCCATTGTGGTTTCGGCGGTATCCCAGACCGGGGAGCCATCACCGACATCCACGGCTGGAGCCGAATCGACGACAGCGTCGACGACCGGGTCGAGTGCCGACGCGATTTCCGCGCCGGCAAATCCGAGAACGACTGCGAGAATCGCGGCACCGATTGCGAGTCCGACCATCCCCAGCGACCGACCGGTGTTGAGACCGTCGTTCTCGGACTCACCGCCGTCTGCGACGACGGCGGGGTCGGCTGCCGCCTCGGTTGCTGCGGTTTCGTCCGGGTGGTCAAAGTAGAGTTTCTCCAGGATTCGGGCGACGTACAACAGCGTCAGAACGGTGCTGGCGAAGACGACCAGGACGACCGGCCACAGCCCTGTCTGAACGGCCGCGACGGCGACGTACCACTTGCCGATGAAGCCGGCCGTCGGCGGGACGCCAATGATGGCAAGACCGAGTACCGCCATCGCGCCCGAAAGGAACGGTCGGCGCCGTGCCAGACCGGCGTACTCGTCTATCGTCCGGGCGTCTTCGCTTTCGGCAATCGCTCCCACCGTCGCGAACAGGCCGCCTTTGATGAGGGCGTGAGCAACGAGGTGAAAGGCCGCCCCGTAGATGGCAAACCGGACTGCCTCTTCCCCCCCGGCAGGGTGGACGGCGACGCCGATTGCGATGATGACGAGGCCGAACTGCGCGACCGAGGAGTAGGCGAACATCCGCTTGATGCGGCGCTGTGATGCCGCCAGCGCGCTCCCGGCGACGACGCTGAGTCCGGCCATCACCAGCACGGCGTCGATAAGCAGCGGATTCACAGCGAAAAAGTCGGGCGTGAACACGAACAGCGTGAGACGAGCGAAGGCGTACGCGCTCACTGTCGAGACGAGCGCGGAGATGAAGATGGTCACCGCGTCTGGCGCTTCGGAGTAGGCGTCGGGCTGCCAGGTGTGTAGCGGGAAGATAGCCACCTTCGTCATGAGCCCAATCGCGATAAAGCCGAAGGCAGCAGCCACGAGGGGGTCGGTGTACAGCGCACCGTCGATCCAGGTGGGGTCGCCGGCCAGCGACCGCGAGAGGTCGACCATGTTCAGCGTCCCGGTCCGGACGAACAGGTAGCCGACGCCGACGAGATACATCGAGGCACTCGCCGTCCCGATGACGAGATACTTCAGCGCGGCGACCGCCGAGTCAGCCGAAGAGTCACTCGCGATGAGCGCGTACGTCGTCAGCCCCGTGATTTCGAGGAAGACGAAGAGGTTGAACACGTCACCGGTGACGGCAACGCCCATCAGTCCGCCCGTCAGCAGCAGGTAGCCACTGTAGAAGGCGTTCCCGCGTGGGCCGCCACGACGCGTGAACGCGAGCACAGCGAGCGCGACGACGGCGACGACGACCACGACGAGACCGGAGAGCGCGTCACCGACGAGTTCGATACCGACGATGAAGTTCTCCGTCTCGGTACCCGCGACGACGACGTCCTTGCGTCCAAACGCCTCCCCACCGAGTACGTGGACAACGCGGCTGTTCTGAACGTAGATGGCGTACGCGAGGAGAGTCGCCAGCAGCGCCTCGAAGGCGAGGACGACCACCGAGACAGCCCACCCTACTCGCTCGCGCAGAACGCCCAGTGCGAGCGGGAGCGTCGCTGCGAGAATCGGCACGGCGATGAGCAACGCCGGCAGCAGTTCCGGGTTGATGCCGAGCAGGTCACTCATCGGCACGAACCCTCCTGATGACGTCTTCGTCGAGTGTCCCGTACTCCGAGTAGATGCGGACGACGAGCGCCAGCGCGACCGCAGTCAGTGCGATACCGACGACGATTGCGGTCAGCACGATGACCTGCGGGAGCGGGCTGACAAACGGGTCGTACGCGACGGCTTCCTTCGGGATGACAGGTGTCGACCCGCCAGCGACGTAGGCAGTACTGATAAAAAACAGGAAGATAGCCGTCTGGAACAGGTTCAACCCGATGATCATCTTGACGAGGTTCGAGTTTGCGACCATCATGTAGAGGCCGATTGCAAGCAACAGTGCGAACAGGAGATACGTGTACTGGTGTGTAAGCAGTTCAATCATCGTCTGTCACCTCGGTCACCGCGTCGACATCGCTCGCACCCTCGTCCCTGCTTCCCCACAGACTCTCACCCGAGAGAAACCCGGCGCTGAGGGCGAAAAACAGGCCACAGACGACGCCGGCCACGATGGGTGCCACGCCGAGTATCTCGATGGCTTCGAGTCCCCACTTGGCCTTGATTCCGAACGCTTTCTTGTACATCTCGTATTCGAGGAAGTTCCCCCCGACGAGGACCGGAACGAAGCCGACGAGCGCGAACGCTGCCGTGCCGCCAGCCGCGAGTGCCACAACGGTTCGGTTGCGCAGCCACTCCCGGGTCGATTCGATGCCGAACGCGAACGCAATCATCAATACTGTCGCCCCGATTATCGCTCCGCCCTGGAAGCTCCCACCGGGCGTGTCGGCGCCGTGGAACAGCAAGAACAGTCCGTAGGTCATCGAGAACGGCGCGATGAGCTGGACTGTCGTCATGATGACCTGGCTCTCGACGTACGGCGACCCGTCACCGTCCTGTCGGTTGCGCTCACTCACGAGTGAACACCGTCCGTTTGAGTACGATAAGCACTGCGACACCGGCCGCGAACACCACCGTCGCCTCGCCGAAGGTGTCGAACCCACGGTAGCCGGCGAGAACGGCCGTCACGGCGTTTTCGACGCCGGTATCGGCGTACGAGGAGTCGATGTAGTACTGCGTGACGGCGGGATTGAACCACGCCATCGACTGCCCGTCGCCGACGGCCGGGAACTCCCGAATCGTCGCGACGAGTACGGTCAAAAACGCACCGGTGACGAAGAGGCCAGGCACACTAATCCGCTCGAACAGTCGCTCTTCGGCCGGCCGGACCGTCTTCGCAATCGTCAGCAACAGCAGTATCGTTGTGACGCCAGCACCGATTGCGGCTTCCGTCATCGCAACGTCGGGAGCCAGCAGGACGGCGTAGAATATCGCCATGCCGAGGCTGTAGGCCGCGAAGACGACGATGACCGCGAGAATATCCCGGAGGAGTGCTGTCGCGACTGCTGTCGCCAGCACGAACACGAACAGCGCGGCCTCGAACAGCGAGATTGGCACGGGCTCTGGAACTGCCAGCGGCAGCAGTTCAGCCATCATGCTTCCTCACCTCCCAGTTCCTCGTCGCTCGGCGCTGGGCCGTTGTCCGCTTGCGCCAGCGTCGCATCGTCACGGTCGTCGTCGACCGTCCAGGCCTCGATATCCTCCGCGTCGGCCGAGCGAGCAATCGCGTGTGCGGCTGTCGGATTCGTGACAAAGATGAAGACGAGCAGGAGGACCGTCTTGACCGTCGGCGACTGGACACCGAGGGCGAGTGCGGTCCCGGCGAGCGCGAAGCCAGCACCCAGCGTGTCTGCCTGCGATGCCGTGTGTGCACGCGAGAAGACGTCCGGGAGCCGCAGGACGCCGACGGTCGAGACCAGCGTGAAGAACAGCCCGAGCGCCAGACAGACGACGATTGCGCCGATGTGGAGCGTCCCCATCACAGGACACCACCCCGTTCGACCGTGAACTTCGAGATGGCGACTGCCATCAGGAAGTTCAACAGCGCGTAGACGAGTGCCACGTCGAGCAGTGACGGTTCGTCCAGTCCCGCCGAAAGCAGTGCGAGGACGATGACCGTGTTTGTTCCGATGACGTTGACCGCGAGCACGCGGTCCTGGGTCGTCGGTCCCTTGACGGCACGGTAGAACATCGCAATTGCGAGAAGCATGAGTACCGCCGCAGTGGTCAGAAAGAGGTCCGACAAAAACGGGTCAAGACTCATCGGTTGTCACCTTCTGGCTGGTCATCTGGTGCCGTTTTTCCGTCTGCCGACTCAGACTCAGCGTCTGGTGGTTTCTGCAACACTTCGGTCTCGTCGCGTTCCAACGGTGACGGAACGGCCATCGCGGCCCGGCCGTAAAAGACGAACCGGACCGCGCGCTCAAGCGACCCGTCGAAGAGACCGTCGCGTGCCCACGGAACCAGCGTGTGCACCACGAGGTCCTGGCCGCGAACTCTGACGGTCAGCGTCCCCGGTGTCAGCGTGATGCTGTTGGCGAGTGTCGTCACCGGGAGCGGGCCGACCAGTCTCGCTCGGACACGCGTCATCCGCGGGTCGATTGGCAGTCGTGGATTGAGAATGACTGCCGCCACGACGATGTTGGCCAGAACGATTTCGTACAGCAGATACGGAATGTAGAGTATCCCGCGACCGAGGCGGAGAAACGAGTTCCCGTTCGGCCGACGATTCAGCGAAACGCGAGCCAGGGACACGGCGACGATTGTCGCGCTGATTGTCCCCGTCACGATGTCGAAGAGGTCGAACGTGCCGCCGAGAACGTGATAGAAGATAAACGAGAGACCAAAGAGTGCGCCGGCGCCGACTGCCGTCTGTTGGCGAAGCAAGGGGACGCGACGGGTCGGAGGTTCGACCGGTGCCTCCTCGACGGAGACACTCGTTTCTCTCGCGAGTTCGACTTCGAGCGGCCGCAACAGCGGCGCGCCGATTCCGGGGTCGTACTCGGGGTCGAGGACGATTCGGTCAGTCCTCTGACTCGTAATCTCCGATTCCAGGAGGGCTGCGATATCCGAGGGGCCGAAAATGTACTCTTCACCGCCGACGCTCGTGGTCTCGATGCGGAGTTCGGCCTCGTGGTCGCCAGCGTCTTCTTCGGCCCACACGGAGACGCGCGAGAGTAACTCTTCGGCGTGCTCGCGGTCCTCGAGATCGTCGTCGAGCCTGGGCGAATGGATGTAGACGAATCGGATAGTCGCAGGAGCAGACGGAGATGATGATTCGAGTGCCGACTCGACGGCGTAGCCGACCGTCGCGCGCAACGTCGCACTCTCCGAAACTGGGACGAGAAGCCGCTCACCGGGGGGCATCTCGACACCTCCTGTCATCGGTCATGAGGGTGTGACTGTTTCTGGAATATACTAACAGGCCGAAAACGATTTCGTTTTCACGCGGTGGGATACTGGTGCCCCTCCTCGTTGTCCACGACAGTGAACGACGCCGCCGGCGAGTCTCTCTGGTCTCACGCGCCATCAGTGGCGGTACCCACGCGACGACTGGCAGCGGAATCGATAAGCGGGACCAACCCTGAGCCCCGCGTATGTACACGGGCAAGCGGGAACGACCGTGCTGTCTCTGTGGTAACCCTGACACGGCGCACCGACTCGATGTGCCACCACGCGCCATTGAGGCGATGAAACACAGCGGACGCGTGGCCTGGCGCGACATCCTCGGCGAGGTGTCGGTGTACTTCTGTGCGAACGACTGGGAGACAGTCTGTGACCTGGTGCTGGAGACGGGGATGAACCCCATCTCTCGATGCAACGCCGCGCGGGCAGACTTCGACTTGCGTGACGACTTCGAGGCACTGACCAACGACGTGCGGAGTCGCCAGGACCACGGCGCTCGTGAAGCGGAGATGCTCGCAGACGCGAGAGCAACAATCGAGGCGTTCGAGCGTGGCGACGACATCGAAACACAGCACCTCGTCGAGGCTCGAGTCGTGCAGTGGACGATGGCGGACCTGGATGCAGAAGCGGCGTCGTCCTGATTCATACTGCCGGCTGTACGTCTGTACAGAACGTCGCGACCGCACGGTCGTGAATTCCCTGAATAGGTATAGCCGACAATCAGTCGCCGTTGCCGAGTGCAATCAGCCTGTGGCCGGCTTCTCGTTCGACACCCAGGTAGAGTTTGCCGCCACCAATCGCCATCTCCGACGTTATCTCGCCACCGGGTCGCATTCGCCAGACGTCAGCACCGGTGCTTGCAGTGCAGTAGAGCCACTCCCGACCGGTCCCGTAGATGTGGTCGCTGCTCGCGACGGGCGCGTGTGGCATCTCGGTGCTAAATCCTTCAGTCCAGCGCAGCGTGTCGTCGTCCAGGTCGAACGCCATCATGCCGTTCCGGTCACCGTTCGGGTTGGTGTCGGTACACCAGACGACGAAGTCGTCGGTGATGAGCGGCGCAGTCGCCGCCTGTACGTCACGGACCTTGTTGTTCAGAACGCTCCGACGGCTCTCGTCGTTCCGGCCCCGGATGCCCGCTTCGTTTCCACCGTAGGCCAGCACTTCCCGACCGATTGCCAGTCCGGGTTTCGACTCGATGTCCAGCGTCCCCTCTCTGTCACCGCGTCGCTGATTGAGGACGACAGTACCCGGGCCACGGCCCGTAACGTAGAGGCGAACCCCATCCGAGGAGAGACTCGTCGGCTGTACTCCGCCTGTCCCGACGCTCAGATTCGATTGCTCCCACTGTCGCTGGCCACTCGACGAGAACGCGAGTATCTGGCTGGTGCCGGACTTGTCGGTGAGACCGGCAAAGACCTGGTCTCGCTCGTACAGTGCCGGTGTCAAGGCACCGGTCCCGTCGCTTGGATAGTGCCAGTGTTCGTCGCCAGTCACCGGGTCGAAAGCAGTTATCCCGGCGTGGGGAACGAACACCTTGCCATCGCCGAGGGCCGGTGTGCCAATCGTGCCCTCCAGAAACGTCGACCAGCGAAGACTCCCATCCGCCGTCGAGAACGCGTAGAGGAGTTGTTCGCTCGTCGCGACGAAAATCGTCGATTCGCTAGCGATAGGCTCTGTCACCGGTTCGCCGTCGATCGGAATGTTCCACTGCACAGTCGGCTCTTCGGCCGGCCCCACGACGTTGCGGTTGTGGCCGGTCCCCGCCGCATCGTAGCGCGCCATCGGCCACACTAGCTCGCCCAGTGACACGTCCGGAGACTCGTCGTCAGTCTGTGCCCCGTCGTCTGACTGCTCCGGGTCGTCCGACGTATCGCCGCCGTCGCTGGACGACTCTGTCTGTGTGGTCGTTGGCGTCGAGTTGTCGTCCGTTTCGCCCAGGAGTTCTTCCCCGCTGCTACAGCCAGCAACGAGAACTGTCCCGGAGGCAAACCCCGCCCTAAGAAACGCTCGCCGCGTCCGTCTGCGAGTCATGTCACTTCTTTTTGAGACCGCGTTGAAAACAGTACTGGCTCTAGTTTCGCTGGCCAGAGACGCGCTGTCGGTGGACCAGTCCCTGCATGTTCGCCGTCTCACGAGCGAATTCCCGGAGTGCGTCGCTCGTCTCGCCATCGTCGAGAATTATCGGTGCGCCCGCGTCCCCGCCCTCTCGAATCGAGGGGTCCAGCGGAATCTCCCCGAGGAACGGCATCTGCACCTCGTCTGCGAGTTTGTGTCCGCCGCCCTCACCGAAGATAGCGTGGTCGCTCCCACAGTCCGGACAGTGGAATGAGGACATATTCTCGACGATACCCAGCACGGGCGTGTCGTGACGACCGAACATCTTGAGTCCCTTCCGAGCGTCGTCGAGTGCGACTTCCTGGGGCGTCGTGACGATGACCGCACCGGAGACGGGAACACTCTGGAGGAGCGTCAACTGCGTGTCGCCCGTTCCCGGCGGGAGGTCGACCACCATGTAGTCGAGGTGGCCCCACTGCACGTCCTCCCAGAGTTGCGTGAGGACGTTGTGGACCATCGGGCCCCGCCAGATGACGGGGTCGTCCTCACCCGCCAGGAAGTCCATGCTCATCAGCTTCATTCCGAACTGCTCTGGCGGGATTATCTGTTCGTCTTCGGTCGCCTGTGGCGGTTCGTCGGCGTCGACCATCCGCGGGACGTTCGGGCCGTATATGTCCGCATCGAACAATCCAACGCGTGCGCCCATGTCCGCGAGCCCGGCCGCGAGGTTGACCGCGACAGTCGACTTGCCGACGCCGCCCTTGCCCGAGGCGACGGCAATGATGTTCTCGACGTTGGGCAAGACGGAGTCTTCGGGGTCGAGACCTCTGTCGATGGACGCCGAGAGGTCGATGTCCCAGTCGATATCGGCGAGTGCCTCACGCACGTCGCCCGCCATCGTCGTTTCTGTCGGCGAGTAGGGAGCACCGAGCGAGAGGTCGATGTGGACCGTCTCGGTCTCCTCGTCGATATCGATGCTGTTGACGAGGCCGAGCGAAACGATGTCGTCGCCGAGGTCGGGGTCCTCGACGCTCCCGAGTTGTTCCCGGATTGCCTCCACGGTCGGAGGAGTCGATGTCATGGCTCTCCGTAGGCTCTGGATGAGCGAAAAGGGTTGCGTACTCCGGCGTTCCGGATAGACGGGTGATTTGGGTCCAGACGGTCCGGAATCGTGAGAGTCGTAGGCACGCGCGAGGATTTCCGTTGCGTTTTTATATGCCGGGTGGGGATGTAGGGGTACAGTCGTGTAGGGAACCTGGAACCGTGTGGTGGTTCGCCTGTTCCCGAGTCCGCGTCGGCGGGCGACAGTAATCAAGGCACGCGTGTCGTGGTAGCCAAGCCTGGCCCAAGGCGCAGGGTTGCTAACTCTGTGGCGTACAGCCTCCGGGGTTCGAATCCCCGCCACGACGTGCAACACATCCACTACATATGAGTGCAGAAGAACCCGAAAACGCGGACGAGGAAGACGAGGACATTCGTTACTTCGTCCGCATCGGCCAGACCGACCTCGACGGCACCAAGTCCGTCGAGCGGTCGCTTACGGAAATGAAAGGTATCGGTCGCCGCACGGCGCGCATCATCGCCGACAAGGCAGAGGTCGACCGTCGGGCCACCTTTGGTGCGCTCGACGAGGACGACATCGACGAAATCGTTTCACTCGTCGAAGGATACGCCGACGAAGTACCCGAGTGGCTCTCGAACCACCGGAACGACTTCTTCGCCGGCGAGACGACCCACGAGGTCGGCAACGACCTCGAACTGACGCGCCGTCAGGACATCAACCGCATGAAGATGATAAACTCCTACAAGGGCGTCCGCCACAAGCGCGGGCAGAAGGTTCGCGGCCAGCGCACCAAGTCCACGGGCCGGACGGAGGGCACCATCGGTGTCAACGT
>JAZKTK010000089.1:0-12973 GCA_036625595.1 Haloarculaceae archaeon | reverse complement strand
ACGATATCCTGACGAGCAAACTCTCCGTGCGCGGCCTCCACGAGGCGGCCGCCAGCGGGGACGCCGAGGCGGTACGCGACGCACTCGACGCTGGATTCACGGTCACGCCGGCAGAATTGATGCTCCTGCAGGGCCCGATGCCGGACGCCATCACCGACGATTCACACACCTATCAGGACACCCTGCGCGTCGTTCTCCACCAGCAGCGCCCCCGGTTTGGCACCGACCAAATTCTTCAGCACACGGACGCACTCGACCTGACGAAGTACCGGACTGTCGCAGACGACCCCGAGCGTGCGTTCCGACTGACCGCCGAACGAACCGCGAGGGTCGCTGTCGTCGAGGACGCACTGTACGACGACAGCGCCGTCTCCATCCTCGACGGGCGCGACCTCGTCCCATTCTGGGAGGTCGCGGCCGCCTGGGAAGACGACGAGCAGCGGGCGGCCGACGCCCGGGTCGTCGAGGCCCGAAGCGGGAACGAGGTCGCGCTCGTCGCCGACGACGACGGTCCGTTCGCGTTCTGGACGGTCAACGTCGACACCGGGACAGTCGCGGGCGTCCTCGACGACGGCTCCGGCGGTGGCTACTCGCAGGCGCGTACCGAGAAACTACTCGACGAACTGAGCCAGGTCATCTCGATGATCAACCTCATGGCACAGGCCGCGACCAAAGGCGGCGCTCTGACGGGTGCCGGCGGATTTGCCCTCGGGGTCGTCGCCGCGTACGGACAGGAACTTGCACGCCTTTACGGGCAGGTGAGTCTCGCTATCGCCATCATGAACGCCGACCACATCAACCGCGCCGTTGCGACGGGTGTCGCTTCACTTGCCTGCAACATCGCGAAAGACATCGTCATCGGCACGCTCGGTGGTGATATGACGCCGTGGGTCGAGAACATCCTCGGCGCCGCCGGCGGGCCAAGCATCTGCTAAACTCTCCGATATCGTCACCTGGCGGCTGGACCCACACGCAATCCTATTCACTGAACGGCTCAATCTGGGGACAAAATACACTCACTTGACACATACTATACTTTAAGTTATCATACACGAAAGGGGTCTCGATGCACGGAGACATTCAGAAACGGTCGCTGTACAACTCCGCGATATTCGATGGCGTAGCAACCGAGAGGGCAGAGCCATGACGGGACCGGACCGTCCGGTACGTCGTCGGCGCGTCCTGGCGGCACTCGCCGGGGCGGGGGCAACTTCCGGACTCGCCGGCTGTCTGGGTTCTGGTGGGGATGGCCCGGACGGCGACGACACTTCAGGGGGTGATGACGACCCGGGCGACGATTCGTCGGGCGACGACACCGGCGCGACGGGGCCCGGTGCAGGTGAACAGATAGACGACATCTCCTGTACCGAGTTTGGTTCCACCGAACTCCAGTCGTACGGGACCGGCGACACCCCGCTGGTGTTCGACTTCGACTATCCAGACACCTGGACCGAGAGCGGTTCGAGTCCCGACCGACGCAGCGACCGGTACACGGTCATCGTTCGCAGCGAAATCATCGAGAATAGGTACCAGACGTTTCTCACCGTCGGTCAGTGGTTCGAGCCCATTACGCCGGAGGAGTTGGAGCAAGAAGTCTCGACGGAAATCGAGGCACGCAGCGGACGCGAGGAGTTCGAAGTGGTCAGGACACTCCAGTATACCGGGGAAGAGATAGACGTCTACAGCACGCCGGAGTACCCGGAGGGGTTGACCAGTGTTTTCTGGCTCCCCCACGAGACCGCCGACGGGCTTCGCTACTTCCAGACCATCTTCCGGTTCAGCTACAGCAACAGCTTCATTGCGGGGGTCGAAGACGGCGACGTGGACATATACTGTGAGTCGCTGTTCGACGACCTCGCCGACCTGGTATTCCCTACTGTCGAGCCGAACTCGGGGACTACTATCGCAGCCGAACTGTAGCGCTGTCGGTGACTCTTCGACACCCCCCGTTCAGGCGTCGTCGACGGTCGTCTCGGGATTCGGTCGAAGACTGCTTCGAACCGTCTCTGTCGCTGTCCGTATGAGTTGGTTGCACGCGTCGCTGTCCTCGTCCTCGAGGCCGTAGACATCGGAGTACGTCACGATGCTCGTCCTGTAATACTCACGGCTGTCGCCCGGCCCGTACGGAAGGTACAGTGTGTACGCAGGGGGGTAATTCGACGGGGGGACATCGGGAAACCCGAGTACGTCGACCGTCTCACCGTCGAAGGTCTGCTCGTCGACGACGGCAAGCGGGTCGACATTGCGTGTCATCAGTTCGTCTTTCTCGGTGTCGACCTCGCTCGCCGAGAGGGCGGGCAAGGACTGGCCAACTCTGACGGTGGCCGTCCTGGGACTGCCATCGACAGTGACTGGCTGGCTGGTTATCTGCTGAAAGCGCCCGTTCTGTCCCGGAATCGGTTCCCCGACGGTCCACGTCTCGGGATAGTCGAACGCGAAGACGTAGGTGGTCCCCGAGACATCGTAGGCGGTCGGACTCCCAGCCAGGGGCGCACAGACCGAGTCAGACCTGTCAGGTGTCATCGTCTCGTCACCGACTGTCTGTGTGGCCGTGGCGTCACTCGTCGGTGTCGTCTCTCCGTCACCTGGGTCGGCATCGGCTCCGTCGGCGGCCGCATCGTTCCCCGAACAGCCTGCCAGGGCAGCCGTCGCCCCAATTGTTCCGAGAACGAACCGACGCCGCGTCAGAGACGTCGCTCTGTTGGACATGGGAAGACTCAGGGCTCCCCGGTGGCCGTCTCCGGGCTCTGACTACTCTCCGGTGTCGAACCACTTTCAGCGACGACCAGTCGTTCAGTTTCCCGCCGACTGGGATTGTCGCCTGGTCTCTCGTCATCTGCCGTCTCACTCCCGGTACAGCCGGCGAGGCCAGCCGCTGATACGGTCGCTCCAACCACGAACCGGCGTCGTGATCTGTTCGTCCATTGCATGACTCTCCCATTGTATACGACTACTTATACTTATCTGGTGTACCCCATCTGAGACGTCGAGGCACTGCCGCCTCTGCCAGAGCGCCCCTCTCTCGCGTGGTCCCAGTGCCTCGCCTTCGCGATGTTCAGCTCGACACGTGACCAGTTCGCGTCTGATTTGGGAGCGATGTGGTCACACTCGTTCGACGAACGTATCGAACGCACCACTCGCCGGGTGGACGTGACAGTACGTCCCGAGCGTCTGGTACTCGGTGAGCCCATCTTTTTCCTCGGTGATACCGTCCCCGCGTTCGACATCGAACGCGAACCGAGCGTCAGAACTCACGTCTGCAACGGAGTAGTGAAACTCGTGCCCGCGGAGAGTCTCACCAGTTTCGGCAGTACGCGCCTTTCGGCGCGCCCGGAGTTGGACGTGGTCGAGTGCCTGGTAGCGTTCGCACATCTCGAACGCTGCCGGAAGGACGCCGCCCATCTCGTAGCTGTCACCGTCTGTGGTCGTCAGTGACTCACCGAGTGCCAGCAGGCCGCCACACTCGCCGAACACCGGCAGTCCATCGGCCGCCCGCGTCGCGATGCTGTCGAGCGCGGAACTGTCTGCAAGCGCTTCCGCGTGCAGTTCCGGATAGCCGCCGGGGAGGTAGACGCCGTCACAGTCCGGGAGTGGCTCTCCGGCAGTCGGTGCGAACGTGACCACGTCGGCACGCTCGCGGAGTCGCTCAATCGTCGCCGGATACGCGAAACAGAACGCCGCGTCGCTGGCAACTGCAACGCGCGCGTCGGTCCGTGGACGCTCTGGTGTCTCTGGGGTCGGCGGTGATGAGCGTGCGAGTTCCACGATACGCTCGGTGTCGATATGTTCGCTCGCGGCGGCCAGCGCGTCGCCGTCCAGCGGAGATTCCTCTCCCATGTGCAATCCGAGGTGACGGTCGGGGATTTCGAGGTCCCCGCGCGGCGGGATACGGCCGAGATACGCGATACCCGCTGGCAGTGCGTCGCGGATACCTCGCTCGTGGCGACCACCGTGTGCGCGCTGGGCGAGGACGCCGACCACGTCGATATCGCGGCCTGTCGTCGCGGCGTACTCTCGGAATCCGAGCGCGGTCGCAGCGATACTCTCCATGCCAGCGCTGGCGTCGACGACGAGGACGACCGGCAGGTCGAGTGCCTCGGCGACCATCGCGGTGCTGGAGCCGTCGCCGTCGTACAACCCCATCACGCCCTCGACGAGGCAGATGTCGCCCTCGCCGCGGGCGTAGTTTCGCCGGATTCCATCCTCACCCTGGAGCCAGCAGTCGAGCGTCCGCGACGGCCGCCCGGCCACGGCCCGGTGGTGACTCGGGTCGATGAAGTCCGGGCCGGCCTTGGCCGGTTGCACGTCGTACCCGGCGTCCGACAGCGCCCGGATGCACGCCAGCGTGGCGACGGTCTTCCCGACACCTGAGCTTGTGCCACCCAGAACGAGACCGTTCATCGCTCTCCTCCGGTATTGTTCCCTGCACGAACCACCAGCACCGAGAGGTCCGAAAACGGCGTCTCAGCGGCGCTGTCTCCGCCGGCAACGCTCGCGAGTTCGTCAAGCGTCGACCGTGTCACTGCTTCGTCGTCGTGAGTAAGCCGTTCGAACACGAGCGCGTCGAGCGACGGGTCGCCACCGGCGTCGAGCAGGTCGGCGGCCACGTCGCCGGGCATCCAGTCGAACGGACGGGGCAACACGAGGAGGTGGCGCTCGCCGACACCCTCGCGGAGTCGTTGCAGGTCCGCGGAGATGTCGCCGCTCTTGTGTAGCGTGACGAACGTCGTCGCTTCCATCGGCGTCCGGGCGCGACTCGCGGCGACTTGCAACGACGATATTCCGGGGACGACCCGGACTGGTCGGTCGACTGCAGCCTCGACCTTCCCGACGAACTGATAGCCCGAGTGGTTGGGGTCGCCCATCAGCACTGCAGTCCCGGCTGCACCGTCCGCGACCCGTTCTGCGAAGGTCTCCAGGGTCGCCCCTTCGTCGGCGTAGCCACAGGGTAGCAACTCGGCGTCGGTCCGCTCGCTGACGAAGTCGACGACCGTCTCGAAGCCGACGACTACGTCGGCCTCGCGGATGGCACGTTCGCCGCGCGGCGTGAGATAGTCGAGGTTCCCTGGGCCGATACCGACGGCGTCGACTGGACTTCCGGTCTCGCCTGTGCCTTCGGCGCCGGTGGCCTCCGGTTGTGCCGCTGCCAGTGTCGCTGGGTCGGGGCCGCTCTCGAGGTCGTAGTCGTCGCTCATTCGAGATTCACTGCTCCGTCCCGAGCGTCGCTCGCCACGTGGACGAGTTCGTTGGTCAGTCCGGCCGCCAGGCCACTTCCGCCGCGCCGTCCAACGTTCGTGATTGCGGGCACGCTGTGAGCTTCCGCCACGTCTCGGAGTCGCTTACGACTCTCCGCGGCTTTGACGAAGCCGACTGGCGTAGCGACGACGACGGCGGGTCGGGTTCCGTCTTCGATGCAATCGGCCAGCGCGAGCGCCGCAGTCGGTGCGTTGCCTACGACGGCAATAGCGTCGTCGTAAACTCCCTCACGGTCCAATTCGAGGACTGACGCGGCGGTCCGGGTCATCCCCGTTCGCTGGGCGAGTTCGGTCCCGTTACCGATGGCCTTCCGGACCGGGCAGTCGTGCCCGCGGCCGGTGATACCCGCCTTGACCATCGTGATGTCGGTGACGATTGGCCGTTCGTCAAGTACAGCACGGGCACCGGCACGGACCGGGTGGTCCTCGGAGTCGCCGGTGAACCGCACGAGATACTGGAACTCTGGGTCGCCCGTCACGTGGACGGACTTCTGTCGGATGCGGTCGGCCAGCGTCTCGTCGGGGACGAGTTCGCGCACGCGGTCCATGCTCGTCTCGGCGATGTCCATGGCGTTCTCGGTGGTCGCCCCGAGGTCGGCGTACTCCGCTGTGTCGGTCGCGTCTGTGTCCAGCCTGTCTTCAGTCGTCATCAGTACTCACCTCCTCAGGAGCCGGACTGCTGGCTCTGGCTTCGAGGTCGCCGTCCACCTGCAGATTGATGTCGCGGAGTCGGTCGACAGTTGCGTCGGCGGCGTCCCAGAGGTCGCGTTCGACGGCCTCCAGCAGCGTGTCGGTGATGCTCGCGAGCGCCCACGGGTTCACCTCCCGCAGCCACTCCTGTCGGTCCTCGTCGAAGGCGTACTGCTCGGCGACGCTCTCCCAGAGATGGTCGCTCACGACGCCGGTGGTGGCGTCCCACCCCAGCACCACGTCGACTGTCGTCGAGAGGTCGCCAGCGCCCTTGTAGTCGTGTTCCTCCATGCTGTCGAGCCAGTCGGGGTTGAGGACGCGGGCCCGCATCGCCTTCCGGACCTTCTCCTCGTTCGTGTAGACAGAGACGTTGTCCGGGTCAGAGGAGTCCCCGACGTAGGAGGCGGGCTCCTCCCCGGCCCGGTCCGCGACGGCGCTGATGAACCCACCGTGGAACGCGTACCAGTCGGAACTGTCGAACTCGTCCTGTTCGGCGGTATCCTCGATTTTCACCGTGGCTTCGACGTTCGAGAGGCGTCGCTCGAAGGCGTCGTGGGCTTCCGATGTCTTGCCCCGCGACCCGAGCGCGTACCCGCCCCACTGGACATACACGTCCGCGAGGTCACCGCGGTCGTCCCAGTTGCCCTCGTCGACGGCCTTGTTCGTTCCCGCGCCGTATCCGCCGGGTCGGGTCGTAAACACCCTGTCGAGCACTGCGTCACGGGCCTCTTCGATGTCGATTCCCTTCTGTTCGGCGAGGTCGGCGGCGTCTTCCGCGGCGTGTTTCTTGATATAGTTCATCTCGTGAGGTTCGTCGCGGTCGACGACTGCGTCGACGGCGTCGTGGACGACGCTTGCGGCCTGGGGGAACGCGTCCCGAAAGAGTCCCGAGACGCGGGTGGTCACGTCGATACGGGGCCGACCGAGATTGTCGAGTGGAATCGGATTCACGTCGTCGATGCGCCCGGCGTCGGTCCACTCCGGCTCGACGCCCATCAGCGCGAGTACCTGCGCGATGGTCTCGCCGCGGGTGCGGACCGTCGGCGTCCCCCACGCGACGACACCGATCTCTTCGGGATACTCGTCCTCTGTATCTCGGTGGCGTTCGGCCACGCTGTCGGCCACTTCTTGGCCCACTTCCCAGGCGCTTTTGGCCGGGATTTTCCGCGGGTCAAGCGTGTAGAAGTTCCGTCCCGTCGGGAGGAGGTCCACGCCGCCGCGGGTCGGCGCGCCGCTGCCGCCGGGCGGGACGTACTCGCCGGCGAGCGCGTCGACCGTCCGGGGAATCTCCGACGTGGCTTCCTGTACGCGCGGTGCCGCTTCCTCGCAGATGAACGCCAGCGCCTCACGAAGCTGGTCGTGGGCACCGCGTTTCGCTCGACCGTCGCCGAGTGGGTCGATATCGACCACCATGAGATTCATCGTCGTCTCGTCGTCAGGACCTGCCGCCTGCTCGGACTCGGGGACGTCGAAATCGTGGACTGCGAGGGTCTCTACGAGGTCGAGACTCGTCTCGTACACTTCGTCTGCGGCCTCGGCGAGGGTCATGCCCAACTGCTCGTCGTAGGTTCCTGGTTCGTCGAGCATCCGCTGGTAGTCGACGCCGAGCACGCCGGCGACGCTCTCCCGGAGGCTCGGCCCGCCGGGGTTCTCCAGACGCGTGAGCGCGACGAGATACTCGACGAGTCGATCGTCTTCTGGTGGTTCGCCCATGGTGTGCAGTCCCAGCCGAATCTGGGTCGTCTTTACGTCTGTCAGATACTCGTGAACGCGCTCGACGAGTTCATCCACGTCGACTTCCTCGCCTTCGACCGCACCCTCTGCAAGCGTCGTCCCTGCCTCACCAGGCCCACGGACATCAGCCTTCTCGTCGATGCTGCCGGCGATACCGAGTTCGACCGCGAGGTCCAACTCCTCAACTTTTTCGCGGAGCAGGGTTTCGAGGTGGTCGCCGTCGTCGGTGCGGGCGTCTTCCATGCCCGCCTCGCGGTACTGGTCGGCGAGTTCCTCCAGTTCCGCGAGTTCGTCGTACGTGCCGGCGTTTGCCATCACCGGCGTCAGGTAGTCGACGACGGCAGCGTAGGAGCGCCGTTTGGCCTGCGTCCCCTCGCCGGGGTTGTTGATGATGTAGGGGTAGACGTTGGGCACGTCGTCGACGAGTTGGTCGGGCGCGCTCTCGCCGTTCAGCCCGACGGTCTTGCCGGGGAGCCACTCCAGACTGCCGTGGGTGCCCAGATGGACTACGGCGTCGGCGTCGAACTCGTTTCTGAGCCAGCTGTAGAAAGCCACGTAGTCGTGGGGCGGCTGCAAATCGGAGTCGTGGTACACCTTCGATGGGTCCATCCCGAACCCGCGGGGTGGCTGGACGGTGACGAGGACGTTCCCGAACTCGACGCCGGGGATGGCGAAGGGTCGGTCCGGTACCTCGCCCCACTCTTCGAGGATGTTCGCCTGGAATCGCTCGTCGGTCGCGTCGAACCACTCGCGGTACTGGTCGGTCGAGACCACGTCGACGCTCAAATCGCGCACGTCTTCGGGCGCGACCCACCGGTCGTCTAGCGTCAGTTGTGCAGTCAGCTTCTCGATGAGTCCCTGCCCGCTCTCCGGACGCTCGCCGCCGAGGTCGTATCCCCGGTCGGTCAGTTCGTCGAGCAGGTTGACGGTGCTTTCCGGGCTGTCCAGTCCGAAGGCGGTCCCGATGCCGTCGTCGCTGGGCGGGTAGTTGTGGAGGACGACCGCGATATCCTTCTCCGCGTTGGGTGTGTGGCGGAGTCGCGCCCAGTTGACCGCCAGGCGGGCGGCGTGGTCGACGCGGTCCTCGATAGGGAAGTGCTGTTTGGGGGCGCTGCCGATGTCGGCGGCGTCCTCGGTCCGCTCCTTGCCGCTGATGGGGTGGGTCACGATGGCGCCGTCGAACTCCGGAAGTGCGACCGAAAGCGCCAGTTCGAACCCCATCACGCCCGTCTCGCTGCCCTCGTACCGGGACCGCGAGCGCATCGTCGTGACCGTCTGGAGGACGGGGACGCCGAGTCTGTCGAGAAAGACATCTTCGGCACCCTCACCCTCTCCGCTCGCCGCCCGGCCCCGCTCGTCCATCGACAGCGAAAACATGAACGAAGAGAGGACGGCGTCGACGACGGGGTCGCCGTCGTCGTCGAGCAGCCACGCGTCGGTGACCCGCTCTGCGTCCCACTGCTCGTCGGTGTCGGTCGCCGGATTGCAGAAAATCGGGAGTGCGTTTGCGCCCTCGCGTTCGAGCGCGCGCACCTGCGCGTCGACGTAATAGGTATTCTCGTGTGTCCAGTGCGATTCGTAGAACCAGATAGCGACCGTCGGCGCGTCCGGGTCGAACGTCGCCACGAGGTCGTCGTAGCTCGTCCCCGGATAGTCGGGGTGGTAGACCCCTTCTGTCGGGAGCGCGACTGGGTCGTCGTACTCCTGGTCGCGCTCGCCGTACTCGTCGACGAGAAAGCGCAGACAGTTGGCGACGTTGGCTGTCCCCCCACGCTCTAGATACTCGTAGACCCGTTCTCTGACGGCGTCAGAGGCGGTCGTGTCTTCGAACGCGAAGGCGTCGCCGGTCGACTTGATGACCACTGGGATGTCGGCTGCTTCCAGTCGCTCGATGGCCTGGTCGTAGCCCGGCATACTTTTTTCGGCACCGTGGAGCCAGACGATGACGGCGACGGCGTCGGTTAGTTCGTCGACGAATGCGTCGACATCTGCCAGCTCGTCAAGGTCGCTCTCCGAGCGCACGACGAGGTCAGTCTCGACCTGCTCGGCGGCGCGCTGGATGGCGCCCAGTTCGTTCTCTGTCGCGGTGTACAGACCGATTGATGGCATAACGCTGTTAAACCTCTATTGTGTTAAGGCAACTATGGTTGGAAACGGGGAGAGTAATAAGGTTACGCACCCGCGACCCGGCGACCCTTCCTTTGGTGAGATAGTCGGGCAGACCCGGCTCAAAGAGGCACTCCTGGCCGTCGCGGCGAACGACGACCTCGACGGGCTGCTGGTACGCGGCGAGAAGGGCACCGCGAAGTCGACGGCGGTCCGCGGGCTCGTGGACCTGCTCCCCGACCAGCGCGTGATTGCGGACTGTCCGTACGGCTGTCCGCCGGATGTCCCGTCTCGGCAGTGTGCGCAGTGTCGCGAGCGGACCGATCCGACGACAGCCGAGCGACCGGTACCGCTGGTGACGCTGCCGCTGGGGGCGACGCGTGAGCGAGTGGTCGGCAGCCTCTCAGTGGCTGACGCACTCGCCGGCGATTACGAGTTCGACCCTGGCCTGCTCGCACGAGCGAACCGCGGCATCCTCTACGTCGACGAGGTGAACCTGCTCGACGACCACCTCGTCGACGTGTTGCTCGACGCGGCCGCCAGCGGCGTCAATCGGGTCGAACGCGATGGTGTGAGCGTCACCCATCCCGCCGAGTTCACGCTCGTCGGGACGATGAACCCCGAGGAGGGCGACTTGCGGCCCCAGTTGCGCGACCGCTTTGCCCTCCAGGCGACGGTGACAGGTTGTCGGGACATCGACGACCGGGCCGCTATCGTCGAGCAGGCGCTCGGCCGGAGCGACAGTTCGAGCGAGTCGGTTACGGACCGGACCGCCGAGCGTCGCGACCAGCTCGCGTGGGCGCGCGACCACCTCGACGACGTCAGCATCTCGACGGCGCTCGTCGAGGACATCGCCGAACTCTGTCTCGATGCGGGCGTCGACGGCCACCGTGGGGATATCGCGACGACTCGCGCGGCTCGAACGTTCGCTGCGCTCGACCGTCGGACCGTTGTCGTCGAGTCAGACGTTCGTCGGGCTGCGGAACTGGCACTCCCCCACCGGCTGCAATCCCGACCGTTCGAGGAGACACCCGACCCCGGGGACGTGCTCGACGACCACTTCGACGACAGCGGAAGCGACGACGCCGAAGGCGAGGATGACGACAGTTCGGCGTCGACGGACGGTGGAGACGACGGCGGGGAGTCGGAGTGTTCTGGTGACGATTCGGCTACCGACCGGTCAGCAGGCGACGAGTCGGGCGACGAATCCGCTGGTGAGAGCGACGGTGCCGACGAGACCGAGAGCCCGCCGAGTGGCGGCGTATCCAGCAGTGGTGACGGCGACCACGCCGAATCAGACGAGTCCGACGACAACGAGAGCGACCGTGGCGGCGAAGCTGACTGCGGTAGTCCGGACAGTAGCGACAGAGAACATAGCGACGGGAGAGATTCCGACGAGACGCCCGAGGGAACGCCGCTCGTCCCCGGCCAGTCCTGGGCCGACGTTGGCGAGGGGAGCGCGCCGCCGCTGTCGACGCCGGACAGGGCCGTGAGCGGCGACGGTTCGGGCTCTCGGTCCGCGACGCGGCCGAGCGTGGACAACGAGGGGCCCCGCGTCCGGTCAGAGCCGGCAGACGACTCGGGCCGGGTCGACGCGGCGGCCTCGGTCCGAGCGGCGAGCCGACGCGGAGCCGACGGCGTCGAAACGCGTGACCTCCGACAGTCTGTCCGCGCGGGAACATCGACCGCGCTGGTCGTGTTCGTCGTCGACGCCAGCGCGTCGATGCGCCCGGCGATGGAGGCGGCCAAAGGGACGGTGCTGGAGCTGTTGAAAGACGCCTATCAGCAGCGCGACGAGGTGGCCTTCGTCACCGTCGCTGGGGACGACGCCGACGTGGTGTTGCCACCGACCGACAGCGTCTCGCTTGCGGCCCGCCACCTCAAGGAGTTGCCAACCGGCGACCGCTCGCCCATCCCGGCCGGTCTCCGGACCGCTTGCGACGTTCTCGACAGAGCTGACCCCACGACGAGCGTCGTCGTGCTCGTCACCGACGGCCGGGCCAACGTCGCAGATGGGAGCCCGACGAACGCGACGCGGGCTGCCGCCAGAGAACTAGCAGCGACCGACACCGGCGTCGTCGTGGTCGATGCCGGCGAGGACTCTCGGGCGGGCGTCACCGACACTATCGTCGAGGCGACTGACGCCGACCGAATCCCGCTGTCCGCACTCTCTGCGGAGTGCATCGACGCGACCCTCGGGGCCGTCCGCGAGTCCTGAACTGCGAAGATACTCGCAAGCTTTACAATCCCAGTTGTGCTTGCACAATCTAGATTTACTATGGCGGCATCAGAGACAGTTCAGGGTCGAATCGAGTACGCGCGCGGTGAACTCACACCCACACAGGTAGCGGCCGGACTGCTGTTCGGGGCTGCACTCGGTTTCACGCTCCTGTTCGTGCAGGACCCGCTCGTCCACGACGCGATGCACAACTTCCGGCACGCAGCGGGCATCGCCTGCCACTGATGCTCGCAGCGACGCTCACGCGTGGCGTAAAGGCGGGGCTCGTCGCTGGCGTCGTGTTCGCGCTCTTCGTCGTCCTCGTCGCCAACCCGCTGGTCGTCTACGCCGACGGACTGCACCACGGTGACGGAGAGGCCACCCATCACAGCGCCGACGGTCACCACGCCGATGGCCAACATGAGAGTCTCGTTTCGATGACGCTCGCCAGCGGGGTGAGCGTCGTGTCGGCCGGACTGTGGGCAGTGCTGCTCGGTGGTGTCGTCTTCGGGGTCGGCTTCTACTTCCTCGAACCAGCGATACCTGGCTCGGGGGCAATGAAGAGCTACGTCCTGGCGGCGGCTGGATTCGTCACCGTCTCTGGCGCGCCGTGGCTCGTCTTGCCGCCGGTCCCGCCCGGCGTCGAGCAGTCGCTCGCGACGACACCGCGCCTCCTCTGGTACGGCGGGATGATGGTCGCCGGCGCGCTCGTCTGTCTCCTCTCGGGATACGCGTACACTCGCCTCAGCCAGTCCCGAGGCCGTCTCGCTGGTGTCACTGGGGCGCTGGCGGCGTTCGGGCTGCTCGCTGTCCCAGTTCTGCTCGCACCGCCGAGCGCGGGGCAGGGAACACTCCCGGCAGCACTCCAGAACGGGCTGACCGGCCTTGTCGTCTTCGGCCAAATCCTGCTGTGGCTGACGCTGGCGGCGACACACGCACAACTGGCCACACACGCTGCGACCGAACGAGT
>JAZKTK010000088.1:0-13092 GCA_036625595.1 Haloarculaceae archaeon | reverse complement strand
TCCATCTTATCGAGTTCGTCCACAGCCGCGATTCCCTTGTCAGCCAGCACGAGCGCGCCGGCTTCGAGCGTCCACTGCTGGCCGTCGCCGAAGTCGTCTCGGACCGCTGCCGCAGTGTTGTGCGTGACGAGTCCGTTGCCGATGAAATTGTGCGTCTCCGGCACAGTGAGATCGAACACTTCTTTCTTTCCGGTGTCAGTCACGGAACGGACCTCGTCCCAGACCAGTTGGGCGTCGACCAGTTCTTCGACGACATCGGCGATAGCACCGAGGTCGCGATCGTCGAGCATCTGCTCGGCTCGTGTTCGACTCGGATTGTCGCCACGCGCGAAGTTCTGGTAGTACTTGCGGCCACCACCGTCTGCCTGGACGAGTGCGTCTCCGAGCGGGAGTCGTTCACCACGGCGGGGAACGTCTCTCACGATTCGTGTCAGGTCCTTCGACTTCGGCGCCGACTGGAATCCGATTTCGTCTGCGAAGATGTCGATATCCCGCCCGTAAATGGTGAGGTGGTATTGGACAGACGAGGTTTCGATTTCGTCTCCCGTTTCCAGTTCGAACGTGCCGCGACGGTCACGTTCACGTCGCTGTGCACGAACACCGTACGATTCCAGCATCAACTGTATCTGCCTCGCGAAGTCGATACAGATGGTCGAGAACTGGACGCTGGACCCGCCATCTTCGCGGGTGGAGACACAGCCGTCGGCGTCGAACAGTCCTCGGAGGAACGCATCAGCGTGTTCGGCAGTCGTAAGTTCGGGTGTGAGTCTGATATCGTCTTTCGGTGATTCGACACCCAGGTTACTGAAAAAGCGCGCAACCGTCGCGCTGTGAAGTCTAATGGAGGGGACGCGGTCGTCCTGATACTCGATGTGGACCGATTTTCCAAACTTGCGCTCCATGATATCTGCCGCAGTTCGGAGTAATGCGTCGTCGGAGTTCGAGATTCGGACGTGGCCGCGGTTGCTGCCTCGCTGGGAGACCATCACGTCACCGTCACCGAACACCAGTCCCACGAGATACAGCAGGTCTTCGTCGAACTCGTCGGGAATGGAGACTCCCTCGCCGTGGCGCAACATCGCGCGGTCGATATCGATATCACGTAGATTCGCTTCGATTGCATCCAAAATACGGCCGAGTTTGTCGAGCGGAAGGTGTCGATTCGATAGCGAGTCGTAGATGAAGTCCTCGGAAAGGTCGAGTGCCGTTGCCGCATCGCGGAGCGTCCCGAACTCCTCTCTGAGACGCTGCCGGAGGAATTCGACCGACTCGTCTGTCGGCTTCAGTTTCTCCTCAGTGAACTCGAAAAAGTTCCGAATCGACGGCGACGAGCGGTCGATGTCGTCGTAGCTCGGAACGGCCACGTAATCTCCGGATTCGATGTCCGACACTGCGCGCCACTCGAGACCCGATTCACCACAGACGAGCAATGGCGTCTCTGTCGTCGCCTCCAGTTCTTTCCCGTGTGCCGTTTCGACTCGATGGCAGGGCTTTTTTGGCATTCGCCAGACGAGTGAACTCGACGATTCGGTGATGTCTCCACTGTCATGGTCGAACGTGTAGAGGTCGTATGACGCCTCAGTCGCCGTTTCTTCGGACACCGGTTCGGAGTGGTGCTCTGTCACCAAGTCACGAATCGGGACGAACCCGTCGGTAGTGTGAACCATCGTCTCCCCGGTGACACAAAGCCCCGCCGAGGATGCACCTTTCCCAGAGGTGTACACAGAGCGAGGAGCGATTTGTCGGATATACTGGAGCATGGCGGAGTTGTGGGAAACAACACCATTAGAGATATAGTTGTGAGTGCCGGCGACTTCGAGGTCGTAGACCCAGTCATAGTCCGGAACAACAGTCTCAACGGTCTCGATACGATCCCACCGAACGTCACCTTCGACAAGTGTTCGCACTTGTTGAAGAGTTTCCGTGATCGAGAGTGCCTCGTCGATACGGTCGAGAACGACCTGTCTCGCATCGTCGGTGTGACCGCCATCGGGTGCGACTCCTTCCCGTTCGTAATAGCTGATAGCTGTCTGTGAAACATTCATCCCGTCTGCGAGCGACTGTTGTGAAATACCAAGTTCTGTGCGGAGTGTCTCGACAGATTCCCAATCACCGTCAATAAGGCGAGCGCGTTGTCGACGGAGCCACTCGACTCGCCGCTCAAATGCCGTGACAACCCCTGATAGACTTGACCGACTTGGATTTCTGTCCCCACGCTCATAGTGCTGATACGTTGAACGTGGAAGTCCACAGTCGGTCTGTGACAGTGCGAGAGATTCCCGAATTTCTCGCAACAGTCCACCAATATCCGGGATAATGTCGGTGTTCGTGTTCTGCGAAACACCGTCGAAAGCAGTTGCGGCGATTGTCTTCCTGTCGGTGACGAATCCGACTTTGTCGACGTATGTTTCGAAGTCCGTACCACTGATGCGGAGACGGAAACTGCCATTTTGCCGAGGTTCCAACGTAGACTGAACACCAATACCCAGGAGGAGTGAACGGACGTCCTCGAGAAGTCCCCGGCTCATCGACGAGACGGTTAAACTCCGTTGTTTCGTCGAGACATGCCCTTCACTATCGATGTACGCTTTGAGGAACGCAGTCCGCGTCACTTCGTCGGCTTCCGCAATGTCGTCTGGGACACGTTGCGCGGATGAATCTTCCAAGATATTCGGTTCGAGATGGTAGAGGAAACTGACGAATTCGCTGGCACTGCACCGAATCTCATTCGCCTCCGTCCCGTCTTTCCCATCGTATTCTGAGTACGGTAAACTCAACCGTTCGAACGCAGTCGAGATGTCGTCCAGAATCTCCCGATCTTCGTTCGTGATAGTGACCGAGCCGGCGTTGTCGTCTTTGATGCTCGCGTATCCCTCCGCAATGATGAATCCGATCAGCCGAGCAAGCCACGGCGTCCACTCGTCGGGAAGAGACAGACGCACAGCATTGTTTGCTTCTGACCGGCGATAGTCCACGTCCAACGTGATATCGGAATCGTTCGGTACCTGTCCAGGGAGGGCAATGAATTCACCTTCGCGCAACTGTTCGGCTTTCCGTGGGGTGAATTCACCACCTGACTGAACAAACAGCGGGTGAGACGGCGTCACTTCCAACTCCCGCCCGCTCGCAGTTCGAATCCGATACATCCGTTTGGGTGCTTCCCGCTTCCAGACCTTCGTCGCCGTTCGTTCCGCAATTCGCCCATTATCAGTGAGGGAAGGAAGCGGAATATCGGTAGTATCGTAGACACCGTCGTCGACAGGCTTCGGGTCATCGAGATTCTCCTCTACGATATCCCGAATTTTTCTGCGTCGCCCATCACCGAGCGTGACTTTGGTATCCCCTTTGAGACACTTCCCCGTACCAGGGTCCCCGATCAGGAGCATGTGCAAGTCGCCGCGAATCCGTGAGCCGTCGGGGAGGTGTTTGGTGACGCCGGAGAAGAGCTGGAGAATCATCGCCAGTTTCTGTTTCTCGTAGCCGTAGATCGAGGGCGCAATCGCGCCGACCATCTTCTCGTAGATGCCGGTCTCGTTGGAGAGTTCGACGATTTCTTTTTTGTCCTCGTCGGTGATGTCCATGTCCTCGAACTGCTCGTCCTCGATGGTCACCGAGAGGCCGTTCATGTATACGTCGAACATGGCCGACTTTTCGCGGTCGTTACCCTGCTGTTCGAGTTTGAGGATGCCGGTCACCTCGACGTGGTCGCCGGCGGTCACCTCGCCGGTGATGTCGTCCTCGATGTTCACGTCGATGCTCTGTGGCGTCTCGCCGCCGCGGAGCCCTTCGGGAGACTCCTGGATGCGGAGTTTCTGTGCGTCGACGAACTCCGACTGGTCGAAGTTGATACGGAAGGGGCCCTGGCGTTCGCAGCCCTGGCACTCGTGGGGTTCCTGGAAGTCGCCGTCGGTCTGCGGGATGCGACTGAGCGTCCCACAGCGCTGGCACTCGAAGGCGGCGTTGGTAATCTTCGGGCGCACGTCAGTCGCCTTGCGGACGATGCCTTTGACGGAGATGAGCGACCCGCGGTGGTCGGCACGAATCTGGCGGATGCCCGTCGATTCGGGGAGGTTCTGGACGCGAACGTGGGCCTGCCCGAGTGACACGTCGACGGGCAGGTCGTAGAGGCGCAGCGCCTCCTCAGCGTACTCCTTGAGCTGCTGCGGTTTGTTCCGGAAGTCGTCGGCGAGGTCCGGGTCAAACCGGTAGAGGTCGTCCCAGTCGACGTAGAGAGACTTCTGCTCGGTCGGGTACTTCTGGGCGAGTTCCCCAATCGCGTTGCGGTAGTAGTTCCGGTAGAACTCCTCGAATGTATCGATGAGTTCGGTGTCGTCCGCGCGAGCCATCTGGTGAGCAAGGCTTAGATTCCCTTCGTTCAAGAAGGTTCGCAAACGAGAGTGAAAGTGAACCGGCGCGGGGGCGAATCGCCAGAGAGTACCCGCTCGACCGGAGGAAACGAAGGGGTGTCGGTCGAGCGGAGACCAAACGCAGTCGGGCCAGCCAGCGAACCAGAACGAGAACGGTCAGACACCCGTCGCTGTAACCGGAGTGAAAGTGGACAGTGACACGGTCAACCGACAGACTCGGAGGGGACGGCAGCCGAAAGGAAGGGGTTGGAATTCCCCACTTTCGAATCGGCCCCTCAGCGTTCCTGCTGCTCGCGGTAGTGCTCGACGTGAAAACGATAGAATCGCCCGGATTGAACTACGTCGAGACGTGCTCGGTACGCTGCGCGCGTCTCGCCTCATTCAAATCCGTGCTCTTTCCAATTCCTGCTGCTCGCGGTGGTGCTCGCAGCAGTAATATGGGATCGCCCGGATTTGAACCGGGGTTACGGGCACCCAAGGCCCGAAGTATACCAGGCTAACCCACGATCCCGTACTCAACTATGCCACCGTCATAGAGTAAAGCGTTTCGTTGCGGCGGTAGACAGATGGGGGAGGGTATGGTGTCACAACAATTTACTCGCTGGGCCGTGAGAGTCCGCTCGTGGTGACGGTCCGTCGGCAGACGGTGCTCGTGGGGCTGCTCGGAGTCGCGTCGCTGGTTGCGGCGGCGTTGCTCTGGGAAGTCCTGCCGACAGTCTTTTTCGCGATAACCATCGCGTACGTCCTCTACCCGCTGCGACAGTGGCTGTTCGCACACGGCGCAGGCGGGTGGTTGGCGGCCGCAATCTGTACCGCGAGTGCCTTCCTCACTGGCGTGTTGCTCGTCCTGCCGCTGTTTGCCGCGCTGTATCTCCGTCGCGGGCAGCTGTTTGACTCGTTCCAGCGCCTCCCCGAGACGGTCCCTATCACGTTCGGAGAATTTAGCTACACCATCGACCTCGAATCGCTGTTTATGACGGCTCGCGAGGTCTCCGGTGACGTGGCGGTGGGCCTCGCCCAGGCAGCCCCGGCGCTGGCGCTGAAGGTGTTCATTTTCACGCTAGTCGTCTACGCGCTGTTACTCCGGCCACAGCAGGTCCGCTGGGCCATCTTGCGACCGGTCCCGACGGCGTATCAGGATATCGTCATCGCGTTACACGAACGGACGCAGTCGATTCTGTACGCCATCTACGTCCTGCAAGCGGCCGTCTCCTTTGGGACCTTCCTCATCGGCTACGTCGTCTTCCTCGCGCTCGGATACGAATCGGCGTTTACCCTCGCGGTCATCGGGGGCATCCTGCAGTTCATCCCGATACTCGGGCCAAGCGTCCTCGTCGTCGTACTCGCAGCCATCGAGATTCTCGCCAGCGATATCACCGGCGCGATAACGATACTCGTGCTCGGCTTCGTCGTCATCGGCTTTCTGCCGGACGCGCTCATCCGCCCGCGACTCGCACGCCTGACCACCGGGATGCCCGGCAGTCTCTACTTCGTCGGCTTCACCGGCGGTGTGCTCTCTGTTGGATTGGTCGGACTCGTCGCCGGCCCCGTCGTTGTCGCGTTGCTCGCAGAAGCAGTCTCGCTGCTCACCGCGGAGTCGGCGACAGTCCAGAAACAACTGGATTAATTCGATTCGACCGGTCGGCCAGCGGCCTCCCACTCGGTGAGACTCCCCTCGTAGAACGCGAGGTTTTCGTAGCCGAGATGCCGGAGGACGACGTAGGTGTGGCTGATACGGCGGGCAGTGTTGCAGTACAGCACGATTCGCTTCTCGGGGACGATACCCGCATCGTCGAGGATGTCCCGAATCACCGACTCGGATTTGAGACCGCGAGTTTCGTCGTCGACGAGTTCCCGCCAGTCCAGTCGGGTTGCGCCGGGAATGTGCCCCTCGTCGTACTCGCTCTTCTCGCGAGTGTCGACGATGACAGTCTCAGGGTCGTCAGTTGCCGCGGCGACGACATCGATGTCGACCAGCGGCGTCGATTCGAGCGGGTGTGCCTCGTAGTCGGTCGGGTCGGGGTCAGGCGTCTCGCTGGTCGTCTCGTGTTCGAGTTGCCACGCGCTGAAGTCGCCGTCGAGCAGATGGAGTCGGTCGACCGGGTGGCCGTACAGTTCGGCGGTGACGAGGAAGCGAGCGGCGAAGACGCCGTGGTGGTCGTCGTAAGCGACGATGTCGTCTTCCCGTGTGAGACCTGCCTCACGCATGAGTGTGGCAAAGGCGTCTTCGCCGGGGAGCATGCCGCTGCCCTCGCCTCGTTCGGCAGCGTGTTCGTCAGCACGGAACGAGTCGAAGGGGACGTTGACGGCTCCGGGAACGTGGCCGATACCGTCGTACTCCCAGGCGTCACGCACGTCGACGACGCGAACGCTGTCGAGAGTGTCGGCCAGCCACGACGCCGAGACGACGAGGTCAGTCATTGCCAGCAGTTACAGACGAACGCGTTTGAAGATACCTCTCTGGACGTATCGAAGATGGTGGCAATTGTTTCCGATAGCTGCACAGACGGCTGACACGCCATGCGGGATGCAGCGGACCGGAGCCGCTGGCCGTCGCCGTTTTCGACAGTGGCGGCGAAGAAAGGAGTGGAATTTGCCGCAAGAGGGGAGGAGTGGCGGGACATGCCGAGAGTCGTAGTGCTATATGGGTGGGAGCCATACAGTGTAACGCAACTATGAGCGACTACGCCAACGACGTTCTCGTCTCTGCGGACTGGGTCGAGGACAACCTCGACGAGTTCCAGAGCGACGACCCCGCCCACCGGCTGGTCGAGGTCGACGTCGACACGGAGCTGTACGACGAGAGTCACGCCCCCGGTGCAATCGGCTTCAACTGGGAGACACAACTGCAGGACCAGACCACACGGGACATCCTCACCAAAGCGGACTTCGAGGAACTGCTGGGCAGTCACGGCATCAGCGAGGACTCCACCGTCGTCCTGTACGGTGACAACGCCAACTGGTTTGCGGCCTACACCTACTGGCAGTTCAAATACTACGGTCACGACGACGTGAAACTGCTCGACGGTGGCCGCGACTACTGGGTCGAGAACGACTACCCGCTCACCGACGAGGTCCCCGAGTTCTCCGAGGTCGAGTACGACGCCGCCGGTCCACGCGAATCCATCCGCGCATACCGCGAAGACGTCGAGAACGCAATCGAACGCGGACTGCCGCTCGTGGACGTTCGCTCGCCCGAGGAGTTCTCCGGCGAGATTCTCGCACCACCGGGCCTGCAGGAGACCGCCCAGCGTGGCGGCCACATCCCCGGCGCGAAGAACATCTCCTGGGCCGCCGTCACCAACGACGACGGGACGTTCAAAACGGCTGACGAGATCGAAGAGCTGTACGCCGAGGAAGGCATCGACGGCGAAGGGACGACCGTCGCCTACTGCCGCATCGGTGAGCGCTCGTCCGTTGCGTGGTTCGCACTCCACGAACTGCTCGGCTACGACGACACCATCAACTACGACGGCTCCTGGACCGAGTGGGGCAACCTCGTCGGCGCACCCATTGAAAAAGGCGAAGCTGAGTAAGCGAAGCGCACGAACCCTCGAATCGGAGCGGGGAGGCGTAGCCGACCCGCGGAGAAAGGAAACTGAGCGGTCGATTCGGTCGCTTTTTCACAGCGTCACAAGCGTGAGCGCATTGAGTGCAACGACCAGCAGCGAGACGAGCGCGAACGCGAGGAGGACGACGCTGGCATAGCGGTCGGGCAAGCGCCACCACAGCAGCGCAACGAGCAGGAGCGCAGAGAACTTGAGCAGGCCGATGCCGGGCGTACCGTAGGTTTCGAGAAAGGCCGCAGCGATAGCATTGGCCTCGCTGGCGCCGCGAGTGAGACCGACAATGGTGGTGACGATGTCGAAGGCAGAGGCGACGATGACCACAGTCCAGAGCACGGCATCGGAGTCCGAGAGCGGACGGACGTGGTCAGAGAACCACCCAGTAAAGACAGAATCGGGAGCCATCTATGCCTCGGTAAAAACGACCCCACTGACAATAAAACGGGCCACCGACCGGTCGAGGACGATGGTTACAAGCACGCCCCAGCCGACAGCGTGGATATGAACGGCAGCGAACTCGTCGAGACAGTTCAGGCAGCAGCGAAGACGGAGCTCTCGCGGCTCGGCTCCTCGAAGTCGCTCTACGCCGACACAGAAGGAGAAATGGAATCCGAGACCGTACTCGCGGCAGCAGCGGACAACGCACACCATGCGGCCGAAACGTTCGAGGGCTGGACCGACGACGACATCGAGGGAGCGTTCGCGGATGCCGCCGAGGCCGAACGCGGCCACTACGACAGCATCGCGGGGAAGCTCGACGACCACGACCCGGGGACGCCGCCGGCTGTCGTGGAGTTCCTTCGCGGGGTGCCCGCAGGCGTCGAACGCCTCGGCGGCCTCGTCGGCTGGACGCTCGTCACCGAGGAGAAATCCAGTCAGTGTATCGGCTTTTTCACCGGACAGGCAGACCCCCAGACTGCGAGTCTGTTTCGCGGCTTCGGTGACGACTACGAGGCGACTCGGGAGAGCGCGCTCGACGGACTCGACGCGACCTGCGAGAGCGACGACGACTGGGAGCGCGCGGAGACGGCCGCGACCAGCGCTATCGAGGCGGCGTACGACGAGTACTTTCAGACGCTCGAAGAACTGGGCGTGAACCCGAAGCCGGTCTGCTGAAAATCGAACCACGGAACGTTTTTCGGGGTCCATCGTCCCAGTACACTCCGTGCGCAGGCTGACGACCAGACAGGTACGCTGGCTCGGGTGGGGAGTGTTGATGAGTGGGTTCGTCCTGCTCAGTCTCTATCGGCTCTCGACGGCCGTCATCGCCGAACCGCTGATGCGGGCGTTCGGCACCGACGGCGGCGGACTCGGAACGCTTCACGCCGCGTTTTTCTACGTCTACGCGCCGCTCCAGTTGGTCGCCGGTGTCCTCTCGGACAGAGCTGGTATCCGCCGGACGGCGACGCTCGGCACCGTCGTGCTGGCCGGTGGCGGCTTCCTCTTTGCCGCGGCCGGGAGCTATCCCGTCGCCTTGCTGGCTCGCGTCGTCATCGGAATCGGTGGCAGTCTCCTGTATATCACGACGCTACGCTTCTGTGCGAACTGGTTTCGACCCCGTGAGTTCGCGACGATGAGCGGCCTGACGACCGCCGGCTCCGGGCTGGGAGGGATTCTCGCGGCCACGCCGTTTGCCATCGCCGTCGCCGCCGTCGGCTGGCGCTCGACAGTCGCCGGCCTCGCCGTCGTCGGCGTCGCCATCACAGTCTCCATCTGGCTTCTCGTCCGCGATTCGCCGGCCGATGCCGGTATCGACCCGATAGAGAACGTCCCCGAGACGACCGACCTGACGCTGGCGACGGTCTGGGGAAATCTCCGCGAAGTCGCGCGCGACCGGACGACGTGGCTGGCCGGGCTGACCATCTTCTGTTCCAACGGTATCAACCTCTCCGTGCTCGGTCTCTGGGGCGTCCCGTATCTCGTCCAGACCCACGGCCTCTCCGTGACAGAGGCGTCGACGTTCACGCTCCTCGGGAGTGTCGGGCTGCTGGTCGGGACACCCGCTGTCGGCTATCTCTCGGACCGTCTCGAACGGCGGACTGCGGTCGTGGTCGGCGGCAGCCTCGTCTACGTCCTCGCGCTTGGCTCGCTGGCAGCGCTCCAGCAACCACCCCTCGCGCTCGTCGCTGGCGCACTCTTCCTGGCGGGCTTTCTGACCGGCGCGTTCGTGCTGGGATACACCGTCGTCAAGGAACGATTCAGCGCCGAAAAAAGCGGCGTCGCAATCGGCGCCGTCAACGCCATCGCCTTTATCGGCCCGGCGCTGGTCCCGACGGCGATGGGCATCGCACTGGACGCCTACTGGACCGGCGAGACAATCGCCGGCGCGCGCGTCTACACGCAACTGGGCTACCAGGTCGCCTTTGGCCTGACGGTCGTCGTCGCCGTCATCGGTGTCGGCTGTGCGGTGTGGCTCCACCGGGAAGTCGACCGAACGACCTAGCTCCGCATCGAACCGCCGTCGACGGCCAGCGACGCGCCGTTGACGAAGCTAGCGCGCGGACTCGACAGAAACGCGACCACGTCGCCGAGTTCCTCGGGGTCGCCGATACGGTCGAGTGGCACCTCGTCGGCCCAGTCTCGATAGCCGGCGTCGTAGTCGTCGACCTCGCCGCGCTCGACGGCCGCCTCGATGAGTTCCTCGATGCGCGCCGTCTCGTGGGCACCCGGTAGGACGGCGTTGGCACGGATGTCCGGAGCCAGTTCGCGAGAGACGGTCTTGACGAGGCCGTCGACCGCCCGCCGGACGGCATTCGACAGGAGCAGCCCCTCTCTGACCTCTCTGACAGTCCGGGACGTAATCGCGACGAGCGTTCCGGCCTCCGAGTCTCGGAGATGCGGGGCCGTTTCTCTGAGCGTCCAGACGACGCTCATCACGAGCATGTCGTAGGCCTGGTACCAGTCGCGGTCGGCCAGCTCCTCGAAGGGGCCGCTGGGCGGGCCGCCGGCGCTGGTGACGACGTGGTCGATACTACCGAACTCCGCGGCCGTTTGCTCGACGAACGCCGCGACGTGGTCGGGGTCGGTGATGTCGGCTTCGACGGCAAGGACGTCACCGCTGCCGGTTGCACGGAGTGTCTCGCGGGCGTCGTCGATGTGTGCGGCTGTGCGACCGCAGACGGCGACATCCGCGCCCTCGCGTGCGAACGCCGTTGCGCTGGCGAGGCCGAGGCCGCTGGTGGCTGCGGTACACAGCACCGCCGAGTCAGCGAGTTCGAGGTCCATACCGAACCAACGGGTGAGAAATCCTAAATACCGACGGTCAGCGAACGGTTCGTCAGTTACCCCAGAAGTTATCGCGACTGCCCAGTCGCTGTCCCTCGTCTTCGGCCTCGTCTTCGACAGCCTCCTCGCCGGTATCGGCTCCGGATTCCTCCTCGTCTTCCTCGTCGAGTTCGAGGCGTTCGAGTTCCTCGGCACGGGCGTGATTGGAGTGGACTTTCGACACTTCGACGCGGGACCGGGCCGGCGGCAAGACGCCGTCGACCATGATGATAAAGCCGTCTTCGGTCCGTCCCACGCCAGCACCGCTCTCGTGGATGTCCTCGACGTCGATGACGACTTCCTGGCCGGCCTTGACTGGCTGGGACTTGAGGTCCTCGATGGGCTGGTTGTAGTGATTGCACCACTCCGCCCCACCCCGGTCGCCGTAGTGCTGACACCCCATACCCTCAATGCGCTCGGAAAAACTGGGGCAGTCGTCGGCGATTGGACAGTCGGCCATGGAACGTCCTAATCAGGGGGCGGATTAAACGTTTCCGCTCCACCTTTTTCCGCGTCGGGTGTCGCACACGAGCCTCCGGCTCGTGGCGCACCCTCCTTGAAAAACGTGGGCGAAAAAGGCTGCTCGCGGACGGTAGTCCGCTCGCAGTGAACCGACGGCTTCGCCGTCGGATACTCGCAAGCAACCACACGACCGCCACTGCACCGCTACCGACAGGTACTGTCGTAGTCGACATCTTCGGGCGTGTCGAAATCCATAGAGAACGTGTTCCCCGTCTCGATGGACTCGATACCTTCGAAGGCACAAATGTCGTCGAGGTGGGTTTGTGGGACCGTTACCCGGATGCCAGCAAATCGGAGTCGCTCTTCGACGACACCGACCTCGTCGAGGCTGTCGGCAAGTTCGTCGGCCGCGTCGTCATCCACTGCGGTGACCCGGAGCGTAACCGTCTCGCTCTCGTCGGGGTCTTCGCGGATACGTCGGACGGGGTGTGAAAGATACATCGACTAATCTGCCGATGCCGACTCTTCGGCAGTCACTTCAGACGCCGCGACCGGCGTTCGCTCGACGACGGTGCCGTCTGCCGTCGGGTACTGCTCGACGATTTCACCTTTCGGCAGGTCACCCTCGCCGACCATCTCCTCTAGAAGCCACCACGCGAGTTCGACGTGTTCACTCTTCTCGGTGTAGAACTCCTCGGGAACGCCCAGTTGCTCGAATCGCTCAGCGTCGACCCACGTCTTCCCGTAGACGAGCGTCCCGTCGTCAGTCACTTCGTCGAAGGGGCGGCGAATCTGACGAGCCATCCGCTTCAAGCGGTTTCGGTGCTGGGCGGCGTCTTTGAACACCGAGGTACAGAAGTAGACCTGTTCGTGGTCGCCCATCGTCTCCAGAATCTCGTGGCTACCTTCGACGGCGCTCATATGACCCTCCTTGCGGTCGAAGCCTTCCTCCTGCATCCGACGGAAGTTCCCGTCGCTCATCTCGAACTCGTTGATATTACAGAAGTCCGCTGCGCCCTCATCGAGGAAGTCGAGAAACTCCTCTTCGGCGCGGATTCCCGGAATCTCGAACGCCGGCGTCAGACCCTCTTCACGGGCAATATAGAGGATATCCTCCCACTCCGTGCCGTGGAGGTCACCCCACTGTTCAACTGGCGGGTGGAAACGGATTTCGTCGAGGCCGGCCTCGGACAGGCGGCGCATGTTCTCGCGGCCACCCGTAATCCCGGTGTAGAGGTGGGTGTGGTGGTCCTCGCCGAACTCGTCTTTCAAAAGGGAAAGATAGCGGCAGGTTCGTTCGAGGACTTCCTGCGGTTCGCCGCCGGTAATCGAAGAGCCCAGCGCGTCCATCCGCTTTGCCTCGTCGATGATGTCCTGGTCGCGCTCGACTTTGCGTTCGTTGGCGTAGACGTCGGTGACGTTCTTGCGATTCT
>JAZKTK010000087.1:0-13209 GCA_036625595.1 Haloarculaceae archaeon | reverse complement strand
GCTGGCCCTTGTTGGTCGGCTCGGGGATGACCCGTGCCGAGAAGATGACCTTGTCACCGTCTTCCAGTTCGTACGGCGTCTCGCCGCGGCCCATTCGCGTGAGCATCGCGCGCGGTTCGCCCTGGTGGCCGGTCACGACAGGCAGGAAGTTCTCCTTGCCCTCGTTCATGATTCGCTTGAACGTGCGGTCGACGGACTTCCGATGACCGTACATTCCGAGGTCCTCCGGGAAGTCGACGAAGTCGAGTCGCTCTGCAGTACCCGAATACTTCTCCATCGAGCGGCCCAGCAACACCGGCTGGCGGCCGATGTCCTCTGCGAACTCGACGAGACTGCTCACACGGGCGATGTGCGAGGAAAACGTCGTCGCGACGATACCGCCGTCGTAGTCCTCCAGGCTGTAGATGACGTCTCTGAGGTGTTCACGGGCGACCGACTCGCTCGGTGTCCGTCCCTTCTTCTGTGCGTTCGTACAGTCCTCGATGTAACAGAGGACACCCTCGCCCTCGCGACCGATTTCGCGAAAGCGCTCCATGTCGATGGGGTCGCCGATGACCGGGTCGTGGTCCATTCGCTTGTCCAGTCCGTAGACGACCGCGCCCTCGGGCGTGTGCAGGACCGGGTTGATCGCGTCGATGATGGAGTGGGTGACGTTGACGAACTCGAGTTCGTTGTGGTCCCCGATGGACATCGTCTCGCCGGGGTCCATTTTGATGAGGTCGTTCTGGACGCCGAACTTCTCCTCGCTCTGAATCTGCTGTTTGACCAGTTCGATAGTAAACGGCGTCGCGACGACGGGCGCGTCGTAGCGGTGTGCGAGTTTGGAGATTGCACCGATGTGGTCAAGGTGTCCGTGGGTCGGCACGATGGCCTTCACGTCACCTTCGAGGTCGGACATGACGCGGTCGTCCGGAATCGCGCCCATGTCGATGAGGTCCAGCGAGTGCATCCGCTCGGTTTCGACGTTGTCGTGAATCAGTACCTTCGAGAGGTTCAGCCCCATGTCGAAGACGACGACGTCGTCTCCGGCACGGACGGCCGTCATCTGTCGGCCGACCTCTTCGTATCCGCCAATTGTTGCAATTTCGACTTCCATGGTATCACGCCGAGGAAGCCACCCAAGACACCGGGTCGGCCGGCAGGGGTTACGAGACTACCGGGACGTACCATTGTCACCGCCACGATGGCCGGTTGACTGTCGGTCCGTCACCGGTCGCGTCCTCGCACGCGCCATTTCCCTCGGGCAGCCCTCACGAGAGGGGCCCGACAGGGCGCGTCCGCCGGCCGTCACACCGCGAGCCTCGGACGGCCGTACGCTCGGTTACTTGACCCTAACAGACGACGTGGTAAAAACTATGGTGGTTGACTCGCGCCGCCGGATGGGAATCGCTACTCGTCGTCGTTCAGGTCCGCCAGCGGGTCACCTGCCGACGGGTTGCCCGCCGGTTCGACCGACGACGACGCTTCACTCTCGTTGTCGGCCTCGGACTCGTCAGTTGGTTCGTCGTCGGATTCCGAACTCGTCCCGAACGCTATCTCTTCGGGTGAGGGTTCCGGTCGCGGCTGTTCGGGGCGCTCGTCGCGTGCCTCGCCAGTGTCGGCCGGTCGGGCGGACGATTCAGGCTCGGGCTCTGGCACCGTATCCGTCTCGGCATGCTCTGTCGGCGGCGGCTCTGAGTGGGTCTCCCGGGCCGGGTACTCCAGTTCTGCTGCCCAGTCATCTGATTCCCCCTCCGAACTCCGATTCGTCTCCGGTTTGTCGGTGTCAGATTCTGCCACCGGCTCTGGGGCCGACGCTGTCGACTGCGAGTCCGACGGCTCGCTCCCGCCCGTCGTTGCAGTCGGCGGCTGCTCGGATTGTTCGCCGGGCTCTGCGGGCGGTGTCGGCGCAGGTGGCTCTGGCGGCTCTGCAGTGTCGCCGGCCGGCACAGTCTGTGTGGTTCCGTGTTCTCTGGCTGCCTGTTCACCCGGCGAGGGGCCGGTTTGCTCTGTGGTCTCGTCATTCGGTGACGAGTCCGAACGTTGGTCCGTCTCGTCTGCCGGCTCCGCCGACGAATCGGCGGTCGACTGGCCGACAGATTGACCGGCGGCCACGCTGTCGGCAATCAGTTTGTAGACGAGTCCGAACAACCCAGCCAGAAGAACGAACGCACCGAGGACCGCGAGCACCGCCCCGCCAGCCAGTTCGGTACTGCTGTATCCCCCGCCGTCCAGGAGTGCTCGCGCGTCGCTGTAACCGATTGCCCCGCCCAGTCCGAGCAATCCGCCCCCGACGAGCAACACCGTGAGGAGATACGCGAAGAGCCGTGCGCCGTATTCGAAACTATCGACGGAACGGACTGCTGTCATAGCGGTTGTATCGCCAACAAGACACAAATATATTACGGGGTGGCCCGCCGACGGCCGCCGGTCACCGGCCGCCACGGACGATGGTACCGACCGACTCCCCCTCGAGAAAGCCCCCGAGGTCGTCGGGGTCGAAAATCGCCGCCGGTGCCTCCAGGTCGAGCAGCGTCCGCACCTTCCCGGCCATTCCGCCGGTCACGTCCGTCGACTCACTCTCCCCGAGAACGTGGGACACGTCGGCGTAGGACTCTATTTCCGGGATGACGGCGCCGTCGTCGTCCAGCACGCCGGGGACCGTCGAACACAGGCCGACTCGCTGCGCGTCGAGCGATGCCGCAAGCGAGACGACCACATCGTCGCCACTCAGAATAGTCGCTCCGGCCCCTTCGTGGGCGATTACGTCGCCGTGGAGAACCGGGACGAACCCCTCGCCGAGCATCGCCGATATCTGTTCGCTCGGGTGAGAGAGCCTCCCGGACTCGTCGCGGTGCGCTACTGAGAGCGGCTGAACGGGGAGTGCAGAGACGCCCTGGTCCTGAAACGTGTCGACGATAGCACCGTTCAGCTCGGTCATCGCCGCGTGAATTGCCGACAGTGCGCTGGCGTCGTGTGTTCCCGCAGTGTTGGAGACGCCGTGCTTTGCGGCGTAATGGTGGCCGAAGCTACCGGCGCCGTGGACGGCGACGAAGTCCTCAGCAGTCGACGCGACCCGACCGGCGATGGTGTCGACCACGCTGTTCAGCGTCTCCCAGTCTATCGTCTCTGGCTGGTCTTTGTGTGTGACGACGCTGCCGCCGAGTTTGAGTATCGTGGTCATTGCTCTTCGACGCGGACGCCCTGGCTATCCAGTTCGGCCCGAAACGCTTGTTCACAGCCGGGCGTGTACTCCAGTGCCGTCGTCGTCTCCGGCGTTTCGTCGAGTGCGACGATACAGCCGCCGCCGCCAGCGCCAGTGAGTTTCGCACCGAGGGCACCCGCATCCCGGGCCGCCCAGACCATCGCGTCGAGCGACCGCGAGGAGACGCCGAGTGCCTCTAACAGGCCGTGATTGAAGTTCATGAGCCGACCGAGTTCATCAATGTCGTCGTCGACGAGTGCCTCCTCACCGCGGCGAACGATGTCACCGATTGCACCGACGGTATCGGCGGCGAAGTCGTAGTCCTCACGGAGTCGGCGCACGCCCGCCACGAGCGCACCTGTATCGCCCGCACCGCCGTCGTACCCGATAACGAAGGGCAGGTCCGGCGCGTCGATAGTCCGACAGTCGTCGCCCTCCACGCGGACTGCGCCTCCCATCGCCGAACAGAACGTGTCCGCCCGGGACGCTTCGCCGTCCTGCACGGCGTGTTCGACCTGATAGGCCCGGTCTGCAATCTCGACAGGCGTCAGCTCGACACCGAGTTCCCGGGCGGCAGCGTCGATGGTTGCGACGGCGACTGCCGCCGACGAGCCGAGCCCCGCGCCCAGTGGAATCTCGCTTTCGATACTGATGTCGAAGCCGACATCGTCGACGCCTGCGGCGTCCTGTGCCTGTGCCACCGCCTCGTTGATGTATCCCATTCCCGCGTCGACGAGGTCGTCCGACACGTCCACGTCGGGCCGGCCGCTCGTCCCGTCGTACTCGACGGTAAACCCATCGAGCGTGAGGTCACCGGCGTGGACCCGGATACCGTTGTCCTGGGCCTCGACGGTCACTCGCGCTCGCCGCTCGATGGCACACGGCACTGCTGGCTCACCGTAGACGACTGCGTGTTCCCCGAACAGATAGACTTTCCCGGGGGCACTCGACGTTACCATGGCTGAGCTACCGGTCCCCGCCGTGTTTTAGATGTCGGTTCTGCCGTGCCCCCCCGCGTCGAGAGGGAGTGTCATCCTGACAACGCTCCCGGTCGGACTCCGGTCCTCGACAGAGAGGCTGCCCCCGACCTGTGTCACAATCCAGTGAACGAGCCATAATCCGATACCGCTCCCGTGCCGTAGCGGCGTCTCTGTCCCGTTTATCAGCACGTCGAGTTCGTTGGCCGGGATGCCAGGGCCGTCGTCTGCGACCGTGATTTCGACCGCCTCCGAGGTCTGTGTGACCCGGACCTCCGCCCACGGCTGGTCGCTGTCGTTGTGTTCGACGGCGTTTTTCACGAGGTCTGTCAGTGCGATGGTTACCGTCTGGGATACTCTCGCAGTAACGCCAGACGAGACCGTAGCCGACACTGACGCATCGGGGGCCGCTCTCTGCACGCGGTCGGTCACGCGGTCGGCAATAGAGGCGACTTCGACCGCTCCTGTGCTCTCGGTGAGCGCGTGGTCGAGCACGCGCTGGGCACGGCGTGCCTTCTCTGCGAACGATATGAGCCTGTCACACCGCTGCTGGATGGTTTCGACCATCTCCTTGTTCTCGGTGTCGTCCAATCTGTCCTCAAGGAGCTCCGCCCGGCTGAGCACTACCGCCAGGTCGTTTCGGAGATTGTGGCGCAACACGCGGTCCAGTACCGCAACCTGCTGTTCGCGCTGGACGCGCTCGGAGATATCCCGGACGACGCCGACACAACCTCCCTCGTGCTGGTCGTCGGGTAACAGCGAAACGGACGTTTCACACGGTATCTGCCCGCCGCCGGCATCTTCGAGCGTAATCTCTGCTTCTCCGTGTTCGTTCGGACTCGACCGGAGGTGGTCGGCGACTGACTGTATCTCCGCGTACGCGTCGGGACCGAACACCGCCTCGGCGTCTTGCCCTTCGACACGCTCGGGAGTCGAGCCGAGGAGAGCAGCGAACGTGTCGTTGGCCAGTTGTATCGTTCCGTCCCCGTCGAGCACGTACACCCGGTCGGACACCGTCTCGAAGACGGACTGGTACTGTGCGAGTTCCTGCTCGCGCGTCCGACGGTCGGTCACGTCGCGTGCGACGCCCATGAGTCCCTGATACGAACCGTCTTCGTCGGTGACGAGCGTGAAGTGAATCGAGAGCCGTATCTCGTCGCCGGCTTTGGTCTCGTGAACCTGGTCGAGCATCGCACTTTCGCGGTCGGTGTCGTTCAGGATGGACTCGACTGCTTTCTGGCCCCGACTCAGTGCGCCCTCGCTCATGACCGACGCGGCGTGGCGGCCGACGAGTTCTTCGCGGTCGTACCCGAGCATGCTGGCGTACTGCTCGGTGACGAACGCGAACCGGGCCTCGGCGTCTATCATGTAGAGTCCATCCCTGGCGAGTTCGACCAGTTCCTCCAGTCGCGCTAGCCGCTCAGATTGCTGTATCGTCGCTGTCTCTTCCCGATAGGCCTCCAGTCGATGGGTACAGTCGTCCAGCGGATAGCTCCAGCACGTGTACGTTACCGACGGCGCTTCGCCCGGTGGGGCGTCGCGGGGCAGTTCGACGCCGACGCGCTCGGCGCTTTCCCCCGCCGCGACTGCATCGACCATCTCCGTTGTGTAGCTGTATTCGCCGGTCGCCGCCTGAGAGAGGCGGCTGTGAAGCCCCATCTCGTTTCTGTCGGGAACGACCTCCGGAAAGAACGTGGATGCTGCGGTGCTGCTCCACTCGATTGCGCCCTCTTCGTCAAGGAGGAAAAACTCTGTCCGCGCACCCGGTACGTCGTCGGTGACCCGTTCGATGCTATCGTCCTCGGTTCTCTCGCCCGGCTGGACAGTACCGCGAATCTTGTCGACGAGAAAGTCGACGTGACTCGCTTCGCCTTTCTGGACCAGCGTGTCAACCTTCGCCAGCAGGTCGTCGCTGATTGCTGTTGGGTCCGTCTCGGTAAACAACACGAGCGGCGTTTCCCCACAGACGTCGCTCACTGCTGTCGCGAATTTTAGTTCGGCGACCACACAGTCGTAGGATTCCCGCAATACCCGCTCGCGCGCCCCGTCGCGGGTGTGTTCACCGACCACCTGTATGTCGTCGTGACTCGCGTCGATGACTGTTTTCACTGCGTCGGTCTGTGTCGGGTCGTCGACGTACAGGACCTGTTGCTGTGCACCCGTCTGTATCCCCCGGTCTGAATTGTCTGAGTCCATCCCTGAACCTGCTAGTTGCGTTCTCTGCGGCTTGCCACTCCACCCACTCGCCTGTCGTTTGTCAGCTATCCACACGACACCATTAAATTCTACTGGTATCGCTCAACGGAGAGCACAGCGAAACCCGTCACAGGGACTGCTTCCAGGTTCCGTTTCCGCCAGCCAAGAGAAAATTGAGACGGATTGCTCGGCACAGTCATTCGAGGCAGCAACAGCCTACCGTTAGTTGTCGGTAACATCGACGACTTCGATGTCGAATTCGAGCGTTTCGCCTGCGAGTTGCGGATTGAAGTCGACACGGACAACGTCGTCTCCAACATCCAGAATTTCGGCAAGTTCGCCCTCTGGAGTTTCGAGATACGACCCCTCCTCGGGGGTCTGGCCGCCGGCCATCTCACTGAGTTCATCCACGTCGAATTCGCGGACGCGTTCCTCGGACCATTCGCCATAGCCTTTCTCAGGTGGAATCCTGACGGTCGGCGAATCACGCTGTTCGAGACCAATCAACGCATCTTCCAGGCCTGTGATAACCTGCTCTGCCCCAACTTCAATCGTCAACGCATTGTACTCCCGGTCTGGTTGCGTCTCGACCAGTCCCGCTTCTTCTGCGACCGATTCGCGTGACGTGTCGAAGACGGCGCCGTCGTCCAATCGTCCAGTATACTCGATTGTTACCGAATCGCCAGTTGTAATCGTCACATGTAGCGAAGTGTTGTGCGACAAATAAGACGTTTCATCGAGGATTGGCCGACGTCTGTGAGCGGCGTCGGCCAGTGCTCCAAGACAGTCCGATGACAGTTGCGAGTCTCAGATGTCGATGTCGGTGTCGTATTTCACGTAGTTGCCAAGCCAGCCACCGGCAGCACTGAACACGACGGTGTAGACGACGGCGGAGATGACGACACCGAGCAAGATGACGAATCCAAATCCGCTGAAGGCGCGGGGGACACCGAATCCACCGAGAAAGAGTCCCAGAAAGACGTTTCCGAAGAGCGCACCGACGACGAGCAGCGGGACCAGTGAGACGAGTCCGGCCAGCGCGCCGACCTTCAGTCCCTCTTCTCGGCTGCCACCCTGGAGATACCCGGCGACTGCACCGCCGATGACAGTCGCAAAGGGAATTATGGGGCCACCGAAGACGTTGATGGCCGCACCAATCAGGACGTTGAGCAGCGTGTCGCCTTCTGCCATTGTGGAGTTGTCACTGGCTGGGTAGATAGGAGTTGTGGCGACGAAAACGACTCTCGATCTTAAATCTCGCTCTCGAAGTCGTCGAGCGAGTAGGCTGGTTCCGCGCCACGGCGGTCGAGCGTCTCGTTGGCCAGCAGCCAGTAGACGACCGACAGTGCCTTTCGACCCTTGTTGTTCGTGGGAACGACGAGGTCGACGTTGCCGGTGGTGTTGTTGGAGTCACACATCGCGATGACCGGAATGCCGACGGTGATGGCCTCCTTGACGGCCTGGGAGTCGCCGATGGGGTCGGTCACGACGATGACGTCCGGTTCGATGTACCCGTCGTACTTCGGATTCGTCAGCGTGCCCGGGATGAACCGGCCAGTTCGTGCGCGTGCGCCGACGGCGTCGGCGAACTTCTCGGCCGGGAATCGACCGTACTGGCGCGAGGAGGCCACGAGAATCTGTTCTGGCTCGTAGTTTGCCAGGAAGTCCGCGGCTGTCCGGATGCGCTTGTCGGTCATCGAAACGTCCAGCACGTACAGCCCGTCGGTCCGGACGCGGTGGATGAACCGCTCCATATCCTTGGTCTTTTGCTGGGTCCCGATGTGGGCACCGGCCGCGAGGTAGTCCTCGACGGGGATGAGGAGGTCTGCCTCGTCGTCTGGCATGACATCCTCGTCCAGAGTCGGTCCGGCGTCTTCTTGTTCGGCCTCGGCCTCGGCGGCCTCGGCGGGCGCTTCCTCAGGTTCGTCAGTCTCCGCGCCCGTCTCGGCCGTCTCCTCGACCGCACCGTCGTCGGTGGGTTCGGGGTCGACGTCCGACTCGGACGCGTCGAGACCTTCGTTCTCGTTTCCGCTCATGCGTTTTGCTCGATTCTGATGAGTTCGTTCAACTTCGCTGTGCGTTCGCCACCGACCGTCCCCGTCTTGATGTACGGGGCGTCCGTCGCGACGGCCAGATGTGCGATGGTCGTGTCCTCTGTCTCACCGCTGCGGTGAGAGATGACCGGGTCGTAGCCGTTCTCGATCGCCAGCTCGACTGCGTCGACGGCGTCCGAGAGCGTGCCAATCTGGTTGGGCTTGACCAGGATGCTGTTTCCGGCACCCTGCTCGATGCCCGTCTCCAGTCGCTCGACGTTCGTGACGAACAGGTCGTCACCGCAGATGAGCGTTTGGTCTGCTCGCGGGCTACGCCCGCTCGCGCTACCCGAGACGCGTGGCGCCTCGCCGCCGACTCGGTCGGTGAGTTCGGCGAACCCTTCGTAGTCGTTCTCGTCGAGTGGGTCCTCGACGTAGACGAGGTGGTACTCCTCGACCAGGTCGGCGACGTACTCGATTTGCTCGTCGGTGTCGCGGGTCTGCTCGCCGTAGCGGTAGACACCTGCGTCGCTGTCGTACAGTTCCGCTCCAGCCATATCCAGTCCGAACTGGATTTCAAAACCCACGTCGTCCTCGACGCGCTCGACGGCGTCGGCCATAATCTCGAAGGCCTCGCTGTCGTCGATTGCTGGTGCCCACGCGCCTTCGTCTCCTTTGGCGCTCGGAACACCGCGCTCTTCGAGAATCTCGCCGGCAGCCTCGTGGACGGCCGCGTTGGCGAAGACGGCCTCCTGAACCGAGGGTGCGCCGACGGGTGCAGCCAGGAATTCCTGAATGTGGGTCGCGTCCGCGGCGTGTTCACCGCCGCCGATGACGTTGCCCAGCGGAATCGGGAACGTGTTCCCGCGGAAGGTCCCGCCAAGGTGCTGAAAGAGTGGGAGTCCGGCAACGTCGGCCCCGGCTTTCGCCGCAGCCATCGAGATGGCGACGGCGCTGTTGGCCCCGATACCGGAGAAGTCGTCGGTACCGTCGGCGGCGTGCAGCGTCGCGTCGACACTGCGCTGGTCGCCGGCGTAGACGTCTTCGATGAGTCGCGGAACGGCCTCCTCGCGGGCAGCGGCGATGGCCTCGTTGGCCGGCAGCTCGATTGCCTCGTACTCGCCGGTGCTCGCTCCCGAGGGCGCTTTGCCGCGGCCGAAGCCACCGCTTTCGGTGGTTACGTCGGCCTCGACGGTCGCGTTCCCGCGGGAATCGAGGACCCGTCGGAGTCGGACGTCCGTGATTTTCGTCACTCGCTGTCACCTCGCCGCACGGTGAACGGTAGCACGTCGGCATCGAACTCCTCGGCCGCGATGAGAATCGGCTGTGTCTGCTCCGTCTCGACGAGAACGGGCGCACCGTAGGCCACCTGCAGGGCTCGTGCCCCGATGATGCGCGCTTTCTCGTAGCGGTTGTCTGTTCGTGCCATTATTGATACGGTGCGACGATGTCGACCAGGTCCTTGTGCGAGACGAGCATGCGGCGGCAACAATGCCGCTCGACGCCGAGTTCGTCGAGGACTTTCTCCGGGTCCTCTGGCTCCTCGGCCTCACGGGTGCGCGCTTTGAACTCCTCCCAGTGTTCGCCGACGACGTTGCCGCAGGTGAAACACCGGACTGGGACCATCATAGTTGTATCACCGGTAGGACTTCTGGTAGCGAGCCCGTGCGCCTGGGCCGCCCCACTTCTTGGATTCGCTCTGGCGCACGTCGTTGACCAGGAGCGACCGGTCGAACTCCATGTATGCGTCGCGGAGTTCGGCGTCGTTGGTGTGCTGGACGAGTGCGCGGGCGATAGCGGTTCGAGCCGCGTCTGCCTGTCCCATCACGCCGCCGCCCTCGATGTTGACGTCGATGTCGACGTCGTCACGGAGCTCCTCGGACGCGATGCGGAACGGTTCCAGCATCTTCAGCTGTGCCATCTCCGGCTCGACGAGTTCGACCGGCTGTGCGTTGACGCGGACCTTGCCGTCCCCGTCGCTGATGGTCGCTCGTGCGATGGCCGTCTTCTTCTTTCCTGACGTGTTCGTTACCATGTGACGTTCGCTCCGAGTGTTTCGCTGACGTCTCCGAGGGAGACGAACTTGATGTTCGAGAGTCGATCCAGCGAGGTGCCGTCGAGGACTTCCCCGTCCTGGTCGTTCGGATTGCCGACGTAGACGCGGATGTTCTCGAAGGCTTCCCGCCCCTTCGTGGTCTTGTACGGAATCATGCCACGAATGGACCGCTTGAAGATGCGGTCCGGACGCTTCGGGTACATCGGTCCGCGGTCCGAGCCGTGGCGACGACGGTCCTTGAACTTCTCGAGGATTGCGTCTTCGCGGCCCGTGATGACCGCATGCTCTGCGTTGATGACGGCGACCGATTCGCCGTTCAGTGCGCGCTCTGCAACGTTCGAGGCCACGCGGCCCATGATGCAGTCGCGAGCGTCGACGACGAGGTCGGCGTCGAATTCTGCGATACTCATCGAATCACCCGTACATTCGCGCCGTCGGGATTGTTTTCGAGTGCCTGTTCGAGTTTCATGGTCTCGCCAACCTGGTCGATCTTCTGTTCGGCCGTGCCCGAAAAGTCGACTGCGGCGACGGTGACCTCCTTCTGGAGAACACCGCTACCGAGGACTTTTCCGGGGACGACGACCGTCTCGTCTTCCTGGGCGTATCGCTCGATGCGGCCCAGATTGACTTCGGCGTGTGTGCGCCGAGGCTTTTCGAGGCGCTCGGCGACATCGCCCCAGACGTTGCCGCCCGAACTGCGGGCGGTCGACTTCAGGTCAGCGATGAGACTACTCAGTCTCGGATTCGTCTTACTCATAACCTACCTCCTGTGAGAAAGTGCAGGGAGCAGGATTTGAACCTGCGGACCCCTACGGGACAGCGCCCTGAACGCTGCGCCGTTGGCCAGACTTGGCTATCCCTGCACGCATACTCCGTTACCGGGTGCCCCCTCATACTGGTTTCGATATCGCCGGCCCGACCGCTCTCCGGTCGGGCGGCCATCGGTGTGAGGAGGCTCCCTGTCATTAGAGTTGGACTGCGTCTTTCAGTTCGTTCGCACGCGTCTCCAGCGACCCGACTGCCGCGTCGACCAGTTCGTCGACGCTGAAGGAGCCGTCGGTCTCCACGTCGAAGACGAAGGCGCCCTCGACGTCGTGGACCTCCAGTTCCTTCCCGGGATATCGCTTCGACAGGTCGTTGTCGAAACTATCGGTCGCGACGAGGTCCCCGTCCGTGGGTTCCTCGCCGTCTACTGGTTCTGCGTGTTCGGCTTCCTGTTCCTCGATGACACCGCGGAGGATGTGCGGGTCGTCGTCCCCGAACTCACCTTTGTCACCGACCACTTCGACGGTCTGGAGGTGACGGTAGCCGACGGCGACGCCACCCTGGTGTTTGGCGTGCGCGCGACCGGTGTCGAGTACGGCGTCGGCCTCCAGTTCGAGGCGCTGGTCCTCCTTGAGGTCGATAATCGGGATGTTGTCGTCGGCCGGCTGAACCATGGAGTCGCTGGAGACGATGTCGCCCGAGTAGGCGGTCTCCGGACCCATCACGTCCAGCGAGAGCGTGACTTCGTCGCCGATTTCGAACTCGCCGATCGGCGTGGTCAGCGGGACCAGCCCAAGTCGGAGTCCGAGCTGTTCGTCGAACATCACGCTGGAATTCTCGACGAAGCGGACAGTGTCGACGCTGAACGTCGGAATGTCCGCAATCATCGCCCGACGGATGCCGTTGGCGAACGCGGGCGTAATCGGGCGCACGAGGAACTTCGCCTCGCGCTCGCTTCGTTCGACGAACTCGACCTCGTAATCCTCTGTCATTGTTAGAAGCCTGCGTTCTTGGGTGCGCGCGTCCCGTCGTGCGGGATGGGTGTAACGTCCTCGATACGACCGATTTCCAGCCCTGCACGGGCGAGTGCACGGATGGTCGCCTGAGCGCCCGGACCGGGGTTGGTCTGCTGGTTGCCACCGGGGCCGCGGACGCGGACGTGAACGCCGTCGATGCCGCGGGCCTGGACGGTCTCGGCAACTTCCTCTGCCATCTGCATCGCCGCGTACGGCGACGCTTCGTCACGGTTCTGCTTGACGACCGTCCCACCGCTCGATTTGGCGATGGTCTCTGCGCCGGTCAGGTCCGTGATGGTGATGATGGTGTTGTTGAACGATGCGTGCACGTGGGCGATGCCCCATTTCTCGTCTGCCATGTTATTGTTCCTCCGCTCGTTCCGGGTGGAGTTCGTCCGTCAGCGGCGACGCGCTGTCGAAGCTCACGGTGTCCTCTGCGGCCACGTCGACTTTCATCGAGGGCGTCTTGACGCGACTGCCGTTGACGGTGATGTGGCCGTGACTGATGAACTGTCGAGCCTGCTGGGTGGTGTTTGCCAGCCCTTTCCGGTAGACGACCGTCTGCAGGCGACGCTCCAGTACGTCGGTGATGTCGAGCGACAGGACTTCGTCGAGTGCGTCCTGTTCGCCGAGGATGCCGATTCGCTGGAGTCGGGTCAGGAACTCGTCGGCTTCGACCGTCGCGGCCTCCGTGTCGCCCTGGGTCTGTCCCAGCAGGTCACGGGCCTCGCGGCGGTAGTTGCGCAGTTCGGACTGCGCTCGCCAGAGTTCCTCTTTGTTCTTCAGGCCGTACTTGCCGAGGAGACCGGACTCCTCGGCGATACGCTCGCCCTGGTAGGGGTGGTTCGGCGTCTCGTAGAACTTCGTGTTACTACCGAGCGCCATTATTCTTCACCACCCTCCTCGGCGGCGGCCTCTTCGGCCTGTTCTTCCTTGATGGCCTCGACGTTGACACCGATGGTGCCCTCCGTCCGGCCCGTGG
>JAZKTK010000086.1:0-13243 GCA_036625595.1 Haloarculaceae archaeon | reverse complement strand
GTCTGGGCGACTTCGCGGCCGTCGACCACCGCAGTTATCGGCCGCGTCGAACCGACGTTGTGGTCGATGGTCGTCTCGATTTGGAACGCGCCGTCCTCGTCGGTCCTCGCTGTCGGCAACACGTCGGGATAGGGGACCGGTTCTATCGTCGGGTCCGGCACGTTCGACCGGCCCCGGGAGTTGTGGCCCTCGTGGCGGTACCAGACGAGGTCGACCTCGGTGTCCGCGGGGAACCCGCTCCCGGTGATGACCGCGTCCGTCCCGGCCTGGCCACAGGCTGGCGCGATGTCGATGCTGGCTTCGGTGTCCTCGTCGATGTCGACCAGGTGTTCGCCGAGTGGGCGCTCCTCGGCAAGCGGGTCCATCCAGGCGGTCTCCGGTTCGGTCTCGGGTTCGGTCACCTCGACGGTCCAGGCAGTCTGTCTGTCGCCGGCAACCGCCCGGAACGGTGACTGCCCGTCACGGAGCAGGTACGGAACGCCGCGGTAGCCGTGCCAGACCTCGATACGATGCTCGCCAGGCGGCCCGACCGCCCGGATTTCCGCCGTCGCAGTCCCGCGGTTTCGCACACTCGTCATGAAGCCGATTTTGGCGTTGTCCCAGGCTACCTGGTAGTTCGTCGCCATCACGTCCGGACTGATGCCGTAGCCCCTGAGCAAGAACGATTCGCCCAGTTCGGCTGTTGTCTCCTCCAGTTCGAACCAGGCGATGATGGTGAACTCGTCGTCCGCGACCGTCCGCCCCGCGCTGTCTTTCACTTCAACCTGGTGTCGGCCGCCGTGGTCCTCTGGAAGCGTCCACTCTTCGTCGAAGGACCCCGACTCGTCGGCCTCGACGGTTGCGATGACGTCGGTCCGGGGCCGGAACTGCGTTCCCAGTATCTCGTGGCCCTTGAGAATGCCCCACGTCCCCTCGACCGTGTGCCAGTGAATCTCTAACTGTTCTCCTGCCGGGAAGTTCCGGCCCTTGAACGTGATGGTGTCCCCGACGTACCCCTCCTCGTCGCTCAATACGAGCGTCCCACGGGGGGTGTCGGGCTGTCGCCGCCTGCTGGTCGCGTTGTCCGAATTGTCAGTCATCCTGTCCGAAATCTTATCGCCTTCGGATATATTTATTGTGTCCGTTCTCAGATGTCGGTGGCTGGATATAAGTCCCGAACCGACCTTGGGGTGAGTATGTCGACCGACGGCTCCGTTCCCACCATCGATTTCGCGTGTCACTTCCTCCCGACGGTCGAGGACCGCGCGATTCACGAGAGCATCACACAGACTGCTGGCGCTCCCATCCACTCGGACCCGGACGCGGCTCTGGATGTCTACCGGAAGACCGGCGTCGACGGCATGGTCCTCTCTGCGCCCCCACACATTGGCTCCGAGAACACAGAGGCGGTCGCACACTCGAACGACGCGCTCGCCGACCTCGTCGCGACCCACGACCAGTTGTACGGGCTGGCTGCTCTCCCAGTCGCGGCCGGCGGCGACCGTGCGGCCCGCGAGTTCCGGCGGTGTCTCGATGCTGGGTTCAACGGCGGGGCAATCGAGACCGACAGCGACGGCGTCGGCATCACCGACCCCGAACTCGAACCGGTTCTCGAGGTCGCCGACCGGACGGGTGCGCCGCTGCTGGTCCACCCGACACTCTTCGAGTCGCTCGCACCGGGCGTCTATGGCAGGGAACTGGGTCTCAACGCCATCTGGGGCCGAGAGGTCGCACTCGGAGAGAGCATCTGTCGGGCCATCCACGAGGGAGTCCTCGACCGCTATCCTGACCTCACGCTCGTCTATCACCACCTCGGCGGGAACATCGCGAGCATGCTCGGGCGCATCGAACTCCGACTCCGCGAGGAGTTCTGGCCCGGCCTCGACGGGGCGAAACCCTACCCCGAGTTCAGGCGACAACTCGAGGACCGCATCTACGTCGACACCGGTGGCTACGGCGACGACCGCGCCGCAATTCGGCGGACGCTCGATGCGTTCCCCACCTCGAACGTCCTCTTTGGTACGGACTTCCCCTACGAGGCGCGCACCGCCGAGGGCGTCGAGTCGATTCGCTCGGCCATCGACGACGTCACCTCGATGACCGATGCTGACCGGGTCAGGGGCGGGAACGCCCTCGAGGTGCTGGTCAACGTCGATTGACTACTCCGCTTCTCACGAAGTCAGGCAGCCCACGAGGCGTCGACGCCGTAGCTGGTGACGATACCGCATCTCTCTTGACTATCCCATGTCACGTTCTGTTTCAAAATCCTACTGCCGCTGAAATGACAGTCAGGGTTAAGTGCGATGGCTGTTCATACAGAGGTATTCCCACAATGTCGCGAAACGATAACAAAACAAACGCTGGCGACAGCGCCGACAGCGAGTCGGGAGTCTCGCGACGGCGCCTCCTCGCCTCCGGTGCAGCCACCTGGGCGACAGTGAGCGTCGCCGGGTGTAACTACATCACAGACCCCGGGCCACCCGATGACAATGGCGGCAACGACGACAACGACGATACCGACGATACCGACGATGTTCCGACTGGGAACGCGACAGTCACCAACGAGACAACGACAACTGGCGGCTCAGATGGCTCCGACGAAACGACGACGGGAGATGACTGCCAGAGCAAGCAGGAGTTCAGTGCTGGGGAAGAGGTCGCACTCAACGTCGGCGTCTACAAGAGCGACACGGGTGATTTCCTCGGTGCCGACGCTATCAACTCGGTCACCGTCGAGTTCCCCGAGTCGGATATCGAGCCGGTGGAGTTGTCGTGGTCTGGCCCCCACGAACAGTATATTCCCGATGGGTGGGGAGGGAAACTCGAAACCATCTCGGACATGGAACCGGGGACGTACCAGTACGAAATCGCCATTGATGGCGACCAGGTGTTCGACGAAGAGGAGCGGATCGCTGACCGGATTACGATCGTCTGACGGCGGTTTTCTGCAGGCTCGACCGAGCTAATTCTACGAGTCTGGCTGTCGTACTTATCAAATCAAGAACTCCGTGACAGTTGAGTCGCCCCCAGTTTCCGGCCGATACTGTCAAACCTCGATTATGTCGTCATCCTCGACTGGCGGGACTGTCACGCTGCCGTCGAGACTGGTGCTGGTGTGGCCGCCCACTCGGAGTCCGTCGCCCGCCTCGACGTGCGCCCGTCCGGGCCGGTCGACGAAGTGCCCCTGTTCGACGCTCGTCGTCGCGTCCTCGATACTGCCGCGCTCGAACAGATGCGACACCAGACCGCCCGCCACAGCCGGGAGCACCAGCGTCTCCTGCCCGACGGTCCGGTTCCCGACCGACTGTTCCGGCGGAACGAACGCTCGCATGTGACAGGCAGCATCGGCCGCCAGCGTATCGAACGTGAAGCCACAGACGACATCGACAGCGGCGTCGTCTGCGACCGCCGCCAGCGCCGACGCGTCCGGACGCGCACCGCTGAGATGTTCGAGGAAGTTCACCGGCACGGCGAGTGCGTCGATGCCTACCGAGAGCAGCGTCGGCGGGAAGTCAGCGCCCACGTCCCGGACTGCGGCGGGGTCGATACCGAGCGCGTCGGCCACGCTGGATTCACTGACGTTCGCCGTCGTCGCTGTCGGCGGTGACTGCTCCACCCAGACGCCGCCGTCACTCGTCACTTCGGCCTCGACGGTCCCCGCTGCCGTCGAGAGCGTGTAATTCCCGACCTCGCGCTCGCCCCGTTCGTACTGGTGGCCGACGGCCGCAATCGTCGCGGCCGGATGGTGCTCGAGCGGTCCCGAGGGGGCGCTCACCCGGAGGTCGTCGCCGTTCGGGAGCGCGACAGTCGTCGCGAACTCTCCTGCGACCGCCGAGACCTGTTCGTCGGCCAGCCCATCGCCGTCGGGAACGACACCGATGGGAACGCCGCCGGTCGGCTCGGCGGCACACGCGTCCACGAGAAATGCCTGACGTGTTTCCATACCCAGAGACGGGCCGGCGACCCCATGAAACCGTCGGGACTTTCCGGGCAGTGGCCGTCGCTTCCAGTATGACCGCCGACGAGAGACAGACAGCACGGCTCTCCAAATCACACACCGAGATGACGGAACTGCTGATGCCCGACGACACCAACTTCTTCGGACGCGCGCTCGGTGGTGCAGTCCTCCACTGGATGGACATCTGTGGCGCGATTGCGTCGATGCGCTTTGCCAACCGACAGTGCGTGACGGCATCGATGGACCACGTCGATTTCATCTCACCCATCGAACTCGGCGAAGTCGTCGTCGTGCAGGCGTACGTCTTCGACACTGGCCGGACGAGTGTCGACGTGAAAGTCGACGTGATGGCCGAAGAGCCCCGAACCGGCGAGTCCCGCGATACGACCTCCTCCTTTCTGACGTTCGTCGCCGTCGACGAGGACGGCACGCCGACGGAAGTCCCCGACCTGGTCTGTGAGAGCGACGCCGAGCGCGAACATCGCGATATCGCTCGAGAACAGCGACAACAGCAGCTAGAGACGCTGCTCGACAGAATGGAGTAGCGGCCGCGGCGTCACAGCATCGCGTTCGCACCGCAGTACTGGACCCGCGGGTGTCGGGTATCGTTCGGCAGAAAAACCGTGTCGAGGAGTACTCGACAGAACTAGTTCGAGGGTACGGATACCCGACGTACACCCTGTCGGGGGAGCCGCAGATTGGTTCGCGTCGGTGCCGTTCGTGTGTGGTTGGTCGCTGTCATTGGTCCAATCGAGTTACTCTTCGATTCGGTGGCTCAGGACGATTTCCGCGAGGTCGTCGCGGTCCTGTCCGCCGTCAGTCATGATGTCGTCGTCGGTGTTCATGTTCGGGACCATCGGTGCGCCAGTGTTCTCTGCGTCTGTGAAGTGGGTGTACATTGGTTCTCCGCAACCCTCATGGTCTGTCATGAAGGTTGTACTCGACCCGATGGCCGGGATGTATATAAATATAATGGTCTATCATTTAGTTTGCCGTAAGCGACAGACGGGGCGCCGGTTCGAGGCGGCTAGTCCCAGTAGTCCACGTCGGCGTCGATCGGGTAGTAGCCGTCGAAGGTCCGTTCGTCGCGGCCGCCCGGTGGGGAACCGACGTAGACGCCGAATTTCTCCATCTCCGGGTAGATGGTCACGTCGGGTTCTTCCATCGTCGAGACTGCGAGATATCGGAGCGGGTCGTCGCCGTCGTTGACGACCTGATGGCCGCCGCTCTCGTCGGCGTGGAACGGAACGAAATCACCCGCGGTCAGGTCGTGTTCGCCGTCGTCGGCCCGCAGCGTGCCCTCGCCGGCCAGCACGTAGATGGCCTCCTCGTTTGCGGTATGGTAATGATACGGCCACGAGCGTTTCCCCGGCGGGAGTTCGTAGAGGCTACAACCAAGTTTGTCGCTCCCGGCGGCGTCGCCGAGTTCCTTTCGGCGGAAGGCTGAATCGCCGTGGTCGTACTCGTTCCAGTCGAGGTCAGATTCGTTGACCCTGGACATACGTCACCGTCACACGGCATCGAAAAAACGGTGTCGCCGGGGTCAGCCGTGGGTGGTGACGAACGAAGCGATGTCCGCAACGAGTCGCTCCGCGACGTGACTGTCCGGTTCCTGATACTCCCGGGCCGTCTCCCTGCCTGTACTCTCCTGGAAGTGGTGATTCAGGTCGGGATACACCTCGATTGTGGCCGTCGACTCTCCGTCCAGTGCCGTCTGCCAGTTGTCGAGGTCGTCCGCAACAGTGACTTGCCAGTCGCTGCCGCCCTGGGCCACGTAGCGCGGAATCGACAGGTCCTGAACCGTAGCGGTGTGGTCGTACTCCTGGAGTGTCCGGTAGTACTCGTCGCCACCGTAGTTGTTGACGACCTCGTCGTCGTCGATGTCGAGCGTTCGAATTTTCTCGGCCACCGTTTTAACCCGCTCTAATTGCTCCCGTTCGTCGTCGGTGACTGTCCCGTCGACGTTTGCGAGGTGCTCGGTCTGAGCCACGATAGCGTCGGCCATCGATCGGGCGGGACCGGCCGCGAGCATGACGACACCCGCCAGGTTCCCGTCTCGTTTTGCGATGCGGGGGGCCAGCAGCCCGCCGAAGCTGTGGCCGGCGACGAACACTGAGTCCACTCCCTCGACGCTCCGGAGGCGGTCGAGTGCCGTCAGCGCGTCGTCGGTCACGATGTCGTCGATAGTTGCGTCCGCTCTGTCGACGTCACAGGCGTACGTCCGCTTGTCGTATCGGAGAACGGCGGCCCCACGAGAGGCCAGTCCCCAGGCGATGTCCTTGAACGTCTTGTTCGGGCCGATCGTCTCGTCGCGGTCCTGTGCGCCGTTGCCGTGGACGAGGACGACACCCGGGACTGTCTGTCCGCTCTCGGGAACCGTGAGCGTCGCGCCGAGCGAGCAGTCACCGGGCGCGGAAAGCGTGAGTTCCCGCTCGGTAAACGCCGACTGGTCGACGTACGACGGCGGCGTCCACTCCGCGGTCTCCGAGGGTCTGATGCGGATCGTGTTGACACCTTCGTCGGTGAACCCGAAGACGAATCGTCGGCGACCCTCGTTGAAGCGCACGCGGACGACGACCACCTCCTGGCCCTTGGCGTCGGCACCGTCGTAACTGGCGCTGCCAATTCCTTCGAGGCCTCCCTTTGCACCGGTGTTACCCTCCCAGGCCTGTTGCAGGTCGTCGACACTGACGGAACTGCCCGCCTGGTCGGTCAGACGACCGTGTGCCCGTTCGAACTCCCCGTCGGCGAGTAGCTGGACGAACTCGCGTGCGCGCCGCTTCAACGCGTCGGGGTCGGTGGACTGTTCGGCACTCTCATCGGGCGTTGTCGTTGGTGTCGCTGTTCCGTCTGTAGTTTGTGTCGGGGACTTCATCTCGTCGCTCTCGGCGTCGGACTGACAGCCAGCGATGAGGCCGCCGGCGGTCAGCGTCGCGATTGACTGGAGGAATCTGCGTCGTGAGGCGTGCATAGACGACTGGTTTCCGGCCACCCACCTAAAATCGGATTGTCGACTGCACACTCGGCAACCGGCTGAAAGATTTATACTGCACTACCGAATTTCGAAGGGATTGTGTAGCCCCGCAGTTTGCCTCAGCGTGTGTCGCTGCTGAGCATCTTCGCGACGGCAATCCTCCCCATCGTTGCCATCGCTGCGGCCGGCTTCGTCCTCGGTCGTCGCCGCGACGTGGCTGCCGGCCCACTCAACACCGTCACCATCTACGTTCTCGTCCCGGCGCTGGTCTTTCACAGCCTCGCCACCACCGCTCTCAGCGGCGAGACGCTCGCCAGCGTCGCCGTCGGCGTCTTCCTCTTTACCGGCGTGATGGCACTCCTCTCGGAGGGGAGCGGTCGCATGCTCGGCGAGACAGAACCCATTCTCGGGAGCTTCGTCCTCGTCAGTATCTTCTCGAACGCCGGCAACTACGGTATTCCAGTCTCGGAGTTTGCCTTCGGTGCTGTCGGTCGCTCGACGGCCGTCGTGTTCATCGTCGCCCAGTCGGTCGCGATGTACACGCTCGGCGTCTATCTCGCGGCTCGCGGCGAGGGCGACGACTGGTACTCCGGCATGCGCGCAATCTTCGAAATTCCACTCATTTACGTCGTCATCGCTGCTCTCGCCGCGCGGTGGCTCGGTGCCGTCCCCGCTGCCGATACGGCGACGATGGAGACGCTGAAACTCGTCGGTGATTCCTCCATTCCGGTCATGCTTCTCATTCTCGGTATCGAACTCGCCGAAACTGACTACAGCGCTGCCGCGCTCCGCGTCACGCCGGCCGTCACGCTGAAGATGCTCGTCGCACCGCTGATTGCTGTCGGTATCGCCGCCCTCGTCGGCTTCCAGAACACGACCGTGGCACGGGTGTTCGTCCTCGAATGCTCGATGCCAGCGGCCGTGACAACGCTCATTCTCACCGGCGAGTTTGCCGGCTCCACACCCGAGGGTATCGAAGCCACCGAGTACGCGGGCACTGCAATCTTCGTTTCGACTGTCCTCTCCGTGCCGCTGCTGACCGGCCTCATCGCACTCCTTCAGTCCGGCGTCGTTCTCTGACCCACTCCCGGAGACGGACTACGAAAGATATCGTTCCGCTATTTTGTGCGACCGTCGTCGCGAACGTACGTCAGTGCGTCCAGAAACGAGTCGACGTCGACCCGGTCTTCGGACTCCTCGAGTCGTTCCCGGAGTTTTGTCGGTGTCATGTGTACTGGTACCATACAACACCCTCGCTGATAGCTCTTTCGCTGCCAGTGACAGGTTGGGTGACACGTGGCGACAGCAGCGCCCGTTAGTCTGCGACGGCCTCGCCGGAGCCGGCTGTCGCGGCGGGGTCTTGAATCCAGAGGTCGCCAAAGAGGTCGTCCTGCTGGAGACGGACCTGCCCGCGGTGGGAGAGAAAGAGCAGTCCGAGAAACGTTTCGACGCGGGAGCCGCCAGCCCCCTGAATCTCGCGATAGAGTACTTCGTCGCGGCCCTGCTCGTAGTGTTCGCGCACGGCTGCGTGGACGGATTCGATGATTTCGTCGATGTTCTCGCTGTGGGCGGTGCCGGTCACGTCGGCCTCGGTGGGCTCGTCGTCCATCCTGAGGTCGTCGGCCGACCGGTAGTCCAGTTCCTGTGCGCCTCGCTGGAACCCACTCGACGAACCGTTGGTGTCGTACTCGCGGGATTCCTTCCACCAGTTATCTCGCTCCGCCTCCCGCAGGTCACGGACGAGTTCGTCCAGCGTCTGTGGCATCCCGCGGGCGCGCTTGCGTTCGAGCCGGCGGTCCATCTCCGCCTCCAGCGTGGCGAAGGGGTCGTGGTCGCCCGCTGGCTCGCCCCCTTCGGCCATCGCCTGCTCCCACGGTTCGGGCTCCGGTTCCTCGTCGTCGTCCGCTTCGAGCATCGCGTCGCTTTTCATCCGTAACAGGACGCTCGCGTAGAACAGCGCCCGCCCGGATGTCTGGAGGTCCGCGTCGTCCAGTCGGTCGAGGAACTTGTCTGTCACCGAGACGATGTCGATGTCCCACGGGTCGATTTCGTCGTCCTCTGCCAGCCCGACCAGCACTTCGACCGGTTCGACCTCGTCGCCGTCATCGTCATCCTTTTTTCCGTCGTGGGTATCGTCGCCCAGCAGTGCGGCGGCGCTCTCTCTGCCCGACCGGTCCCTGTCTTCGTGGCCGCTGATGTCGAGTGGGATGTCTTCGTCAGTCATGTCGTACACCTCCCTGACTGGCTTCGCGGGTCGCGTTCGCTCTTTCGAGACTCCTCGCTACTCGCGGCTCCATCCGTCGCCGCTCGCTTTGACGAGGAGTCTCGCTAATCATCGGCAGGCACCTCCGGCTCTTCCGTGTCGTCGCCACCCGAGAGGTCGATACCGGTCACGGCCGAGACGTTGTCGTCCTGCATCGTGACACCGATGGCCCGTTCGGAGCGTTCGAGCATCGCCGAGCGGTGGGAGACGACGACGAACTGCGCGTCGCCGGCGAGTTCGTCGACCATCTCACCGACCAGGTCGGCGTTGGCCGCATCGAGGAAGGCGTCGACCTCGTCCAGCGCGTAGAAGGGCGCGGGGTTGTGTCGCTGGATGGCGAAAATAAATGCAAGCGCCGTCAGCGACTTTTCACCCCCGCTCATCGCCTCCAGCCGCTGGATGGGTTTGTCGCTGGGCTGGGCCTTCATCGTCAGACCGCCCTCGAAGGGGTCTTCCTCGTCTTCGAGGTGGAGCCGTCCCGACCCGTTCGAGAGGCGCTCGAAGATATCCTGAAACTGCTCGTCGATAGCATTGTACGACTCCATGAACGTCTCTTTTTTCCGGGATTCGTAGGTCGCAATGCGGTCTCGGATGCCCTCTGCCTCCTCGACGAGCGTCTCCTTCTTGTCGAGCAGGTCCTCGAGGGCTGCCTGCACCTCGTCGTACTCCTCGATAGCCAGCATGTTCACGGGCTCGAGCGCCGTCATCTCGGCTTCGAGCCTCGTGATTTCGGATTCGACCTCGTCGTGGTCGGGAATCTTTTCCGGGTCGAACTCCCCGACTTCGCCGGCGAGCTCGTCTATTTCCCACTCCAGTCGCTCGGCTTCTTCGCGGGCCGTCGCGAGTTTGTCCTCGACGCGCTGGACCGTCTCTTTCTGTTCGTCGCGAACCTGTCGAGCCTCGTCGACGTCCTCGCGGAGGTCCTCACGCTCGGCTTTCAACTCCGCCAGTTCTTCTTCGAGTTCGGCGACAGCCGCTTCTTTCTCGTCGAGGCGCTCCTCTTTGGCCTCGATGTCGCTTTCGAGACGCTCGATGCGCTCGTTTGCATCTGCTTTGCGCTCTTTGGCTGACTCGACCTTGTCCTCGAGCTCCTCGATTGCGTCCTCGGCGTACTCCTTTTCGAGTTCGAGTTCGCTCAGCTCCGAGTCGAGGCTGTCGCGTTTCCGTCCGAGGTCGTCGATGTCCTCGCGGATGGACTCGGACCTGGCGGTCAATTCGGGGAGTTCCGAATCCTCGACTTCCGATTCGAGTTCGGCGATGCGCTCCTCGATGGTCGCTATCGTCTCGTTCTGTTCGGCGATTTCGCCTTCCAGCTCGTCCATCTGCTCGGAGACCGACTCCCGGTCCTCTTCGATTTCGGTCAGCTCTGTTTCGAGCCGTTCGATTTTCGACTCCGTCTCCGATATTTCGGTCTGCTTGCGCTCGATGGCGCTCTGAATCTCGCGGACCTGGTCGCTGGAGTCGCTCTGTCTGTCCCGGGCGTCGTCCAGCCGTTCTTCCACATCTCGGATGTCGCTGCGAATGTCCTGGCGCTGGTCTTCGAGTTCGTTGATGCGCTGGGCGACCCGCTCCAGTTGCCCGTCGCTGCCCTCGAAGGAATAGCGAGACCCTTTCTTCGAACCGCCGGTCATCGCACCGCTCTTCTCGACGAGGTCGCCGTCGAGTGTCACCAGGCGGAAATCACCCATCAGGTCGCGGGCTGTCTCCATGTCTTCGACGACGACGGTGTCACCGAGGACGTACGAGAAGATACCAGCGTACTCGCTGTCGAAGTCGACGAGATTGTAGGCGAAATCCACCACGCCGCCGTGGCTGGGTAGCGAGGGAAGCGAGCGACTGTGCATCTCCGTCAGCGGGAGAAAGGTTGCCCGGCCCGCGTTGCGGGATTTCAGATACTCGATACAGCGTTGGCCGACGCCATCGTCGTCGACGACGACCTGTGCCAGCCGTCCGCCGGCGGCCGTCTCACACGCTGTCGCGTACTTGCCGGAGACGCTCCCGAGCTGAGCGACGGTCCCGTGGACACCCTCCTTGCCGGCGTTGAGGATGGTCGTTACCGCCCGGCCGTACGAGGAGTCGCCCGATTGGTCCGCCTTCGCTTCGAGTTCGGCGTACTCCTGCTGGGCCGCACTAATCTTGTCCTCGATTGCTTCGAGGTCCGACTGACGGTCGCTCTTCTCGGCTTTGAGGTCCTCGACGACCTCGCTGATCGTGTGGTAGTTCTTCTCGGCCTTTTCGAGTTCGGCCTCTAAGTCCGCAATCTCGGCTTCGAGTTCGGGAATCTTCGCTTTGGCCTCCTCGATGGCCGCCTCGGTCTCGCGTTGCTCGTTCGAGCGCCGCCGGGCCTCGTCGAGCAAGCGGTCCTGCTCGCGCTGGAGGTCGTTTTTCTCGGACTTTGCCTTCTCCAGTGCTGCCTTCTTTTCTTCCAGCTCGTCTTTGACCTCTTCGAACTCCTCGCCGACTTCGTCGATTTGTGCCTCGACTTCCGCGAGTTCACTCTCCTTTTGCTGGATGTCGGCGGCAATCGAGGACTTGGCGACTTTCGTGTCCTGAATCTCGCTCTCCAGGTCCTCGATTTCCTCCTGTTTGCGGTCGATTTTGACGAACGCCTGTCGACGCTCGTTCTCGGCGTCCTCGACCTTCTCTTCGGCGTTTGCAATCTTGTCTTCGAGGCGGGCGATGTCGCCTTTGATCTCCTCGATTTCCCGCTTGATGGCGAGCTGTTCGTCCTCGCCTTTCCGCTCGATTTCCTCGTTGAGCGATTCGAGGTCGCTTTCGAGGTCCATTACGCGCGCCTGTCGTTCGTCGAGTTCGGCCTGGCGTGCTTCGAGCGTCTCGGTCAGCTCATCGATTTTGGCCTCGATATCGGCCAGCTCATCTCGCTTGTCGGCAAGTTCAGCGGCCTTCCGGTAGCCTTCGTACTCCTCTTTCTCGTCTCGCAACTCCTGGTATTCGAGGGCCGTCTCGCGTTCGTCTTCGAGCTGGTCGAGCCGGTCTTCTTTCTCTTCGATGCGCAACTCCGCTTCGTCGATGCGGTCCTCGACGACATCCAGTTCGCCGAAGGCGTCCTCTTTTTTCGCGTCGAACTGCGCCACGCCGGCGATTTCGTCGATAATCTCCCGGCGCGAGCCGGGTGTCATGTTGATAATCTCGGTCACGTCGCCCTGCATCACGACGTTGTACCCCTCGGGGGTGATACCGGCCTGCGCGAGCAGGTCCTGGATGTCGCCCAGGTTGACCGAGCGGCCGTTGATGTAGTAGTACGAGTAGTAGTTCTCCTCGGTCTCCTTGACGCGGCGCTTGATGCCAATTTCGTCCACGTCGCCCACGTCCTCGGTGCCGGCAGCGTTGACGACCTGTGCGCGCTCCAGGGTTCGGTCTTCGTTGTCGAGAATGACCTCGACGCTGGCCTCGCGTTCGCCGTCGAACGACCCGCCGTCGTGGTGGCCGGGGTTGTAGATGAGGTCGGTCAGTTTCTCGGCGCGAATGCCGGAGGTCCGGGCGAGACCGAGTGCGAACAGCACCGAGTCGATGATGTTCGATTTCCCGGAGCCGTTCGGACCGCTAACGGTGGTGAAATCTTCGTAGAACGGGATTCGAGTCTTCCGGCCGAAACTCTTGAAATTGTCGAGGACGAGCTCTTTGATGTGCATGGGGGTGCTCGCGATAGAGTCCCGGCGTCAGGCCACGATGATGTCAGAGCCGGACTCTTCGGCGTTGTCCTCACTCTCGGCGGCCTCAGTGTTAGATGTGTCGGCCGCGTCCGTCGGTTCGCCCGGCTCGGGCACTCTGATATCGTCGCCCGACTCGGACGCCGATTCTGTCTCGGCGGCGTCTGGCTCGGACTCCGATTCGGGGACGAATCCCAAATCGTCGTCGACGGCGCTCTCTAGCTCCCGGAGACGAACTTTGCATTCGACGAGTTCGTCGGTCAGCCCCTCGACCGACGCTTCCAGTTCCTTGACCCGCGATTCGAGTTCCTCGACTCGGTTACCGCACATATGACACACCGTTACACTCCGATTACATAAACGTATGTCAGACAATGGTTCGAAATCGAACACGTGCA
>JAZKTK010000085.1:0-13290 GCA_036625595.1 Haloarculaceae archaeon | reverse complement strand
GCGTTCTTGCAACCGGTCGAGCCAGTACCCCCGTAGTCCGACCTCTTCGACGAGAGGGAAAATAAACGCGAACGCTACGAGCGAGAACAGCGCCACTGGATTGAACAGACGGTCCGTCGAAATGAACTCGAGCGGTTCCCCAGTGACCCCGACCAACAGCGCTCCACCCGCTAAGACGAGATTGAACAGTGGCCAGTACAGGACGATGACGAGTCCCCAGGCCGGGTCGATTCGTCCGACCTCGCTCAGTCGCGTACCGAGGTCTGAGATGCCCTCCCAGCCACGAGTGAGCCACGCCAACAGCAAGCCCGCAAACAGTGGGCTCAGACCGCCGATGAGGAAGAGTCCGACGTTAGGGAACGACCAGACCGACTCGTTGGACACTACAATCGGGGCCCAGAACAGAAATGCCCACCCCAGATAGATAATCGGAAACCCCCACGGCGTCGCGGCGCGAGCTAAGCGACCGAGACGCCCCGCCGGGCCACGCCGATGCTCCCGACTCATATGAGAAAATCGAGTGTGAGTATACATTGCTTTGTTGGTCGTTCTCGCGTTCTGAAAGTTGCCAAGTCCGCCGGTAATTGTTAGCGAGACAAGGTTTTTATAGCTACATCCCAACTGATAGTTGCATATGTCAGAGACTACCATCGAAGACGAGACGACCACATGGCCGGACCTGGCGATCGGTCTCTACGATCGACTAACCGGGCGCGGCGCGGAGATTATCTACGAGTTCGAAGACATGGAGGTGGAAGTGCCGAGCGGAACCGGCGAAGACGTCGAACACGCCCCCTGGCGACTCGACGGGACCGTCACCATCACGACCCGCGAGCGTGACTGAAACGCCAGCCCCGCAGGCGCCGCTGTCGGTCGAGACGGACCTCGAACTCACAATCGACGGGACCCGCGCCGACATACGTTCGACCGGCGATCGACTGTTCATCGAGTTTCAGTCCCTCGGTGGTGCCATCCGCGCTGCGCGGGACTTTCCCGGGACAAGAATGGAAGAACTCGCCGCGCTGCTGGTCACAACGGATCTGACTGTCGAGGTCCGGTCACGCGGCCGGACCATCGTTGCAATCGGGGCAGACGCTCCCGCCGGCCCACTCTCGCAGTGGCTGGGCACTGCCCCCGCCCAGGTTCGCTCTGCCGGCCTCGTCGCTGCGGTCGGTCAAGAGGTCGGTGCTGGGATTCGGGTGCTTCGTGATCTGTTCGGATGACACGGCACTGGACGTGGAGCGAAAACCGAACAACTCTCCTCAATACTTCCAATATCCAACATCCGTTCAATGGAGAACGCGGTAGCGGAGGTGTCAGGTGATAACTGAAGTATTTCGAATGTTTGCCGTCGGCCGGTGACCAGCCCTACCATTTTGTAACAGCCCTGCGAATGTACGCGTATGTCCGACCGTACACGTGCACACGTGTTGGTCTCCGGAAACGTACAGGGTGTCTACTTCCGTGCGACGACCCGCGACGAGGCACAGAAACGTGATATCGACGGCTGGGTTCGGAATCTTGACGACGGGCGCGTCGAAGCCGTCTTCGAAGGGCCTGAAGAAGCGGTCGAAGCGATGGTCGAGTTCTGCCACCGAGGGAGTTCCGCTGCTGACGTCGAAGACGTGGATGTGACCTACGAGGAACCACAGGGTGAAAAGTCGTTCCGGGTTCGGTGGGAGTGAGGCCCTACAGTTATTCCCTCGCCGGTCGTACGCTCGACCATGATTACCGGTTCGGAAATGGCCGTGGTCGACGAGAACGCGGCCGCACTCGGTGTCCCGCGCAAGCAGTTGATGGAGTCGAGCGGCAACGCAATCGCTCGCGCCGTCCGCGACCTGGTTGACCCCGGCAATAGCATCACGATCGTCTGCGGCCGGGGCAACAACGGCGGCGACGCCGCTGTCGCCGCCCGCTTTCTCGACGATTTCGACCTCCACGTTCTCCTGCTCGGCCGCGCCGAAACTATCACGACCGACATCTCTCGGGCGAACTGGGATGCGCTCGGGCAGGCCGACTACGACACGTCGGAAGTTCGGGACTCGACGGCCGTCGACCTCGGCGACCCCGACCTGGTCGTCGACGCGATGCTCGGAACCGGCATCACCGGGGACCTCCGGGAGCCAGCAGCCACGGCCGCCACGGCGATGAACGACGCCGACGCGACGGTCCTTTCGGTGGATGTTCCGTCCGGCCTGGACGCCGACACGGGGACGCTCGCCGACAACGCCGTCTCGGCTGACCACGTCGTCACGTTTCACGATACCAAACCCGGTCTCTCGGACCTCGCGGCCGACGTGACGGTCGCAGAAATCGGCATCCCAGACGCTGCCGAAACGTTCGTCGAGCGGGGCGACCTCCAGCGGCTCACCCGCGACCCAGAGAGTCACAAGGGCGACCACGGCGAAGTCCTGGTGGTCGGCGGCGGTCCCTACACCGGTGCGCCTGCACTCGCTGGCCAGGCGGCGCTCCGCGGCGGTGCAGACCTGGTCCGCGTGGCCTGCCCGACGGCCGTTGCTCACGAAGTACAGAGCTACTCGGAGGACCTCATTCTTCGACCGATGGAGGGTAGACAGCTCGAACCGAGCCACGTCGGTCCGATCATGGAACTCGCCAACGAACACGACGCACTCGTCATCGGACCAGGGCTCGGCGACGACCCCGACACGCTCGACGCGGCCAGAGCAATCCTCGAAAGCTACAGTGGGACCGCCGTCGTCGATGCCGACGCACTCTCCGTGGTTCCAGAGGTAGAGACGACAGCCAACCTCGTCTGTACACCCCATCAGGGTGAACTCGTACAGATGGGTGGCCAGACTGCAGACGACTGGCGCGAACGGTGTGCGTTAGTCGAGGACTTTGCCGGCGAACTGGGTCACACGCTGCTCGTCAAAGGTCACTATGACATCGTTTCCGATGGCGAGCAAACCAGAGTGGGTCGCACCGGCAACCCCGGAATGACCGTCGGTGGAACCGGTGACGTGCTCGCCGGCGTCACCGGCGCGCTGGCTTCGACCCAGGAGCCGATGCACGCGGCAGCGCTGGGTGCGTTCGTGAACGGTCGCGCTGGCGACATCGTCTACGAACAGTCGGGGAACGGTCTGCTGGCGAGTGACCTCCTCGGCGCGATTCCAACGGCGATGCAGTGAAGCGAGTCGTCAGGCCGACGCTTCGGTCTCCACGAGTTCGCTCGCCTTCGCTCGTGATTGCTCGACGATAGCAGGGCGGGCTTCGAACTCCACGATGACCTGGTCACCGTAGTCGACGGAGTCGACGTTGGCGTTGTCGTGAATCCAGGAGACGACGCTCATCGTATCGTCGTTCATCGGGAGGACGAGTCGTTCCTCCACGAAGTCTGGGAGTTCTGCGTGGATACGTTCGCAGAGGGTATCGACGTTCTCACCGGTGCGCGCGCTGACTGCCACCGGGTCCGGCGCGAGCGCAGAGAGTGCATCCCGTTTGCGTGCGAGTTCCTCCTCGTCGACGGTGTCGATTTTGTTGAGGACGGTGACGATGGGAGCCTCGTTGCGCTCGTAGAGCGTGTCGTGACAGGTGACCAGTTTCTCGCGTATCTCCTCGACGGACTCGCTCACGTCAACGACGAGCAAGACCAGGTCCGCCCGATAGACGGCATCCAGCGTGGACTTGAACGATTCGACCAGCCAGTGGGGCAGGTCGGAGATGAACCCGACGGTGTCGGTCAGAAGTACGTCCCGCGCGTCGATGTCCGCCCGGCGGGTGGTCGTCCCCAGCGTCGTAAAGAGTCGATCCTCTGACTCGGCGGTGGTGTCGAGGTCAGGGTGGAGCTCCTCGTTCTCGTCGACGTCGAGGTCGGCGGCCAGTTGGCGCAAGAGCGTCGACTTGCCGGCGTTGGTGTAGCCAGCCATCGCAACGAGGTCAAACCCCGACTCGCGGCGCTGTTCGCGGCGGTGCTGTTCCGTCTGCTCGATTTTCTCCAGTTCGTCCCGAATGCGGGCGATGCGGGATTTGATGTCCCACTCACGGCTCTCGTCGTACTCGCCCAGCCCCATGAAGCCGGGGCGCTCGTCGCGCTTGGCGAGGCTCGCCTTCGCTTCCGCGCGTGGCAGCTCGTATCGCAGCTCCGCGAGTTCGACCTGGAGCTGTGCCTTTTTCGTCTGGGCGCGCTGGCCGAAAATCTCCAGAATCAGCCGGAATCGGTCCAGGATACGAACGTCCTCTGGAAGCTTGTTTCCGACGTTGAACGTCTGGTAGGGGCCGAGCTGGTTGTCGAAGATAACGACTCGTGCGTCGGTCTGTCTAACAAGCCTCGCCAGCGTCTCGACTTTCCCTTCTCCGAGGTGGTAGGCAGGGTCCTCGGTACGTGTCTGCGTAATCGTCTCGACGACTTCGTAACCAGCTGCACGCGCGAGGTCGACGATTTCGGTCGTATCTGCCTCACCGCTGTCGACCCGCTTGGCGATGACCGCCCGCTCGGTGGTGGTGGTGTCTCGCTCCGTCACTTAGGTCACAGTACGTCGCCCCGATATTTAAATCCGGGCTCGGCGCGGGGCACATCACCGCGGGCACAAAGCTCTTACCCCCGCACGGTCACGGGATGTACATGGCATTGGATATACCAGGGTTGGGAATGCAGATGGGTGGAAGCGCACTCATCGGTGGAGTCATCGGTTTCACAGCGAAAAAGGTTGCAAAGGTAATTGCCGTCATCGTCGGTCTCGAACTCGTCCTGTTCAAATTCCTCGAATCGCGTGGCATCCTCCAGGTCAACTGGGAGCGACTCGGTGGCACCTTCGAGGGGTTGGCGAGTGACGCAGGCAACCAGACGCAAACGCTCATCGAGACGTTCATTTCGACGGCCGGTATCGGTGCTGGCTTCGCCGCCGGATTTGCCGTCGGCTTCAAGCGAGCCTGAAACCCGAAGAATCTCTTCTTTCGTTATCGCGTGTCGATGTCGTCCTCGTCTCTGACCATCCGTGTTTCTGCCTTGCCACTGGAGAGTTCATTCACAAGGTCGTAGAATTCGTTTTGCAGACCTGCGGGAAACTCGATGACACCGATCCAGGAGCCGTCGGGTTGCCACTCTTCGCGTTCCAGGTCACCGAACTGTCGAATCTGTGCTTGCGCGCTGCCAGCATACTCTGCGGGAACCTGCGCCGCAACGGTGACCGTGTCGAACCGAATCGGGATGACCGGTCGGAGTGCATCGAGCGCTTCATCGACCTGGTTTTCGACTGGTTCCATCGGGTCGATGCGGAAGTCGGTCTCTTCGAGCGCGCTCTCGATTCGCTCGGGCGGATGTGGCGCGTCGTCCATCTGTGGGTTGACCGCATTCCGCGTGATGCGATTGATGAGCTGTTTGCGCTTCTGCTCCTGCATCTCACGCCGCTGCTCTGCAGTAATCTGAATCTCTCCCCGTTTGATGACTTCCGGGATAATTTCCATCGGGTCTGTCGTCCCGAAGACTTCTTCGAGTGCAGACTCGGCAGGGCGGTCCCCGCGTGCTGCGTCTTCGAAGACGTCCTCCGCGGCGATGACTTCTTCCAGGTCACCGTCGAACTCGTCTCGTTTGATAGCCAGTGCAGCGTCCGGGTCAACGAGAACCTCGAACCGCTCCCCGTGGGATTCGAGGCGTGCGGTCACCGCCTCGTCAAGCGATATCATACATCGGTGTAGTCCGGCCCGGGTGAAAGGTGTTTCCGAATCGCAGGTCACTGCGCTGTGATGTACAGGAGCGTCGCGATGCCGAGCGCCTCAAGCACCTGGAGAACCATCATCACCTCGACGGCGATGGCTGGCAGCGCCGGCGTGGTGAAGTAAAACCAGAGTGCGACGGCGTTCTCCGCGAGCAAGAAGCCAGCAAAGACGATAGAGCCGAGCGTGAACGTCGACCGGATTTCCCGATAGAGACGTATCCAGAGCACGATGAGTGCCGTGAGCAACACGATGTTGACACCTGCTGCGAGTCGTGCGATGTCCAGCACTACCGTCATGGCCGCTCCCCACTCGTCGTCGCTCCCGGTCGGTCGGAGTCTGTTGTCTGTCTCATGAATCCACCTGCGAAATAATATCCTGAATCGTCTCCCAGTTGGTCCGTGCCCGGTCGCTGGGCAGGTACACCGTCCCGTAGTCTTCGCTCGTGCTGGTGACGATATCGTTGTCTTCGAGCACGTCGAGATGGTGTCTGACGGTGTTGTAGGCCAGGTCCAGGTCGTCGGCCAGTCGGTTGGCGTTCCGTGGCCGTTCGTCGAGCGCATCGAGGATGCGGACTCTGTTCGGCCCCCCACGGGTACCCGCGAGTGTCTGCCAGAGTACCGCCTCCATACCCACAGTCGACGCCCTCCGTCAGGAAATAACCCGTTGGTATATAGCGGGGCACTACCTGGGACCACGTCTCCAGACGCCGGAGGGCGGACCGTAACCGCGACAACTGCCGGGAAACACCCGCGCTCACGTCTTGCTTGTTTCCCGCTAGTCCGAATAGGGGTTTTGGTAATTTGGACTCAAATTCACCCCCACAGCGACTCAGTTGCGAGACAGTTGCGACAGAATTGAGTCTAATTCACGAAAATTGTTAATGTTATGTCATACCCAGAACGGACTGGATATGGCAGACAATCCAAAATCACGGCGACAGATTCTCATCGGAATCGGTGCAGCCTCGACAGTCGCGCTGGCTGGCTGTGGCGGGAACGGCGACGGGACTGAGACCGAGAACGGCGGCGGAACGGACGACGATGGAATGGACGATGGCAATGGGATGGACGACGACACAGAGACGGAAGACGAAATGGAAGAGACGCCATCCGGAACCGCCAACGTCCGTGTCGCGCACATGTCACCGAATGCGCCAAACGTCGACGTGTACGTCGACAGCGACGACCCGGTGCTGTCCGACGTTCCCTTCGGAACGGTCAGCGACTACCTCGAAGTGCCGGCAGGCGAGCGACAGGTCGAAATTACTGCCGCAGGCGACCCCGATACGTCCGTCTTCAGCGGCGGCGTCCCGGTTGAGGCTGATTCAGACTACACCATCGCAGCGAGCGGCGAAATCGGCGACGACGCCGACCAGCCCTTCGAACCGCTGGTGCTCGAAGACGACAACTCCGAAGTCGCCAGCGACGAGGCCCGACTCCGGGCAGTCCACGTCTCACCGGACGCACCGGCTGTCGACATTACGGCTGCCGGCGGCGATGTCGTGCTGTTCGACGGCGTCGAGTACGGTGGCTCCGGATACACGACCGTCGAAGCCAACGACTACACCGTCGAGATTCGCGGCGACACCGACAGCAACGACGGCGAGGTGGTGGCGGACTTCGACGTGAGCCTGAACGGCGGCACCGTGTACACCGCATTCGCGGCCGGCTACCTTACGCCGGACGACGAACCTGCCGACACCAGTTTCGACCTCATCGTCGCACAGGACAGCAGTAGCTGATAGGTCCCGACTGACGCAACTCTCCATCCACTACAGCAAAAAGCGACCGAACGAAGCCGATGACTACGCTTCGTCCTCGGCGTCGTCGCCTTCAGTTTCGTCTTCTTCCGGAGCGAGCAGTTCGAACTCTTCGAGATACCCCTCGCGTTCCTCTTCGGTCAGTTCGTGGAACATCTCGGTTTCCGTGTCGATAGTGGCGACGCCGATGCCTTCCGGGCGGAGTTCGTCGTCGTTGACGGAAGCGAGTGATTCGAGTGCGAGGCGGACACCGTCGTCGAGACTCATATCGTCGGTGTAGTTCTCTTCGAGGTACTCACGGATGTCCCCGCGGTCGGCACCGACTGCGAGTGCCTTCCACTCGTAGGGCGTTCCCGAGGGGTCGGTTTCGTAGAGTTTGGGTTCTCCGTCTGCGATGCCGGCGATGATGAGCGCGACACCGAAGGGTCGTGCCCCACCGACCTGCGTGTACTGCTGGATGTAGTCGGTGACTTCCTTGGTCAGCGTCTCGACGCCGACAGGTTCGCCGTAGCGGAGTTCGTTGACCTGCGCCTGGCGGCGGGCGAAGTCGATGAGCTGGCGAGCGTCGGCGACGTGGCCGGCGCTGGCGATGCCGATGTGGTCGTCGGCCTTGTGAATCTTCTCGACACTGTCGCGCTCCATCAGCGGCGAGCGGATGCGCTTGTCGACGGCGAGCACGACGCCCTCGGGTGTTCGAACGCCGATACTCGCGGTCCCGCGCTTGACGGCTTCGCGGGCGTACTCGACCTGATAGAGGCGTCCGTCCGGGGAGAAGATGGTAATCCCGCGGTCGTAGGCCTGCTGTTGGTTTTGTCCCTGCATAGTTAGATATCGAGCGTCGTCGCGCCCGCGAACGCCGATTCGGTCTCCACGTCGACGCGTGCCGGTCTGACGTGGGCAGTCCGCTCAGCGTTACGAAACACGACGTCTCTCTTCTGTGGGCTTTCCGGTCGGCGCCCCATATACTTTTCTTCACAGGCACGTACCGTCCCGCTGACGCCACGGACTCGGATGCCCACATCTTGCCCATCGATTCGACTCAGACTCGCAAGAACGGCACGTGCCCGGTCAACTTCCCCACGCCGTACCCTCACGATAGCGCTCCCTCGCCCATCAGCGAACGAAAACGAGAGGACCGTCAGGTCGACGGCTGCACTCCCGACATCCCCGACGAGATTCTGGGCCGCGTACCAGAGTTGCCGTTGGAAGGGACCCCGGTCGATAGTTGCGTCAGGCCACGACTCGATGCCCACAGCGAGATACCGCCAGCGCGGACGGAGGTGCTTCGGGAGGTGTTTCATACCATCATATTCGGCTGACGGCGGTATTAACGGTACGCTCCGAACACGGACAGACTGTGAGCACACTCGGGGCCATGCCTGTCAGTCCGTGCCGAGGAGTTCAAGACCCCCGACAGCCAACGGTCGAATATGATAGAAGTCGTCCCCCCGGATGAGCGCGTCTGCGAGCGGTGTGGTCGAATGGATGTCTGGAGCGAGCGTGCAGGGAAGTGGGTCGTCGCCGAAGCTGACGGCGAACTACAGCACGGTCGCCCTCACTGTCTCCACGAGTGGGACATCAACGGGTCGTACAACCCGCTCCCCGAGTAGCCGTATGGTCACGGTCTACGTCACCGTCCCCGAGTCGGCGGCCGACGACATCGCGGACCAACTGGTTTCGGAACGACTGGCCGCCTGTGTCAATGCCGTCGCCTGTGACTCGACGTATCGCTGGGAGGGGGCCGTCCACCGGGACAGTGAAATTATTCTGCTGGTGAAGACGACAAGCGATGCTGCAGAGCGTCTCACCGACCGCATCGAGGAGCTCCACCCGTACGATGTTCCCTGCATCGAACAGTTCGAAGAAGACCAGATACTCCCGGCGTTCGCCGACTGGCGCGCAGACAGCGTCGACTAGGGGTCAATACTTTCTGGCCCACCGCCCCGTCAGGCTGCGACAGTCGAGAGGTCCTCAGTGTAGTAATCGAGCAGGAGGACGGCGACAGCACCGACGAGCGCAGCCCCCAGTGCCGTCGTTACACCAGCGAGCGCTGTCGCTTCGACCCCGCTGATTACTTCGACGACGGGCAAACGGAGTGACCCGACCATCAGACTCACGAGGAAGGCGATAGTCGCTTCCCGATACTCTTCGAGCGCCCAGTTGACTGCGTGCGCCACGGTGAACAGTCCAATAACTGCCCCACAGCCGAAGGTTGCGACGACGCCGGCGTTCGAGAGCAAATCGTCGGCCCCGAACGCCAGCAATCCGTCGACAAGGTCGGTCAAGACCCCGGTTAGAAACTCGTACTGGCCAAAGAGGATGAGCAAGAACGCTCCGGAGATGCCCGGCAACACCATCGCCGAAATGGCCACCGCACCGGCGACGAAAACGAGCGGCAGCGCGTGTCCGAAGCCGGCTCCGTTGGAGATACCGGTCACAAAAAAGGCAAGGAGGAAACCGGCGATGGCCGCGCCAATCTGGAGTGGCGTCTTCAGAGAAAGCTGGTCGTAGAGGACGACGGCCGAAGCCGCTATCAGTCCGAAAAAGAAGGCGAACGTCTGTGGGCGCGCTATCTCGAGCGCCGTGTGAACGACTCGTGAGATGGTCACGATGGACGTCGCCACACCGAGTCCAAGCACCAGCAAAAAGACCACGTCCATACGCTGCAGTTCGGCAACAAATCGCTGCCGGCCATCTGAACTATCGAGTTCGGGCACCTGCTGGAGGACTCGGGGGTCGAGCGCAGTCAGCGCGTCGATGAGTCGCTCGTAGATGCCCGCGATGAGCGCGATGGTTCCGCCGGAAACGCCAGGAACGGAGTCGGCCGCCCCCATCGCCAGTCCTTTGAGATAAACGGCGACCCACGCACGGACGCCTGCCGACGCGTGCATCGGTGTCGTCTCCTCGTCGGACGTCGTATCAGTCGGCACGGATTGTGGTGGGTGCGGTGTCGGCAGTCAGTGATTGCTGTGCGCTCCCACCGGACGTAGTGTTCGTGTCCTCGGTCGTTCCGCTGTCGTCGGTCGACCCATCCGTGGTGTTACCGTCAGTCGTGTTGCCGTCGGTCGTGTTACCGTCGTTCTCGTCGGTTTCGTTCCCACCGAGGTCGAGTTCCTGAGACTGTTTGTCAAGCGTCACCTGAACCGGCGAATCGTCTGCCCCAACGACTGCTGATTCGGAGACGTTGGCGGTCCCAGTGTACTGTGTGATGTTCCCGTTCTCGAACGTCGGTGAGGACGCAATCTGGTAGGGTCCTGTCGCGCGGACACTGGTGTTCGTGTACCCCTCATCGAGCCCAATATCCTCGTAGCCGGTGCTCGCGTAGGGGACCGTCGCGGTGAAGCTACCGTCTTCGTCGGCTGTCACCTGCTGGGTGTAGTTGAACGTCTCACCGTTGGCCGGGTCGAGTTCCACCTGCAAGCGCAGGCTGCTGTTGGGTGCTGCGCCCGACCCCTCGATAGTGGCTCCCGGCACGCGCTCGAACGTTTTGACCCACGCCGGTCTGTTCGGGTACAGCCCGTCGATTGCGGCTTGCTGGAGTTCCTGTTGGCTCGCGTTCGCCGAGATGCCGAGCGACCCGAGGAATCCACGGGTGTTCGCGTCACGCGTGAACACCTGCGAGAGTCGACCCTGCAGGCCACTGTTCTCGCTCATGTGGACGAGACGGTAGTTCTCCATAGCTGGTACGCGCTCCTGTGGGTACGGCCCAAAGCCGCCAATCTGTGACGTGGAGTCGTTTTCGACGTACGCTTCGGCCTGTTGCATGCTCTGGAACCGTTTGATTGGCTGCCCGTCTGCCGGCGGGGTCACGAACGTGTCACCGTTCCCGAGGGCGCGTTCTGCCCCCTGCCAGTCGAGCACCCACGGTTGTGGCTCCATCGCACTCCCGTGGTAGCGGTACAATCGAACCGCAGTGGAATCGTAGTAGGGCTGTTTCTGCCGGATGATGTCTGTGCCCTGGAGCAACCCTTGTTGCTGGAGATTTTCAGTCGATGCGACGCGAGTGTAGAACTCTGACCGACTGGTGTTGGGATTGAACCGAAGCGGTGCGAAGTACTTCCCTTGCGCCTGCGTCTCCGTCTCGGCCATCTTCCAGTCGACCATGACGTAGCGCGTCTGTGCATCGTCTTCGTCGATGTTGTTCAGGACCTGTTCACTCCGACTCTCGTTCTGTGCCGTCAGGAACTTCGCTGCCTCTGTCGCCTGTTGCTGGAACGGATTGGCAACCGGTATCCGTTCACCTTCGACTGTTATCCAGTGGCCGTAGTCCCACCACGACATCACGCCGTAGGACCCCTCTGGATAGTCGTAATCGTCCGTCCGACCGAACGTCCCGTAATACTCCATCGCCTCACCGTCGGGATTGCCGTACTGGCCGACTTCCGGCGTGTTGTTCGACATCCAGTCGAGTCCGTCTGACCAGCCCACGATACCAGCACCTGGGCTCTGCGCGCGGTCGGAGGTATCCATCGCCTGGACGCCAACGCTCGCACCCGCACCGAGGAACATCGGTGCGAGTACGATAAGGATGACCGAAATGACCGTCATCACCTGATACGGCTCGACCGTCGAGATATCCTCGACGCGGGGGATAAACCGCATCACTTCACCGACTGCGACGGCGGTTAGTCCCGCGACCGGGACCGCGAGATAGTACGCGAACCGAGCCTGAGTGAATGTCGCGGCAATCATGAAGACGAACCAGATTGCCACCAGTAGACTCTCTGCTGGCGCGTCCACCGACGCAAGTTGTCTTGCGACGATGATGCCCACGCCAGCAATGGCCGCGAATATCGCGAGCCGGTAGTACGAGTACAGCGTGTACGGATCGTCGAGTGGCTGGGCCTCACCGACCGTGCCAGCCGTCGGTGACGTCTGGAAGCCGACGACGCGAAGCACCTGGTCGATGAAGTAGCTGAAGAGATCCGGGAGAATGAGTGCCATCAATCCTGCGCCGACGACGATGATACCCGCGATTGCCCCCGGATAGCCGATGTTCGAGAGGTCTCGGGCTTCCCACTGTCGGAACAGCCAGGACATGAACACACAGCCGAAGGCGACTGCGAAAGCGAGTCCCGGCTGGAGGAGCGAGCGTGAAGTGGCAGAGATTTCGAGTGTTGCGAGACTCGGGAGCTGTAGCAGCCCTGCTACAGTCAGCGAGACGACACCGACCATCGCCGTGTGTTCCGGACTCTTGCCCCGGACGACTTCCGCGGAGAGATGGATGACGAAGAACACGCCCAGAATACCGAGAAGCAACACACCAGGCGGCCAGGTCCAGAGGTACATCGCAATAGCGACTCCGGCGAGTACCGAGTAGCCAAGTGGCCGACGAAGGGCGTCGAACTCGCGGTCAAGCAGGAGTTCGTACACGGGTTTCTCCTTCTGGGCGACAGACAGAGCGACCATGACAGCGAGGACGGCCAGTGACATGAACAGCGCCTCGGCGACGTGGTGGTCCGAAAAGCCTGCGACCGAGCGGCTAAGCAACCCGTCGGGAGCCAGGGCGATGATTGCTGCGGCCAGCACACCAGCGAAGCGTCCACCGAGTCGGCGGCCGATGAAGTACGCGGGGACGATGACGAGGGCTCCGAACAGTGCCGGCGAGATGAGGACGACCTGCCGAACCAGTTCGTCACTCGGATTTCCGAGTCCGACGACGAGCGCTATCGTGGCCATCAACTGGTCGTAGAATGTGCCAAACTGTGCTGGAGCAGTCCCGAGTGGGAACTGAGTCCACACTTCGAACGGCATCGTCTCCGGGAAGTTGTTGACCGTGTACTGCGTCGACCGGTAGTGATACCACGGGTCGTTTCCACGGAAGAGAATCGTCCCGTCGATGACGTATCTCCCCC
>JAZKTK010000084.1:0-13318 GCA_036625595.1 Haloarculaceae archaeon | reverse complement strand
GTACGCGGGGCCGAGGAACACAACCTCAAGGACGTGGATGTCACCGTCCCCCGCGAGGAGTTGACGGTCGTGACGGGCCTCTCGGGGTCGGGCAAATCGTCGCTCGCCTTCGAGACGATTTACGCCGAGGGACAGCGCCGCTACATCGAGTCGCTGTCCGCGTACGCCCGGAACTTCCTCGGGCAGATGGACAAGCCACAGGTCGAGAACGTCGAGGGACTCTCACCTGCAATCTCTATCGACCAGAAAAACGCCGCCAACAACCCCCGGTCGACGGTCGGAACCGTCACGGAACTCCACGACTACCTCCGACTGCTCTACGCTCGCGTCGGCACGCCACACTGTCCCGAGTGTGGCCGCGAAGTCGGCGAACAGTCCGCCCAGCAGATGGTCCGCCGCCTGCTGGACGCACCGGACGGAACCCGCGCAAAGATCTGTGCGCCGGTCGTCCGCGACCAGAAGGGGGCCTTCGAGGACCGCTTCGACGAACTCGTCAGCGAGGGGTACACCCGCGTCGAAGTCGACGGCGAGAGCTACGATCTCACTGTCGAGCGACCCGACCTGGACGAAAACTACGACCACACCATCGACGTGGTAGTCGACCGCGTCACGCTCAGCGACGACGCCCGCTCTCGTCTCACTGACTCTGTCGAGACGGCACTCGAGGAGGCAGACGGCGTGCTGAAAGTCGTCTTCCCGGACCCACCGGCGGACCTGGCAGTCGGCGGGTCGACGGCCCGGTCGACGGGTGACCTGGCCGACGACGAAAGCGAGGACCGTCTGGTCGTCGAGTTCTCCGAAGACCTCGCCTGCAACCACTGCGGCATCGACATCTCGGAAATCGAGACGCGCTCGTTTTCTTTTAACAGCCCCCACGGTGCCTGCCCCGAGTGTGAGGGCATCGGCTCGACGAAGGAAGTCGACGAGGACCTCGTCATCGAGGACCCCTCGAAACCACTCAAACACGTTTTCGAACCGTGGAGCTACAACCGCACCTACTACTCGCGACAGCTGGACAACGTCGCCGACCACTTCGGCATCTCGCTCGACACGCCGTTCGAGGAGTTAGACGAGTCCATCCAGCGGCAGTTCCTCTACGGCACCGACCAGGTGGTCCACTTCGAGTGGACGACCAAGAACGGCACCCGCGAGAAGACAGAGCGCTTCGAGGGCGTCATCAACAATCTGGAGCGTCGCCACGTCGAAACTGATAGCGACCGCGCACGCGACCACATCGAGGAGTACATGGCCGTCACCACCTGTCCGGCGTGTGAGGGCACCCGCCTCAAAGCCGAATCACGTGCAGTGCTGGTGGACGGGGGTTCCGCGAGCGAGACGAGCGGAACGTCGTCGGAGGTTTCCTCCGACGGAACGTCGATTACTGAGGTCAACCAGATGTCCATCGGTGACGCGCTGGCACACTTCGAGGGGATGGAAGAGCACCTCGACGCGCGCCAGACGAAGATTGCCGAGGAGATTCTCAAGGAGATTCGCGCCCGTCTTGGCTTCATGTGCGAGGTCGGCCTGGAATATCTCACGCTGGACCGCGAGGCGTCGACCCTATCGGGTGGTGAGAGCCAGCGGATTCGACTGGCAACCCAGATTGGCTCCGGACTGGTTGGCGTCCTCTACGTGCTGGACGAACCCTCCATTGGCCTCCACCAGCGGGACAACGACCGCCTGCTGAACACACTCGAAGAGCTCCGGGATATCGGCAACACGCTCATCGTCGTCGAACACGACACCGAGACGATGCGCCGGGCGGACAACATCATCGACATGGGTCCCGGCCCCGGCAAACGCGGCGGCGAAATCGTCGTCAACGGAGACTTCGACGACGTCATCGCAAGCGACGAGAGCGTTACCGGCGACTACCTCTCCGGCGAGAAGGCGATTCCGGTGCCGGAAACCCGTCGCGAGCGCGACGGAGAGATAACGATTCACGGTGCCCGCCAGCACAATCTCGCTGACCTCGACGTCGACATTCCGGTGGGGAACTTCACCGCTATCACCGGCGTCTCCGGCTCTGGTAAGTCCACGCTGATGCACGACGTGCTCTACAAGGGACTCGCCCGCGAAATGAACGACAACACCAGCGTCGACCCCGGCGAGCACGACGCAATCGAGGGACTCGACGCCATCGAGACGGTACGACTCATCGACCAGTCGCCCATCGGTCGTACGCCGCGCTCGAACCCCGCGACGTACACGAACGTCTTCGACTACGTCCGTGAACTGTTCGCCCAGACAGACCTCGCGAACCAGCGCGGCTACGAGAAGGGTCGCTTCTCCTTCAACGTCAAGGGCGGCCGCTGTGAGGAGTGTGGTGGGCAGGGCACAGTAAAGATCGAGATGAACTTCCTCTCGGACGTGTACGTCCCCTGTGAGGAGTGTGGTGGGGACCGCTATAACGACGAGACGCTCGACGTTACCTACAAGGGAAAGACTATCGCGGACGTGCTCCAGATGAGCGTCGACGAGGCCCACGACTTCTTCGAGAGTCACAGCCAGCTCCGCCGTCGGCTGAAACTCCTGAAAGACGTGGGGCTGGGCTACATGCGTCTCGGTCAGCCATCGACGACGCTGTCCGGCGGTGAGGCCCAGCGCGTGAAACTGGCGGAGGAACTGGGCAAGAAAGACAGCGGCGAGACGCTGTATCTACTCGACGAACCAACCACGGGACTCCACCCCGAGGACGAGCGGAAACTCATCGACGTGCTCCACCGGCTGACCGACGAAGGAAATACGGTCGTCGTCATCGAGCACGAACTCGACCTCGTCAAGAACGCCGACCACATCGTCGACCTGGGGCCGGAGGGTGGCGAGAACGGCGGCAAAGTCGTCGCCGCTGGGACACCAGAGGCGGTGGCTCGGAACGAGGACTCCTACACTGGCCAGTATCTGCGCGACCTGCTTCCAGACGTGGACCTGGAAGGGCCGCGCGCGGACCGCGACCTCGCTGTCGGCGGACAGGCCACGGGTGCCGGCGACGACTGACCGTTTTTACATCGTCACCGCGCCGCCCGCCAGCGTCATCGTCCACACGAACGTCAGGATACCGGTCGCCCACACCGATAGTGTCGCCGTTCGGACGGGATAGGCGACCAGATAGCCGACGGGTCGAACTGTCGCCGGCAGTGACGCCGCCGTCTGGAGCAGCGTCTCGGTGTCTGTCGCGCTGGGGAGTGCTGTGAACCCGAAACAGAAGCCAAGCCACAGAAAGAGCAATCGCGACGCCGAGTCGAGCCCACCTGCGAGCGCAAACGCCACGAACGCGAGCAGTGAGTTGGCGAGAAACGGCGCGACGGCGATACTCAGGTCGGCACCGAAACTGTCGACCGACTCGTGTTCGAGGAGGGCGCTGTCGTCGAACGGACGGAGGGCTGGCCGGGTGTACACCGCGACATTACTGAGTTTGCAGGCGGCGTAGTGTGCGTACTCGTGGGTGAGAATGCCGGGACCGACGGCGACGGTAACGAGGAGGTTACTCAGCCGTGAGAGCGAGGTCAGCACACCCGTCTTTAGGGCTGGTCTGTTAATAGTGTCGTCGCGTCAGGACGATTCGAGTCGCTGAACGAGTCGGGCACGGCCGGCGTCGACGAGACCGGCGACGACGAACCCGGCGACGAACCCGGCGATGAGGCTGCTCTGGCGTGCCGGGTCACTCACCAGTTCGGCGACGGCGACGACGTACAGAAAGCCGACGAGCATCGTCGCCCGTTCGCCGGGAAGTTTCGACTGCAGGCCGGCCAACCGCGCGTCGTACATCACCGTCCAGTAGACGGCACCGACTACCGCGCCGATGGCGAGCCAGTCGGTCGCGAACACCGGACCGAGCAAGAGGACGACGAGGCCGCCGAAGACGGTCAGTGCGACGACTTCCAGAGCGAACTTCGAGTTGCCCAGCCCGTCCCAGCCCGCCGTCTGGTCGCTCATCTCACCTGTGGAGTCTGGGCAGCACCGTATAATCGGTTCGTTTCCTGCTCAATCGTCGGCCGTCGCCGGCGTCTCTGCACTTGTCTTCGTCTCTGCCTCGGCGTCGCCAAAGCGTTCGTCCCACGCAGCCAGCTCCTCGAAGACCGCTTCGAGTGCCTGCCCTTTCTCGGTGAGGCCGTAGTAGACGGCGACGGGGTCGCCGGGTTCCGAGCGCCGGCTGACGATACCCTCCTCCTGGAGCGTATCGAGCGCTTGCGAGAGCGTCCGTGAACTCGCGCCTATCGCGCGCTTGAGGTCGTTAAACCGCCGCTCGCCGTCGAGCAGGTTGTAGACGACGAGGAGCCGGTACTGTTCGCCGACGGCGTGAACCGAGTTGACGATGGGACAGGCACCGGGATTGTTCCGGACTGCCGCCCGTTTCTCGTCGGAGGACATACACACAGTGTCAACGGCCACGACTATCAATCCCGGGGAGCGGTGTTCCGGATGTAACCACCCTCATTTTGCGAGAGTCTGTGCAGATATCATTTATTTCAGGAATCCTCTGGACGGGTATCGAGCTGTTCGTTGGGCTGGTACTCGACCCGGTCGTCGGTGGGTTAGAACCCGACGAACGGGGCAGCTGTTTCGCAAAGTTCACACCGAAGCTGACAGTTCTGATGCCGGTGCTGGCGGTGGTTGCGATACGGGCTGTCTGCCTGACCGCCGAATTCGCCGCATATTATAGAACGGTTCGGTGCGTACCTCGGTATATGACAACAGTGTACACGGCCCTGGACGACCATCTACTGGCGGTTCGGGGGGCGGGGGCTGACTGGACCGCCAGCGAGCAACTGACGGAGCGCAGCTTCGAGTGCATCGCGGCGTCACCAGCCGAAGCCGAGCGCGTCTTTGCAGGGACTGTCGACTCGGGACTGCTCCGGAGTACCGACGGCGGGAAGCGGTGGGACACAGTCGGTGGCTTCGCGGACCGCGTCACCGCTGTCACCGTCAGTCCACACGACCCCGACGACGTGTGGGTTGGGACCGAGCCCAGCGCCGTCTATCGGTCGATGGACGGCGGTGAGACGTTCGAGAAACGCGACGGGCTGATGGACCTCCCCGGGAGCAACCGCTGGTCGTTCCCGCCCCGACCGGACACTCACCACGTCCGCTGGATTGCGATCAACCCGCACGACCCCGCGCACGTCTACGTCGCCATCGAGTCGGGTGCGTTCGTCCGCTCCGTCGACGGCGGCCAGACCTGGCAGCCCCATCCCGACGGCGGCCGTCGCGACAACCACGCGCTGGCGACCCATCCCGACGCACCCTGTCGGGTCTACGTAGCCGCCGGTGACGGCTACGCCGAATCACCTGACTGTGGCGACACTTGGACGTACCCTCACGAGGGGTTAGAACACCGGTACGTCTGCGGTCTGGCGGTCGACCCTGGCAACCCAGAGACGGTCGTCGTCTCTGCGGCAAACGACGCGTACAGTGCGCACAGACCCTCCAGTGCCGACGCGTACATCTATCGCAAGACCGGCCCGGACGAGCGGTGGCACGTCGCGATGGACGGACTCCCCGACGCTCAGGGTACGGTTCGGGCGGTGTTGGCCGCCGGCGACGCCGGCGAGTTCTACGCGCTGACGAACCACGGCCTCTTCCGCTCGACGGACGCCGCACAGTCGTGGCGGCCGCTCCCTATCGAGTGGGCCGACTCGTACCGCGACCAGACGGGCTGCGGGTTGGCCGTTGTGTAGTCACGGGTAGTCTGTCGTCGAACTCGGCGTAGTCTGGTGGGCGAGCACAGCTCCGACCGTCCCGCAGACGAGTGGGTAGACGAGACCGACCAGGAGGACACTCGACAGCAACTCCGGTGCGACCGTGACTCCGACGCTCCCACCTAGTCCGGTCTCGGTGTGTGAGAAAAACAGCTGGCCGACGACAGCCAGCGGCAGGTACCCGACGACGACGCTCGCACCGAGCGCCGCCGCGGCCGGTGCTGTCACTGTCGGGTCAGCGATACGTCGCTCGAGGACAAATCCCGCCCCGACGAGCACGACGACGGGAACCAGCAGGTAGAGTATCTCCGGAACGGCGTCAGTAAGGCTCGTGAGTTCGCTGAACCCATCGAAGAGGTGTACTGTTCTCACCCCGGAGCGGTCGCCTGCGAAGCCGGTTATCTCCATTTTCACGGTGTGGGCGGCGTAGAACACCCAGCCTGCGACCTTTACCCAGCCGGCATCGCCGCCGAAGTCGACGCCGTCGACGAAGACGAATACGACCGTTACGACGTAGCCGACGAGGTACGCGAGCACGCCAAAGAGGAAACTCTGTGAAATGTTCTGCCGAAGTCGGTTACCGACACGCTGTGGTTGGGGGACCATACGGGCAGCCAACACGCCGGTCGGATAGGTTTTGTTGCCGTTCAGTGTCGGGATGTTACCACGTTACTGATACATGCCGAGCGGCTGGGCGCGCGTGGATTCTTCCTGTGCCTCTTGCATCTGCTTTGCGAGGCGCTCGCGCGCAGCGGCCACCTTGTCGGCCTGCTCGACGAGTTTATCCGTGGCCACGTCGATGCCCGCCAGCGGGCCGATGCCGTCTTTGAGGAAGACCCGCGCCGCTTCGGGGTCCGGGAAGTTCGCGTCCGCCTGGACGATGAGGCCGACGCTGTCGAGCCCCTGTTCACTGGCCTCGGCCAGCAACGCGCCGGTGGGACCGCTGACCATCCCGCTCTCGGTGGGGACGGGAATGTCGTGGTCCGCCAGTAGTGTGTGGGCGCCGCCGGTGGCGATGCCGTACAGCGTCGGGACGTCGTCTTTCTCTTCGGGAAGGCCGCTGAGATAGAGTGGAAGCGCGTCCTGGCTGGCCAGCCAGCCGGTGACACAGGTAGAGAACTCATCGGCTGCGGTCGGCGAGACGGGAACGTCGGACTGCAACACCAGCAGGTCACGCTGTTCGTCAGCGTAGATGCGAACTGGTGGTTGAATCCCTCGCTCGCCTTCCTCGTAGATGGCGACGTCCGGCAGTCCGTCACAGTGACAGGCCGCGTAGTACTCCATCTCTAACTGTTCGACGAGGTGGTCAGCGGCCAGTTTTCCAACGAGGCCGACGCCTGGCAGCCCCTCGACGAGGACGGGGTCGTCGAGCGACATCGACTGCTGCTCTTCGATGTGTGCCATATCGGCTAGTTGATGCCGCTGGACTTAATGTTCGGTGCCGCTGGCAGTCTCGTCACCGTCGTCCTCGCTCTCGTCGGTTACGTCGATCTGAACTGGCTCGCCGGTTCGGTGTTCGCGCTCGTCACGATCGCCGAGCAGTTTCGAGCGGAGGTCGCTGGCGACGTTCTCGACCTGTTTGCGGACGCTCCCGATTTCGCCTTCGAAGGTGTCGACGCTACGGTCGACGTAGTGTACCCGCTGGACCGGGATACGACGGACGACGTCGTTGCCGGCATCGTCCTCGTCGCGTTTCAGAATCCAGTGGTCCTGGAAATACGCGATGTGTTCGTTCTGGACTGTCTCCTCGACAGTCCCCTCGTCGGGGTGGTCGTAGACAATCGTCGCCGTTCCAAGGTCACTGTCGGCCATACCGGCACTCAGTGAGCGACGCATATGGACCTTCGGCCGGACGAGGAGACCCCGAGTCGAAACCCACAAGCACAGCCCCGCGAAACCCGACACCAATGTCCGTACTGGAGCGGTACGAACCGCTCGTCGACGATTTCGATGCCTTCCTCGCGGCCTGCGAGCGCCCGCTTCCCGCAGTCGTTCGCGTCAACACGCTTCGGACGACCACCGAGCGCGCTGTCGAGGCCCTCGCCGACGAGGGCATCGCAACCGAACGGGTCGACTGGCACGACGCCCTCCTCCGATTACCCGAGGACCAGCCCGGCGCAAACTGGCCGTACGTCCACGGCTGGCTGCACGGGCAGGAGGAAGTCTCTGCGGTCCCTGCCGACGTGCTGGCACCCGAACAGGGCGACCGCGTCTGGGATGCCTGCGCTGCCCCGGGAAGCAAGACGACCCAGCTGGCAGCGCTCATGGACGACACCGGCCGTATCGTCGCCACCGACAACAATCTCGGACGCATCTCCGCACTGCGCTCGAACGCCGAACGGCTCGGTGTGACCAACACCGCCATCACCAACGAGGACGCGCGCAACCACTCGCTGAAACCCTTCGACAACAGAGAGTACGACCGTGCGCTCGTCGACGTGCCCTGTTCCTGTGAGGGAACCATCCGAAAGAACCCAGATACGCTCGACGAGTGGAGTCTCGACCACGTCCACGGCATCGCCGGCGCACAGAAAGGCATTCTCCGGCGGGCCGTCCAGGCGACCGAACCCGGCGGCACCGTCGTCTACTCGACCTGTACGTTCGCCCCCGAAGAGAACGAGGCAGTCCTCGACTACGCGCTCTCCGAAGAGGGCGGCTGTCGCGTCGTCGACTACGACCTGCCACTCGACCACACCGCTGGCGTCACCGAGTGGGACGGCGAGGAGTACGACCCGCAGGTCGCCAACGGGAAACGCATCTATCCGCACCACAACGACACGGGCGGGTTCTTTTGTGCGAAACTGGAGGTGACTGACTGATGGGAGACGACGCCACCAACGACGGCCAGCAGTTCGACCGCCTGCCTGCGACCGCCGACGAGCGTACTGTCGCGGGGCGAGCCACTCGTACAGAAGTGCTGGAGTGGTGGGAGGAGCGCTTCGGCGTCGACCCTGCGGTTTTCGATGACCACACGTTCTGGGAGCGTGGCAGCGGCAAAATATGGATACTCCGGGGTGCGGAACCGACGCCGGTCGCCATCGAAGGATTGGGTATGACGTTTCTCCGGACCCGGCAGGAACATTGGAAACCGACGCTGTCGGCAGTCCAGCGCTTCGGACAGCATGCAAGTAGGAACGTCGTCCACCTCGACGACGAGCAGGCGGCGACGTTCGTGGCCGGCGAGGACCAGGAACTCGACTGGGACGGCGACTGGGGGTATCTCATCGTCACGCACGACGTTGCCGGCGAGGCCGAACCGCTCGGTGTCGCGCTGTTCGTCTACGGTGAGTTGCGGTCGCAGGTGCCGAAGGGTCGTCGCCGGGAACTGTAAGCAGTTGGTCGCTGTCCGTGTGGGTGTCTCTCTTGGCTGTTCAAATCACACTCAATTGATACACTCTAGTATTGTGGGGGGAAAACAATACTGCGGTTCGACTCGACTCGTCTGCGAGAAAGTGCTTCGAGACAGAGAGGGGTAGAACGGACGAGAGACTAGCCTTCGACTGACGGCGCAGACGCGTCCTGATTCTCGTATTTCGTCTCGAACTCCTGGATGAGCTGCCCCATCTTGGCGTACCAGTCGTTGAGGAGGCGCTGCATATCGTCTGCAATCTTCGAGGGGTCGCTCGGTTTGAACACGTGGTAGTAGCCGCCCTGGTCGTAGTTGACCTGTTCTTTCTGGATGAAGCCGGCCTGGAGCAACCGCTGGACGGCGCGATACGCGGTCGACCGCTCACGGTCGACGACTTCGGCGATTTCGTCAACCGTGAGTGGCTCATCAGTGTTTATGAGCGTCCGGAAGACCTCTTTGTCGAGTTGTTTGAGCCCGTGGAAACACTCGAGCAATCCCTCGCACACCATATCCCGCTGAAGTTGTTCAGACATCGAATCTGGCATCGTTATCACGTTCAAGTAGTCACTGCGCCGTTAAAAGACTTGTGTGTGAATCGCACAATGCTGCACCACTCTCCGTCCGGCTGCATCAAGAAGGAGAGTGCTCCCCTACGAGGGGAATTAGTGGCCCGTCGACGTCGACTGGCGACGCGTTGTCCGCAGCGTCATCACCGTCGTGTAGAGGATTGCTGCCGCGACGACGACGGCTGCACCGATGACGAGCACCAGTCCAAGCATCTCGATGGCCTCACTGCCGATGTAGGATCCGATTTCGCCGATACCGACTGCGATGGCACCGACGAGGAGCATTCCGCCGAAGTAGATTTTGATGCCGTCGGAGTCGACGACGGCGGTTGCAGCGGAGCCGATTCGGGCGCCGAGCGCACTCCCGAACAGCAGGGGGGCGACGATTCCGAGGTCGACGCCACCGCCCTGTCCGTAGAGATAGCTCCCAAGTCCGCCGGAGAAGACGATCTCGAAGAGGTCAGTCCCGACGGCGACGGGAACCGGGACGCCGATTGCGTAGATCATCGCGGGCATGCGGATGAATCCGCCACCGACGCCGAGGAAGCCCGACAGAACCCCGGTGAGGAACGCGACGAGGGTAATGACCCACGCCGACACGCGGACGTCACCGCGGAGCGTCACCATCGGTGGGATTCGGACCGTCCGCTGGATTTTCTTTGCGATATCCGGAATCTCGTACTCGTCGAGGTCTTTGTCCGCGGCCTCGTGGTCGACCCCGGAGCCACCGTCTCCCTTCAGCGCGTCACGGGTGACCATGAATCCGACGCCACCGAGCAAGACGACGTACGCGACGCTGATTATCCCACCAGCCAGTCCCAGCGATTCGAGGTAGAACACGCTGGCACGCCCGGCTTCGATGCCGATGGTCGTCCCCGTAATCATGATGATTCCGAGTTTGTAATCGACCTGCCCGAGGTCGTGGTGTTTCAGGCTCGCGATGACTGCAGTCCCGAAGACGAACGCCATCCCGCTCCCGACTGCGACCCGGGCCGGATACCCTATCATCAGGAGTGCAGGGGTAACGAGGAACGAGCCACCCATTCCGAAGAACCCGAACAGCACCCCGACGACGAGACCGAACCCGACGAACAGGGCCAACAGCTCTGGGGACGTGCCCAGAAACTCCATGCTACTACCGAGCATTCTCGTCACCTCCGATCAAGAGCGACATGAGCCGCGGTCCGAGGAGCCGTTCGAGGCCACCGTAGCCGACGTACAGCACGATCGCTTCCAGCAGTATCGCGCCGATAAGCAACGCTGTCTCTGGATCCCAGGTTGGTACCTCTAGACCTGCCATTGGTTGTCCCTCCGACTATCCTGAACTGTATTTTGTCGTTTCCACATTTCTGCTCAATATCCTCTACCCGGTTCGGCTGTATAACGGTTTTGGAATTATCATACAATACTATATTTTCGTAACCTCTCTCCGACTATGAATAACTTATGCATAAGTTATAGTGCGAGACGGACACAGACGATACCACGGTACCGCCAACGGAGGCGATAGTCGTGCAACAGGCTATTGGACAGACATTTCGCACTCGTGTGCGTCCACTCGTATCGAGTGCGCGGCTGGCGGCTGCGTCTCAAGTGCGCAGTGATACGTTCACCTGTTTGCTGTAGTGTGGAAACAAAACAATATTATCGTCGGGCCACGTAGACGGGACACATGAGAGCAGTGTACGCAACAGACCTCTCGGAGGCGAGTGAAGCGGCAATCGAGAACGAGACGTGCCTGGAGTGTCTGGGCCGTATCGGCGTCGATTCGATACATCTTGTGACGGTCGTTCCGTCGAACGTCCACGCCGGGATGCCGGGCGTGAACTTCGAGGAGCGCCGCCGTCGCGGGCTGGACCGCTATCGGGGCGTGATGGAAGGCGCTGGCTTCGACGTCGAGACGCACGTCGTTCGTGGGACGCCCTTCCGCCGCATCAACGGCATCGCCGATACCGTTCACGCCGACCTGACTATCGTCGGCTCGCGGGGACAGAGCCCGCTCGAGAACCGTGTCATCGGGTCGACCGCGCGCAATCTGGCGCGGACGACGGTCGTCCCGTTGCTGGTCAACCGCATCGAACGGGGGGCCGACGACCCCGACGTGCTCCGGGAACACCTCTTTGAGCGGGTTCTTTTCCCGACAGACTTCTCGGAGAACGCCGAGCGCGCCTACGACGCGTTTTCGTATCTCCGTCACGCGACGCAGGAGGCGACGCTCCTCCACGTCCGTTCACCGAAAGACGACACCGGAGACGACGAGGAAACGCAAGAGAAACTGGCGGACCTCGCAGCGACGCTCGAAGACTGGGACATCGATACGCAGGTCCAAGTCCGCAGAGGCGACCCGGCAGACGAAATTATCGCGACAGAAGAGGAGGTCACACCTTCGACAATTCTGATGGGCTCTCGTGGACGGAGTCGCATGCGGCGGCTGTTGCTCGGCAGCGTGTCCGAGGACATTGTCGCACGGGCGACCGGTAACGTCTATCTGGTCCCGCCGCCGCGGGCCGTCTAGACCGACAGGACCACACGTTCGACCGCACTTTTTCCAGTTTGGAGGGTGTCGTAGAACAATTCACATAGCGGTTCTTTTCATATTATTCGGGCTGAACCAACTGTTCACTAAGCGTGCGTATTGACCGCTGAAGTTCCTACCAATATCCGCATATTTTGTGAAAGCCGTGCAAGATGTAAGGCGCGAATCGGTCGATACAACGCGTATTTCGCACAGCGGACTATTATGTGGGTATCTACACCGTGGCCAGCACCAGCTGGAAGGCCTTGGGGAGCACGATACTGATCAGGAGTTGTGACCAGATACTGAAGGTCGCTGGGTACTCTTGTGTTGCACTCACCATGTCGATGCGGTGTTGTAATTCATCGACTTGTGCCTGCTTTTCCTCAGAAACATCGTAGGTTTTGATGTCCCACGGGTTATCGATGGTTTCTCGCAGCATCTCGTTGAGGCGGAGTAATTCAAGGCGTTTCTCCTTGCGCATAAACAAGTGCAGAATGAACACAGCGAACGCGACTGTCACGACAGTGCCGAGCCAGATCACTGTGAACACGATACTCGTGGTTGCTGTTGGGCCCCAACTCGACGCCGAAACGACAGGACCGTACACGACGAGTGCGAACGCAACCAGTCCGGCGACCATGTAGTAATATGCGTGCTTGACGAGTTCACCAATCGGTCGGAGTCCACCGAGGCCTTCCGGATCAAGAAAATCGATCCCAATATCCGACTTGTATAACCGCCACGGCGCGATGAACTCGATGGCGAGGTAGACGGCGACAAATTGTACTGCGAGTGCGGACCAAACCGGATTCAAAACGCCCCAGCCGATGACCATCGTTAGCCCGCCTTCTCGATAAATCGCGGAAAAGCCGCCGAGTGCCCACACGCGCACGCCAATTTGCAGTAACGCCGCGACAAAGAGGATCCATGGTAACCAGCTCGGGACGATGTTGAGCAATGGCTCGGGATCATCGGTTCGTTGCTTAATTTTCATCTCCTGGGTGACTCTGTGGTACCGGCGGCGAAGCGCGCGAGCGCCGAACACACCGCCGACGAGGGCAAGCGGTTGCAGGACGAACAATGGGTTATCAATGTAGACGACTGGATCGCCTACGAGGTAGGCATAGGTGTTGATCGTCGGGACGATAGTGCCAATCAGAATGACTGCAAACAAGTACGAGGGTGG
>JAZKTK010000083.1:0-13341 GCA_036625595.1 Haloarculaceae archaeon | reverse complement strand
GTGTCATCGGGTTGAAGATGCGAAAGTACGGCTGGGCGTCCGTCCCAGTCGAGGCGGCCCACTGCCAGCCGCCGTTGTCGTTGGCGGTGTCGTGGTCGACCAGCTTCCGACGGAACCAGTCGTACCCCTCCCGCCAATCGATGAGGAGGTCCTTGGTCAAGAACGACGCCACAATCATCCGAACCCGGTTGTGCATGAACGCCTCTGCGCGTAGCTGGCGCATCCCCGCGTCCACGATTGGATACCCCGTCGTGCCGTCCTTCCACGCCTGTAGTTTCTCGGGGTCGTCGTTCCACTGAATCTGTTTGTCGTACTCTTTGTAGTTCTGCGTGACCACGTCGGGCCGGTCCCAGAGCACCTGCGCGTAGAACTCTCGCCAGGCCAACTGGTCCTGAAACTCGAAAACGGACTCTCGCTCGGCCTCGCTGTCGGCGTCGAGTTTCGCCGCTTCAGTCTCCTCGTAGACCTCCCGGATGCCGACAGTGCCGTACTTGAGATGTGGAGAGAGTCGGCTGGTGCAGTCGTCCGCCGGATAGTCCCGCCGGTCGTCATATCGGTAGATGTCGCCCGTACAGAAGTCTGCCAGCAGGTCGCGGGCGGCCGCCGTTCCAGCCGGTGGAATCTCCGCCTCCGGTTCGTCGAATCCGAGGTCGGCGAGCGTGGGGATGTCGTCGCCGGCGACCGAGGCCAGGTCGTCGCTGGCCGGAGGTTCCGCTGGGTCCGCCTTCGGCCGGTCGTGCCACTTCTTCGAGAAGTACGTAAACACCTTGTACGGATTGCCGTCGTTGGTGGTTATTGCACCGGGTTCGTGGTGGATTGCGTCGTGGACGGCGATGCGGTCGATACCGACATCGTCGAGTGCCTGCCGGACGGCGGCGTCACGCTCGCGGGCCAGCCCAGAGTAATCCTTGCACCACGTCACAGTGTCTGCGTCGTACTCGGCGGTGAGTGCCGGCAGGAGTTCTGTCGGGTCACCCTGAACCACGACGAGGTCACTCCCGCGTTCGCGGTAGGATTCTCGAAGAGACTGGAGGGCGTCGAGCAGGAACGCGACGCGTGGCGGCGCGGCATGGTCGAGGACCGACGGGTCGAGAACGAACACGGAAACGGTCTCGTCGTCGACTGCTTCGAGCGCCAGATTGTCGGCCACCCGCAAGTCGCGACGGTGCCAGTGAAGACGCATACCAGCACGTCGACTGCAACCCACTTGAGTACGGTGCCAAATCGTCGTGGGACAACTCCTGCCGTGACTGGGCAGTAGGAACGTCCCACCACCAGCAAAACCCCTCTACCGGCGAAAATGGCGGTATAGAGGCCATAACTAGCGTACTTTTGTCTACTCGAATGAAGATACGGAATCCGGACCAAGTATATAATCAGGATATGAAGATCAGGTAAGTATGGGAGAAAGCGACCCATTCGGAGCGGTTCGTGAACTCGAACACGATGGTACAACATACAAGATGGCAGACCTCACCGTTCTGGAGGAAGAAGGGCTCTGTGAGCTCGACAAACTCCCGGTGAGCATCCGGATTCTGCTGGAATCTGTCCTCCGGAACGTGGACGGCAAGAACATTACGGCCGACGACGTCCGCAACGCGGCTTCCTGGGGACCCGACGTCCCGGACGTCGAGCTCCCCTTCCAGCCGTCGCGCGTCGTCCTGCAGGACCTGACTGGCGTGCCGGCCGTCGTCGACCTGGCGGCACTGCGGTCTGCAGTCGACCGCAAAGACCGTGACCCGTCGATCGTCGAACCGGAGATTCCGTGTGACCTGGTCATCGACCACAGTGTTCAGGTCGACTACTTCGGTGACGAGGACGCCTACGAGAAGAACGTCGAACTCGAATACGAGCGCAACGAGGAGCGCTACCGCTCAATCAAGTGGGCACAGCAGGCCTTCGAGAACTTCGAGGTCGTCCCGCCGGGAACCGGTATCGTCCACCAGGTCAACCTCGAACACCTCGGACGGGTCGTCCACCAGCGCGAAGAGGACGGCGACGAGTGGCTCATCCCGGACACCCTCGTTGGGACGGACAGCCACACGCCGATGATCGGCGGCATCGGTGTCGTCGGCTGGGGCGTCGGTGGTATCGAGGCAGAGGCAGCGATGCTCGGCCAGCCCATCACGATGGGCTTGCCCGAAGTCGTCGGTGTCCGTCTGGAGGGTGAACTCCCCGAGGGCGCGACGGCGACCGACCTCGTGTTGCATCTGACCGAGAAGCTTCGTCAGGTGGGCGTCGTCGACCGCTTCGTCGAGTTCTACGGGCCGGGCGTCTCGGAGCTCACCGTCGCCGACCGCGCGACCATCTCGAACATGGCACCCGAGCAGGGGTCGACCATCAGCATGTTCCCGGTCGACGACAAGACGCTCGAATACCTCGAACTCACAGGTCGTGACGAGGACCACATCGAACTCGTCAAAGAGTACCTGGATGCACAGGGCCTCTACGGCGAACAGGAGCCCGAATACACCGAAACCGTCGATTTCGACCTCAGTACTGTCGAACCGAGCCTCGCCGGCCACAAGAAGCCCCACGCGCGCATCCCGATGGGCGACCTTGATGAGCACTTCCCGAACCTGCTCGAAGAACAGGGCGTCGTTCAGGCCGACGGCGCAGCACCCGTCAAGCACGACCTCGAACTCGGCGACACAGTCCCCGTCACGCTCGACGACGGGACCGAAGTCGAGATTGGCCACGGGAGTGTCCTCGTCAGCGCAATCACGTCCTGTACGAACACGTCGAACCCGTCGGTCATGCTCGCTGCCGGGCTGCTTGCCCGCAACGCCGTCGAGAACGGCCTCGACGTGCCCGACTACGTAAAGACGAGCCTCGCACCCGGGAGCCGCGTCGTCACGGCCTACCTCGAAGCGTCTGGTCTGATGGACGACCTGGAGGAACTCGGCTACAGCGTCGTCGGCTACGGCTGTACGACCTGTATCGGCAACTCCGGTCCGTTACAGGACCCCATCGAGGACGCCATCGACGAGCACGACCTCTGGGCGACGAGCGTCCTCTCGGGCAACCGGAACTTCGAAGCACGGATTCACCCGAAGATTGCCGCAAACTACCTCGCCAGCCCGCCGCTGGTCGTCGCCTACGGCCTCGCCGGGAGGATGGACATCGACCTCGAAGAGGAGCCGATCGGTCACGACGACGAGGGCGAACCGGTCTTCCTCGAGGACATCTGGCCGGACACCGAGGAGCTCCACGATATGGTCCACAACAGCGTCTCCCCGGAGATGTTCGAGGAGAAGTACGCCTCCGTCTACGAGGGCGACGAGCGCTGGGAAGCACTCGACGCGCCGACGGGCGAGGTTTACGACTGGGACGACGAGTCCACCTACATCCGCGAGCCCCCGTTCTTCCAGGACTTCCCGCTCGAAGAGCCTGGCGTCGAGGACATCGCCAACGCCCGCTGTCTCATGACGCTGGGCGATACGGTCACCACCGACCACATCAGCCCGGCCGGGCCGTTCGGTGAGGACCTGCCCGCTGGACAGTGGCTCAAAGAGCGCGGCGTCGAACCGCACGAGTTCAACACGTACGGTTCCCGCCGTGGCAACCACGAAGTCATGATGCGCGGGACCTTCGCCAACGTCCGTATCGAAAACGAGATGCTCGACGGCAAGACGGGCGGCTACGCCAAGCACCTGCCGTCCGGCGAGGAGACCACCGTCTTCGAGGCGAGCGAGCGCTACCGCGACGACGATACGCCGCTCATCGTCATGTCCGGCATCGAGTTCGGGACCGGTTCCAGCCGTGATTGGGCGGCCAAGGGGACCGACCTGCTTGGCATCCGTGCCACCATCGCCAAGAGCTACGAGCGTATCTACCGCGACAACCTGCTCGGCATGGGCGTCCTGCCCCTGCAGTTCGAAGAGGGCGAGGGCTGGGAAGAACTCGGCCTCGACGGCACCGAAGTGTACTCCATCGAAGGCCTCGACGACGGCCTCGAGATGAACGACGAACTCACCGTCGTCGCCCGCGAGGCGCACAGCGCCTCGGAACAGACGAGCGGCGACAGTCAGGAGCCGCGAGACGGCGAGACCACCGAGTTCAACGTCACCGCACAGGTGTCCACGCCGGCCGCAGTCGAGTACATCGAGAACGGCGGCGTCCTGCACAAAGTGCTGCGCGAACTCCTCACCGAGGAGTAACGCCGTAGCCACGTCGCACTCGGCGGCCACCTCGGCACCGAGGACGACACACAACTGCTGTCCCATATATTCGCGCGGCGGCCACCGCTGGCGGCCCACTGCGAATTCGACGAACAATGAACCGACCGAGAGACTTCTGCAGCGATGTGGTGTACGCCATACGTACAGGAGCATCGCCGCTGGTGTCGACCGACCCAGTTTTCACGCCCCGACTCTCATGCGCTGGTAATGGACGAGGACGTACGCAAACAGGCCGAGGAAGCGGCGGAGGTGAGCGCGCTGTTCAACGCGCTAAAACACGACAGCGACGCCCAGGTTGGGGCCATTATGGGTCCGCTCATGGGCCAGAACCCGGAATTCCGCGAGTACGGCGACGAAATCCCTGGCGTCATCGCCCCCGTCGTCGAGCGCGTCAACGGAATGGATAGCGAGGAAAAACGCGAGCGCCTCGCGGAACTCGCCCCGGAGAAAGTCGAAGAGTTGGAGAGCGAAGACGAGGAGGACGAACACGACCTCCCGGATTTGCAACACGCCGAGGAAGGCGAGGTGCGAATGCGCGTCGCCCCGAATCCCAACAGTCCGTGGCACATCGGCCACGCGCGGATGGCGGCCGTCGTCGGCACCTACAAGGAGCGTTACGACGGGGAGTTTATCTGCCGATTCGACGACACCGACCCCGAGACCAAGCGTCCCGACCTGGACGCCTACGACGCGATTCTCGGCGCTATCGAGTATCTCGGTTTCGAACCCGACGCCGTTCTCAAAGCCAGCGACCGGGTCGATATCTACTACGAACACGCCCGGGCGCTCATCGACGAAGGCGGCGCGTACACCTGTTCGTGTCCGCAGGAGGAGTTCTCCAACCTGAAAAACGACGCAAAGCCGTGTCCACACCGGGACAAAGATGCTGACACGGTCCGCGCGGAGTTCGACGAGATGGTCGCTGGCGAGTACAGCGCCGGCGAGATGGTCCTCCGAGTGAAGACGGACATCGAGCACAAGAACCCCGCACTCCGTGACTGGGTCGCGTTCCGGATGGTCGATACGCCGCACCCCCGCGAAGAGGCTGCAGACATCCGCTGCTGGCCGATGCTGGATTTCCAGAGTGGTATCGACGACCACCTGACCGAGATGACCCACATTATCCGCGGCATCGACCTGCAGGACTCGGCCAAGCGCCAGCAGTTCGTCTACGACTACTTCGGCTGGGAGTACCCCGAAGTCCTCCACTGGGGCCACGTTCAGGTCGACGAGTACGACGTGGAGTTGTCCTCTTCGACCATCGCCGAACTCGTCGACACGGGCGAGCTCGACGGGTGGGACGACCCGCGTGCACCCACGGTGGCCAGTCTCCGCCGCCGCGGCATTCGCGGGCAGGCTATCGTCGACGCGATGGTCGGACTCGGAACCTCGACCTCGAACGTCGACCTCGCGATGTCGAGCATCTACGCGAACAACCGCGACATCGTCGACGAGGAGACCGATCGCGCGTTCCTCGTCCGCAACGACGACGAACACGGCGGTGGGGCCGTCGAGCGCCAGGTCGTCGGCGGCCCAGCAGCGGGTCACCCGCCAGTTCACCCCAACCACGAGGACCGGGGCGACCGGACGATTTCCGTCGAGAGCGGTGTCCTGGTCGAATCCGAGGACCTGCCCCCCCACGGTGAGCGTGTCTGGCTGAAAGGCTACGGCTGCGTTCGCCACACTCGCGACGCCTTCGAGTACACCGGCGACGATATCGAGGTCGTTCGAGACGGTGAAGTCGACGTGATTCACTGGGTGCCAGCCGCGGACAGTCTGGAGACACGTCTCCGGACGATGGAGGGCGATGTGGACGGCTACGCCGAACCCGGCATCGGAGAGTACGAAACTGACGAGCTGGTCCAGTTCGAGCGCGTCGGGTTCGCCCGTCTCGACAGTTTCGGCTGGGCGACTGGCGACGACGAGTACGACCTGGTGGCGTACTACGCCCACCCTTGATGGGAATCATCGGTCGTCAAATCGTCTTAGGCCGACCGAAAACTCCCCCACGGCGGCTGCCTTCGGTCCAAAGTTTAAATACTCACCCGATATGAGATTAGATAGCATGGCAATCGACCCGGAATTCGAGGAAACATACGAAGAAGTAGAGCGCCACGAGGGACACCGCGTCTGGACACCTGACGGCGAGGACCCGACAGAAGAGAAACAGGGTATCCACGGCACACACGTGGCCGTCGACTTCGACATCTGCCTCGCAGACGGCGCCTGTCTGGAGGATTGTCCGGTTGACGTGTTCGAGTGGGTCGACACGCCCGGTCACCCCGAGAGTGAAATCAAGGCCGACCCGGCACACGAAGACCAGTGTATCGACTGCATGCTCTGTGTCGACGTCTGTCCGGTCGACGCTATCGACGTCGACCCGAGTCGCGCTGGCCGCATCTGAACCGCGGTTTCGTTCTCTGGTTCGTCCCCGTCCAGTTTCTGCTATCGGTCCCGTCTGTGAAACGGTAACGTACGGGTCATTACGAAACAATTAGGTGAACGTGGAAGTGCAACTCACACACGGTACGTGATATCAATGCGAAGTGTAGTCCTGACAAAAGGCGTTCCGGACTTTCGTGAGGGAAAGGTGTCGTTCGACGAGGACGGCCACCTCGAACGTGGGAAAACTCCCACGGTGATGAATCCCAACGACAAGCACGCACTCCGGGCAGCGCTCCAGACCAAAGTCAGACAGGGCGGAGAGGTATCGCTAATGAGTATGGGCCCACCGGGCTACGCTGAAATCCTCCACGAGGGGATGCGCGACGTGTACGCCGACGACCTCTATCTCCTCTCGGACCGGGAGATGGGTGCGGCTGACACGTGGGCGACGGCGATGACCGTCTCGACCGGTCTCGACCACATGGAAGAGGACCCGGACCTCATCTTTGCCGGGTTCAAAACGGCAGACGGCGAGACGGGCCACACAGGGCCACAGACGGAGTGGTGTCTCAACATCAACGACAATCTGCCGGACTATCCGCTCATCACGCACGTCATCGCACTCGACATCGACGAAGAGGCGGAGACGCTGCGCGCGAAACGTCTCGTGGAAGGCGACATCTCCGAAATCGAGACAGTGGAAGCGGATCTCCCCGCCTTCATCGTCGCCGACCCGGAGTTCGAACCGACCTACCGGAAGGCCGAACACCGACTCCGGCACAAAGACTTCCGAGCTGAAACCCAGGAGCGAGCCGAGGAGTTCGCCGAGTATCTGGCGGACGGGTCGGACAAGGAGATGACCGACTGGGAGAACTTCTCGATGTGGAACCACGAGGTCCTGAATCTGGACCCCGATTTCATCGGCCTGGACGGTTCCCCAACTATCGTCTCGGGCGTCGACCCGATTCCGAAAGCCCCCTCGGAACGGGAAGCACAGCACATCGAACCGGACGACGAGGACGGAATGGAGGCCGTTCTCGACGAAATGCAACCGTTCGCGGCAGGTGATTGAATGCCGGACATCGACCCCACAGACCACGACATCGCGGAGCTCGGACCGAAAATAAAGGACATCGACGACGAACAGGAACTCGAAGAGATGCTCGCCCTGGAGAAGGGCGGCGAGGGACGCGCACCGGTCGTCACGCTCATCGAGGACCGACTGGAGAAAGTCGCCGGCGACGACGAGGACGGCGTTGACCCCGCCAGCGCGGACCTCACAGAGATGACCATCGCGGACATCGCAAACATGGTCCGGGACGTCGACGATGTCGACGTTCTGGAGGATATGCTCGAACGCGAGAAAGAGGGACAGGACCGCAAAGGTGCACAGTCCCAGATCGAAGACCGCATCCAGTCGATAGAGGGCGACGACGGCGACGAAGAGATCGAAGTCGAATACGTCCCACCCGAGGAGAAGTATCCGGACCTCGACCACCCCACGGCGGACAAACAGTACATCGAGGGAACGTCCGGTGGCGCCTACCGTGACATGTGGGTCTATTGTGAGACCCAGCAGGGCGAACTCACGACCACGTCCAAGGAGATGCTGGGAAAGGCCCAGCAGCTGATGGACGAGTACAACTCCGAGGAGGGGTACGGCGGCGACGAAGACGGCAATCCCGAAGAGGTCGTCGCGGTGCTCATCGGCGACGGTGTCAGTGAATTGGCTGACGAAGCGGTCGCCTACGGAGCCGACCGCGTCGTCTACCACGATGATGACCAACTCGAACGGTTCCGACACAAGCCGTACACCCAGATATTCGTCGACATGTGTCGGGACTGGGAGGCCGACTGGCGGGACTACCACGAACCCCGCTACACGATCTTCCCGGCGACGAACAACGGCCGGGACCTCTCGGCACTGGTCCAGGGAGAACTCGACTCCGGACTTGCTTCGGACTGTTCGGACCTCTACATCGAGGACGCGATGATATCGAATCCGGCAAAGACCGGCACGCCGGGCGACTCGAAGAAGTTCAAGCGCGTCCTCCACATGCCCCGGCCGGACTTCTCCGGGTTCGAGTACTCGACGATTCTGTGTATCGACAAGCCCCACCGGGACTTCCACCCGCAGGGTGCGTCGGTCATTCCGGGCACCTTCGACATGCCTGACCCCGACCACGACCGGGAAGGCGAAATCGTCGAACACGACCTGGACCTTCCCGACGACTGGTTCCAGGTCGACGTGACGGAGTTCGACCGACTCGACGACGGTGTCGACCTCACCGGGAACGAGGTCATCGTTGCGATGGGTCGCGGCATCGCCGACGACCCGACCAAAGGTATCGAACTCGGTCTCGACCTGGCCGAGCAGTTCGAGGAGGCCGACCTCGGGCTCTCCCGTGGCGTGCTCACCGCGTCCTACCAGTTCGACGGCCACGTCGAACAGTACGTCCAGATGGAACGCCAGATCGGCGAATCCGGGCAGGAGGTCGAACCGGACCTCTATATCGCGGCGGGTATCTCCGGCGCGGTCCAGCACAAGGTCGGGATGGACGATTCGGACACCATCATCGCCATCAACACGGACGCGGACGCCGACATCAAGGACTTCTCGGACTACTACATCCAGGGAGACCTCTTCGAGGTACTCCCGCGGTTGACGGACGCGCTCGAAGAGGGAACGCTCGCAGACGCGGTTGCGGAGGTAAGTGATGACTGAGGATTACGAACACTACGAAGCGCTCGTCGTCGGGTGTGGCCCCGGCGGCGCAGCGGCAGCAGCAACGCTCGCAAACCAGGGTGTCGAGACACTCGTCCTCGAACGCGGTGTCGACGCCGGGTCGAAGAACGTCTCGGGAGGGCTCATCTACGCCGAGCAGTCCTCGCCGTACACTATCGACGACCTGTTCCCGAACTTCCGGGAAGAGGCCGCCGAACGGCCCGTCGACGAGTACTACATCCACAACGTCTCCGGGCGGAAGGTCAAGACGTTCGACCTCCACGACGTGCACCACAGCGACACGGAGTGGTGTGACGCCGTTCTCCGGCGGAAGATGGACTCGTGGCTCGCCGACCGCGTCCACGAGATGACCCGCGAGACGGGCGGCGGCCTGCTGACGAACGTCCGCGTGAACGGCCTGCTGCGTGAAGGCGGCCAGATTGTCGGGGTCACCTGCGACGAAATCGACCCCATCACTGCAGACGTCGTTATCGCAGCCGATGGTGTCAACAGCGAACTCGCGCGCGATGCAGGGCTGATGGACTGGGACGAACCCGACGACTGGTTCCAGGGCGTCAAGGCCGTCGTCGATATGGAGCCGGACGTTATCAACGAGCGCTTCGGCGTCCACCCCGACGACGGCGTTGCCCACCTGTTCTCGGGTGACCTCTTCGAAGGCGTCCGGGGCGGTGGCTTCCTCTACACGAACGAGGAGTCCCTCTCTATCGGGACGGTGTTCCACCTCGATTCCATCTCGGAAGAAGAGGCCGAACCCCACGAACTGCTCGACAACCTGCTCACTCATCCGCTGTTGGACCAGTGGTTCCAGGGCGAGTACGAGGAACGCGAGTACTCCGCCAAACTGGTTCCAGACTCGAAGAAAGTGGCCCATCCATCGCCCCACCGCGGCCGCCTCCTGCTGGTCGGTGACGCCGCCGGTCAGATGCAGGCCCAGGGTCCGATTATCAAGGGGATGAACCACGCCGTGACTGCTGGTGGGCTGGCTGCCGAAGCCTACCACGAAGCGAAGACTCGGGGTGACGCATCCAACGCCGGCCAGCTCTACGAGCAGAAACTCGAAGACGAGGGCGTGATGGCCAAACTGCGCCCGACCCGCTATCGGGCGACGAAGGCCCTCTCCGAGAGTAGCATCGTCAACAAGGTCGGTAACGCAGTGCTGAACTCGCCAGTCGGGTCCGCCGGGCTGAAAGCCGCCGGCAAACTCGGCCTGATGGAGAAGTCGTTCAACTCGCCGTTCGCGCTCGGGATGATTCCCGACACGAAGATGTCCTACGTGACGATTCCGACACGCGTCGGCGAAGTCATGGGGACGCGCGTCACTGGAACCAACGATGTCGAGCCACCGGAACTGGACGACCGAATCGGCGACCTGACCTACAACGTGGGCGACCCCCACATCGAGCTAGAGGACAACAGCTGGGACGCCAGCGGCACGGCAGTCACAGCCTGTCCGGTCAGTGCCAAGGACTTCGGCGGTGGTTGTTACCGCGAGGAGACTATCAAGACCAACGGCGGCGAGGAAACGGTCGTCAGCCTGGACACGCAGCCGTGTGTCGAGTGTGGGACCTGCGCTGTCGTTGCAGACACCCACTGGGAACATCCGGCTGGTGGCAAGGGCGTCGAGTACAAACAGGGCTAACATGGACGCACAGACCCGCTTTACCGAGCGCATCTGGGACCTCTCCGAGCGGGTCGAAGCCGAGCGGACGGCCTTCGAACCGCCAACCGACCCCCCGGCGGAGGACCGGGCGATGGAGTTCCTGCGGGAGGGCGCTGGCCCCGCAGTCTCGCTGTTCGTCGAAGCACGGACTGGTCGCCACATGGTCCACTTCCCACCGGAGCCGTACCACGCGCTGGAGTCCGCGATGAACGACTGGCTGGAACTGTACGCGGCCTGTTACGGCGTCGACATCGAGGCGGAGTTCGCGCTTCGTGAGGCCGCCCAGTTGCTCATCGACACCCGGAACATCAAGGACGTGGCCGAACTGCTGACCAAGGTTCCGGACGGACAGCGCTGACCCCCTCCGGTCCAGAATACCGAGGTCACAGGACCGTTCTCGACGTTCATTTCGAACGGGGCGAGCGCGAAATCGCCAATTCAGAGATGTCTCCACGTTAGTCACTCGGTGCTTGCGAGAGTACCACGCCGCTTACGGTGGCAGCTGTCGTACCTCGCCTGTGGTCAGTCGGTCTCAGAAAATCGTCGCAGCACTGGCTTCTGGTGTCAGTCTCGGTCTCGTGTGGGCATACGAGAGTGCTCGGGATGTTCCGCTTTCGCCGCTACACGGCGGTGCCGCTCTCGGAGAACGATGGCCTGCCCGGCAGGTACTCCAGGGCAACCGAGTCTCAGGGGAGATGGCCTCGCTCGACGAGTTCGCCCGCTCGGGATTCGACCCTGACAGCGTCCATCCGGACGTGCGGGCGCTCTACGAGCGGACGGTCGACTTCGAGATGACAGTCGGGGCAACCTGGCACCACCCGTTTTGTCTCGGGGCGTCCCTGGCGAGTCGGTGGACGAGTCGTATCGAGCAACTGAATCTCCCCGGGCCTGGTGGCGAGCCAAAGCGAGTATCCAACGAGTTGTTTGCGCTGGCCGACCCCCTCGCGAAGGAGGACCCGCGTGCGGACCCACGGTTGTGGATTCGGACGGACAAGAACACTGGAGAGACCGTTTTTCTCGCCATCTACGCGAGCCACGTCGTTGACGGCGAGCGGTTCGTGAACGTAGCAGTCCCGCTCCCTGAAGCGAGCCTTTCGACAGTGCTCCGGATTCGGCATCGTGGGGAGGGTCTCGAGTTGACCACTGATTGTCCCGACGGCGGGTTGTATCTCCACACTGCTGTCGGGGCAGTTCGTCTTCCAGCCAACCAGCGGTTCCGTGTCGCCCCAGTGGACGACCCGCTGGCCCCATCACCACCTGATGGGGACTCTCAGACGGAGGCCGCAGTCCTCGCCGACCAGCGCATTCGTCTCTGCGGACTGCCGCTCGTGACCGTTCGCTACGCAGCCACGCGGGTATGAGGGATTGACGAGTTACCGGAAGAATCGTCTTGCCGCAATCGCGGCACTTCCCCTTCGCTGGCAGTCAACACGGACGGGAACACTACTGCCAATCCAGGCTCGTGATACCACGAAACAAACCACCAGGTCTCCTGACGACACGTCTCGCGCACGTCCTATTACCCTGGAGGACGTTTCGTCAGTTACGACAATGGATTCGCTCAACAACCTGCTCACGATTCAGATACTCGCCGTTCTGGTGGCGCTCGTCGGCGAAATTGTCACCAGTGAACTGCTCGTGACTGTCGCAATCGTGACGTTCTTCGTCGCACTCGCTGCCATGTTCGTCCAGATGACTACGGCGTTACTCGTCGGACTCGAACAGACCGACGGACGTGCACTGGCCTACTGAATAGACTCGAACGACCTGTTTTCCCCCGCCGTCGCGGTCAACACTCGAGTATAGAGAACGACGGCAGTAGACACACCAGCGTCTGCCCAGGCGTTTCGTGAATGGTAGATTCGATTTTATTTGGACCAGTTGGAGGCGATATCGTACATGTCAATCGTTATAGAGCACTATCCCCGCACGTAAGTGTCAACAACGAATATTGTATCGGGTGATGCACCGTTATACACAATGGCACCGTTCGAAATATCTCGGCGGGATGTGCTTCAACGTTCAGCGGGAACACTCGGCTCCGTCGGCCTCGGTTCATCGTTGTTAGGTGGTGGGGACAACCCCATTTCGAACCCCTGTCCAGACATGACACTCGAACCGGCGATGGAACATTACGATGGGCACGGGATGGAGGGCTGCGCGGACGACCATCCCAAAACGGAGGCCATCAAAGAGGCGGTTAGCGAGTCGCTGGCAACGAACTATCCGACGGTCGGCGCGCTCATCGACGAGGGGTACATCCCGTATTTTGACTTCCTGACTGCCGAAGGGGAGAGCGACTGGTCACACTGGCTCAACCCGGGGTACATCGGCGACGACGGAGTTCTCGACCCACAGCGACCGGAGTC
>JAZKTK010000082.1:0-13381 GCA_036625595.1 Haloarculaceae archaeon | reverse complement strand
GGTCTTCGCTGATGTGGCCGGTCGGTTCGGACTCGTTGCCCGTCGCGAGGAAGCGCCCGCCTTTCTGCCCGGGAATCGACCGTGGACTGACGCCCGCTTTGCCGCCCTCGGGGTCGTGCTGGAAGCGCTTGAACTTCCCAGACGCGTCGTGTGCCGCCTCTTTGAGTTCCTCTTCGGTGAGGGTCGCGCCAAGGTCGGGTGCTGGCTCGCGGTCGAAGAACTCGATGGGAACACTCCGGAGTTCGCCTTCCAGCTTCTGGTCGTACATAATCAGTGCCGGCATCTGGTAGTCGTAGGCCAGTTCGAACGCCTGTCTGGTCTGCTCGTAGGCCTCCATGGCGTTTGCCGGGGCGAACACGATTCGACAGGAGTCACCCTGACTGGAGTACAGTACGTGGTCGAGGTCGGCCTGCTCGGTTTTTGTCGGCAAGCCCGTCGACGGGCCAGCTCGCTGTGCCTCGATGTAGACGACCGGGGTTTCGGTCATTTCGGCGAGACCGAGCGCCTCGGTCATCAGGGCGAACCCACCGCCGGCAGACCCGGACATAGCTTTCGCGCCCGCGTGAGAGGCACCGAGTGCGAGCGTCGCGGACGCGATTTCGTCTTCGACCTGTTCGGCGATGCCGCCGAACTTGGGGAGTTTCTGGGACATGATACGGAACACGTCCGTCCACGGCGTCATCGGGTAGCCGGAGATGAACCGACAGCCGGCGTCCAGTGCGCCGTACGCGATGCCATCACTGCCCGTCAACAGCGCGTGTTCGGTATCGTGGGTTCCGTCGGGAAGCGTGATGTCGTGGGAGCGATCGAGTCCCTGTCCGTGCTCGTAGGCATCGTGGAGCACCTCCAGGTTGTTCTCCATCATCTCACCCGACATGGTCTCACGGATGAGTTCCTCGATGTTTTCAGGGTCCTGGCCCAGCAGTGCAGCCGTCACACCCAGTCCGGCAGTGTTTCGCATGACTGCGCGCCCGTGCTTCTGGGCGATCGAACGGAGGTCCACAGGATAGACGTGCCAGTCGTTCTCCTCGGCACGTGCTTCGAGGTCCGTCTCAGCAACGTCGCTCTCGTCGAGTTGTCCCGAGTCGTAAACGATGATGCCGCCGTCGTGAAGTTCGTCGAACTGTTCGGTCAGTGGTTTGAGTTCCTCGTTGCCGTAGTACGCACCGTCCTTTTCGCTACGGGCGTAACTATCACCGAGACAGAGCAAGAAATCGAAGCCGTTACCGCGCGATTCGACCGGTTCGTTACCCGCACGAACCTCGACGTAGGTGTGTCCCCCGCGAATCCGTGACGGGTAATGGCGGTGCGTGTAGATATTCAGTCCCGAACGCATCAACGTCTTGGCGTAGTTTCGGCTGGTGGAGTCGATACCGTCACCGGAACCACCCGAAACGCGCCAGGTCAGTGTGTCTTGTGTCATTGTTACTCTCAATCACAGTGTGGATTGCTGGTCGAACAGTGTTAGATTCTCCCACACGACGTGAAGTGTGATTCTGGCTGATAATAGGTGTTTGGGTTCGTTTGGTGCTGTCACCCACGGAGTTTGGAGAGGCTACTGACCGGCTACGGAAGGAATTGGACGAATACAGGGGGAGACGGGTAGACGAGTTAACCATCTGACTTGTTTTGGGAGTAATTATAAATATGATTGTTCACACCATCCAAGATGCAGCGAACTGACAACGCTCGCTTGCGACAGAACAGAGGATACACTATGGTGCGAAGAAGAGCTACACGACGAATCGGCACAGGGAGGAATAGTTCATGGCAGACATAACCCACATCTTGCTGGCGTTGCTGCCGTTGGTTGCAATCGTCGTCCTGATGGTCGGCCTGTATCAACCGGCAACGGTTACGATGCCGATTGCGTGGATTCTCGCATCGGCGGTCGGCTTCATCGGGTGGGGAATGTCGGGCACGGAAATCGCAGCGTTCTCGCTGGCGGGCGTCGCGACGGCCAGCGAGATTCTCTGGATTGTCTTCGGTGCAATCTTGCTGCTGTATACGTTGAAACAATCGGGCGCGTTCGAAGTAATAAACGCGGGCTTTTCGTCCATCAGTGACGACCGACGGGTCCAGGTCATCCTGCTCGTGTTCCTGATGGGGACGTTCATCGAGGGCGCGGCCGGGTTCGGAACGCCCGCAGCCATCGTCGGTCCGTTGTTGGTCGGTCTCGGCTTCCCGCCACTCGCCGCTGTCGTCATTGCGCTGACGGGGAACCTGATGGGGATTACCTTCGGCGCAGTGGGGACGCCGCTGATTATCGGGCTCGAAGAAGTCGTCTTCGCACAGCCCGAGATTGCGGCGGAAGTCACCGGTGCGGGTGGCTTCGAGAACGTCACTGCGTACGTCGCGTCCGTCGGCGTCTGGGCGGCAACCATCCACGTCATCGTCGGCGTCATGTTGCCGTTCATCGGCGTCGCGATGATGACGCGCTTTTTCGGAGAGCAGCGCTCTATCAAGCCGGCACTCGAAGTGCTACCGCTCACCCTGTTCGCGTGGGCGTCCTTTGCAATTCCGTACTGGACAACCGCCTACTTCCTGGGTCCGACCTTCCCAGCGCTACTGGGTGCGATGGTTGGGCTGCTCATTACGGGTGGGACGTTGCGTGCGGGCTACCTGTTGCCCGACGAGGAGTGGAACTTCGGTCCGCGCGAGTCCTGGCCGGAACACTGGGTTGGCGACATCGAACCCGGCGAGTCCACTGGCGGCAGTGACCGGGCTGTCGCAGCCGACGGTGGGACCGTCTCCGAGCGCCACGACCATGATATGTCGCTGGGTATGGCGTGGCTGCCCTACATCATCACGGCCGGCCTGCTGGTCGTGACCCGCACTGTCGACCCGATTCAGAATCCGCTTCAGAACAATCCGCTCAATCTGGAGTTTGCCGAAATTCTCGGCGTTGCAGGAGCATCGGGTTCGTTCCGGACGCTATACCTGCCTGGATTCCTGTTCGTTGTCGTGTCCGTCGTAACCTACGGGCTCCACGGCATGAACAGCCAAGAAATCAGAGAGTCCTGGGCCGAATCTGTCCGGAAGATTCTGCCCGCAGTCATCGCGCTGTGGTTTGCAGTCGCGACTGTCCAGGTCATGATTAACTCGGGTGTCGGAACAGCCCTCGACGCGAGTATGCTGGATGTGCTCTCGAACCTCACGGCCAATGCCACCGGCGCAGCCTACCCGTTCTTCTCGGGCTTCATCGGCGCGTTCGGTGCGTTCATCGCCGGGTCGAACACGGTCAGCGACATTCTGTTCGGCGCCTTCCAGTACAACGCCGCACAGAGCATCGGCGTCTCGACGCAGGTTGTGGTCGGTGCGCAGGCAGTCGGCGGTGCAATCGGGAACCTCATCGCGATTCACAACGTCGTCGCCGCACTCGCAGTCGTCGGCCTCGTCGGCGAGGAGGGACGCGTCATCCGCCTGGAGTTGATTCCGTTAGCCTACTACGGCATCTTCACAGGCATCCTGACGCTGCTGTTCGCGTATGTTGTGGTCCCGGGCGCGTTCTAGACGCTCCACGACACAACATATTCGCTCCCCGACTATTCTTTCATCCGTCGTGAGCAACATCTCAACGACAGCGGCGAGAGTGTTACGCGTCATTTCCGACGGTTCGGAACCCAACAATTCATTATTTTCGAAAATAATGGTACTGTACGTCATGGCACATGATTTCCAATCACACGGCGAGTCGAGTCCAGCGAGTGACCCCGACGCAGACTACGACTATCGAAACGACACCACGAACCGACCGGCACTGGTTGCAGACCTAGAACAGCGCGTCGACGGGGACGTTCGCTTCGATACGTACACACGGGAGTTGTTTGCCACAGACGCGAGCGCGTACAAAGAACTGCCGATTGGGGTCGTCTCACCCGTCTCGACTGACGATGTCGTGGCGGTCATGGAGTACTGCAACGACAAGGAGATTCCCGTTCTCCCCCGTGGTGGCGGGACGAGCCTGGCAGGCCAGGCGGTCAACGAGGCTGTCGTCCTCGATTTCAAGCGCTACATGGACGAGTTTCTGGAGGTCGACCCCGAAGCAGGCGTCGCACGGGCGCAGTCGGGTATCACCATCGCCCGGCTAAACAATCATCTCGCGCCCCACGACCTCAAGTTCGCACCCGACCCGGCGTGGGGAGACAAGAGCGTTCTCGGCGGTGCTATCGGGAACAACACGACGGGCGCACACTCGCTGCAGTACGGCAAGACCGACGCCTACATCGAGGAGTGTGAGGTGGTCCTCTCCGACGGGACACAGACGACCTTCGGCTGGGTCGACGTCGAGGACCTCCACGACCGCGCGACTGAGGCACGAGACCGCGGGTCGACGATAGAGGCGCAGGTGTACGCGGAGGTCGGTAGGCTGCTCCACGAGGAGGCCGAGGAAATCGAGGAGCGGTACCCCGACCTGAAGCGGAACGTCTCCGGCTACAATCTCGATATGCTCGTCGAGAACGCCCGCGAACGGGGCGAAATCAATATGGGTCGGCTCATGGCCGGCAGCGAGGGGACACTCGCTATCGTGACCGAGGCGACGGTGTCACTCGAACCCGTTCCGGAGGAAACGGCGCTCGTCATGTTGACCTACGATGGGGTCCTCCCGGCGATGCGGGACGTGGCGCCAATCCTCGAACACGACCCGTCGGCCGTCGAGGTGATGGACGACGTGTTTCTGGATCTAGCCCGGGACAACGCCGAGTTTTCCGAACTCGTCTCGACGCTTCCCGAGGGGACCGACTCGACGCTCCTGGTGGAGTTCTACGCCGACTCAGTAGCGGAGGGCAAGCAGAAAATCGCCAATCTGCTCGCCGACCGCCTGCCGGGATACGAGGCTGCCGTTTCCCCCGACGACGATGCCGGCTCAGTCACGGGCGAAGAGACGCACGCAGTCGACGCGCTGGAGGCGTACGACGACGACCGGCAGGCGAAGTTCTGGAAGATGCGGAAAGCGGGGCTGCCAATCTTGCTGTCGAACACGGGCGACGACAAACACTGGCCGTTCGTCGAGGACACTGCCGTGCCGCCGGAGAAGCTCCCAGAATACATCTCCGACCTCCAGGACCTCTTCGACGAACACGACACCTTCGCAGCGTACTACGCTCACGCCGGACCCGGAGTGTTGCACATCCGGCCGCTGCTAAATCTCAAATCCGAGGCAGGCCACGAGACCATGTACGCAATTTCCGACGCGATGACAGACCTCGTCATCGAGTACGGGGGGTCCGTCTCCGGCGAGCACGGCGACGGTCGGTCGCGAACGGAGTGGAACAAGAAGCTCTACGGGGAAGAGTTGTGGAACACGTTCCGCGACCTGAAGTCTGCCTTCGACCCGAACTGGTTGCTCAACCCCGGGAACGTCTGTGGCGACCACGACTCGACGGCAAACCTCCGATACGACCCCTCCTACACCTTCGACGCCGATTTCGACCCGGTGCTCGACTGGGACAACGAGAACGGGTTTCAGGGAATGGTCGAACTGTGCCACGGCTGTGCAGGCTGCACCGGTCACCAGGAGACGACCGGCGGCGTGATGTGTCCGACCTACCGGGCAGCAGACGAGGAAATTACCAGCACACGGGGCCGGGCAAACTTGCTCCGGAACGCGATGAGCGGCGATTTGCCCGACGACGTGTTCGACGAGGAGTTCATCACCGAGGTGATGGACCTCTGTATCGGCTGCAAGGGCTGCAAGAACGACTGTCCGAGCGGCGTCGACATGGCCAAGATGAAAGCGGAGGTGGTCCACGAGTACCACCAGCGGGAGGGTATCTCACTCCGCGACCGGATATTCGCCAACGTCGAGTCGCTCCTCTCGCTCGGGAGTACCTTCGCTCCCGTCTCTAACTGGGCGATGCAGGTTCCGGGAAGCGGATGGATGATGGAGAAGATGGTCGGAATCGCGCGGGAACGCGACCTCCCCGCGTTCCACCGCACGACGTTCGAAGACCTGATGGCCAACCGAGATGGGTCGACTGTCTCGCCAACGGAGGCAGACAGGAAGGCGCTGGTCATTCCCGACCCGTACACGAACTACAGCCACCCACACATCGGTCGTTCGGCCGTCGAAGTGCTCGAAGCAGCGGGCGTTCACGTCCAGGTGCCGGACGACGTGTCAGACAGCGGGCGACCCGCGTTCTCGAAAAGCATGCTCGACCACGCACGCAACACTGCGTCGGCCAACGTCGAGGCACTCGCCCCGCAGATTCGCGACGGCTGGGACGTCGTGACCATCGAGCCATCTGACGCCGTGATGTATCAGTACGATTATCTGGACCTGCTTTCGGGAGAGGACGCCGAACTGGTCGCCTCGAACGCCTATGGGGTGCTCGAATACATCGACCGGTTCGACCTGGACGAGAACATCGACTTCGGAGAACCGACGGAGACGCTTACCTACCACGGCCACTGCCATCAGAAGTCGGTTCGCAAAGACCACCACGCGGTCGGAGTCCTTCGCCGTGCAGGCTACGACGTTGATGTACTCGACTCTGGCTGTTGTGGCATGGCCGGCAGCTTCGGGTACGAGACCGAACACCTCTCGATGAGTCGAGCGATCGGCGACATACTCTCCGACCAGGTCCGGGACTCACCGGGCAACCAGGTCGTGGCGCCGGGCGCGTCCTGCCGGAGCCAACTCGGGTCGTACGAGTTCGACGACGGCGAGCCGCCCCACCCAATCGAGATGGTCGCCGGCGCTCTCTGAGCTATCGGTCTGTGACCGGATTTCGAGAGCGAGACGAATACCAACGACGCTTTTGCACGGTTTCAGTGTCTAACACGCGCATTCTCCAGAATTAATTCTGTGCGTTTGATCGCTCGTGAGCAACCGGGGCCGTTGTCAGAGGACTCTGGCAGGAAGCGTCTGGCTGTTACAACATTAACTTCGTAATAATATGAACAAGAAGTTGGTCTGAGCAACCGTTATTTTCGAAATCGATTGTTCCCGACCGGGTGGCGTACGTACGGTCGCTGGCCCGCTGGGCGTATTGTGTTGTAGGATCTGCCACAAGCACCAGATAGGTTACACACCGTGACGGCTATCGCGCCGTGCCAATGCACGAGTGCGTGAGAGTCCCGACGAGACCTGCGAGCTCAGCCAGCGAGCAACGACGGAGACTGCATCCTCGTTGACAGCGTGTAGATAATGTTTGTGCTGGTGGTCGACACCAAGCGTCCTGTAGGCTTCTCTATTATCCTCCGTGAGATGAGCGGACGAATTGTCCACGAAGAAGAAACTGGGGACATCGATACCAGAAAAGTCGACGCTAGCGAGGTCAACACGCCCGTTCAGTAGCGTCAGAGCATCTATATTACGACCGCTGATAGTGAGATAGTTCGTTGCCGCTGCAGCACCCGTCCCAACTCCACAGAGTATCGTATCAAGGTCCGCAGTGGCGACGTGATTGTCAGCCCAGTCAAACTGTACCCCTAGTCGACTGGTGAGCAGCTCTATGTTCAACCGGTTTGACCGTTCGGTCGCCTCTTCGGGGCTGATGAGGTCCATGACGAGGGTCGCCAGCCCAAATTGGTGGAGGTGGTCCACCATCTTCGTCTCGAGCGAGGCGAGGTGGGCACCTGCCGTCCCAGTCGCAAACAGAACCAGTTCAGATGATTGATGAGGTACCGTAAGTGTCCCCTCCAGCGGTTTCCCGTCGACGTTGAGTCGAACCGAGCGCCGTTGTGATATATCCATGCTAATATATAGTATGGAACACACTTATGCATCTGGAGGGATTCTCACAGCCCGGGAATAAATATCATTATACGTTACATACAGTTGGGACAACAAACATTACATAGAAGCGCTGAGAGGTTATTCTGAAGGTGTTTATTACCATTATAATAAAGTATTTTATATAATAGACCATCATGTTAAACAGAGAGTATTATCCATTTTCATGAAATTGGAGGCAGTCTAGTTATTCGCCAGTAGCAGTTCGAACAGCCAACAGTAACTCAGAAACGCAGCAGCAATACTGCCGACAAGGAGAGTACAGCTAATAGACAGGAGCCACAGAATTTCAGAGGAGTACAAAGTGATTCGCCACTACTATAATATTTTGATAATATCTATAAGACTGTTAATTAGGGCAAAAGTCGAAGTCGACCACGATACGCAGACTGGTGCAAAAGAGACAGTTCTTCGGCCAGAGAACACCACCAACTTCGGCTAATAGCACCGTTTTAGCATCCTCATCTGCCACTTGGCCAAACCAGCACGATCAGCAGAGCGATAACAAAGAGAGGATAGTACCTGAGAGGATTAGTTGCAGATATCGGAGCCTAGAGGGGTTCAACAAGCCATAAGAGCTGTTTTCAGGATGATGGTTTGATACGGTAACTGTGCTGAAACAGTTTGACAGAGAGTAGAACTCCTAAACCATAAAATTTTTGTTAATTATTTATATATGTCTTTTAATGTACTACATGAGGTGACAGCGGGGATTTCGTACGGTGTATGACATAGTTGTTTTATTATCATACTATTTATGATTGGTTTGCTCGAGAGTTCGGTCGGCAGGCCAGCGTTGTATACTATCGGAAAAGAGAGACAGTTCGAGCGCAACACTGGCGAGTGCCAGAAAAGGACAGGGCCAAAACGGTCAAGTCGCCAAACATTGATGCCTGTTTAGCCCTAAAATCGGGCGATGACGGCGTCTCCTCCCGGCCCACGCGGCGAACCGCTCTTTGGAAGCAGTCGTCGATACGCGAAAGACCCGTTTCGGTTTCTCTCCGCGTGCGAGAGCGCGTACGGCGATATTATCGAGTTCGAACTCGGAACGTTGCCAACGTACATGCTCACAAATCCAACCGATATCGAGCGGGTACTGGTTTCGGAAGCCGACAACTTTCGAAAGCCGGACTTCCAGAGCGACGCGCTCGGAGACCTGCTCGGCGAAGGACTCCTCCTGAGTGAGGGTGAAACCTGGCAACAGCAGCGTCAGTTGACCAACCCCGCCTTCCAGATGGGGCGGCTGGCGAACTTCGCAGACCGCATCGTCGACCACGCCGATACGATGCTGTCGGGGTGGGCAAACGGTCAGGAAATAGACGTCGAACAGGAGATGACAGCGGTCACGCTCGACGTTATCGCAGACCTGATGCTCGGCGTGGAGCTGAGTCAGGAACGTATCGAGACGGTTCGACAGAGTCTGGACCCGCTGGGTGCGCAATTCGAGCCGAACCCGATACGCTTCGCTGCACCAAACTGGGTGCCGATGCCGGGGGACCGGGAGTACCAGCAGGCACTCGACACGCTGGAGGGGGTCGTCGACGACATTATCGCCGAGCGCCGGGGTACCGAGGGCGATGCGACGGCAGGTGAAGACGCGGATGTCCCGATGGACATGCTCTCGATTCTGCTCCGTGCACAGGAGCGGGGCGAGCAGTCACCCGAGCAACTCCGGGACGAAGTTGTAACGATGCTGCTGGCGGGCCACGATACCACGGCGCTGACCCTGACCTACACCTGGTATCTCCTTTCGGAACATCCGAGCGTCCGAGAGAACGTCCACGACGAAATTGATTCGATAGTGGACGGTCGGCCGACGATGGACGACGTCCGGGAGTTCGAGTACACCGAGTGGGTCATCAACGAGGCGATGCGGCTCTATCCGCCGGTGTACACCATCTTCCGCGAGCCGAAGACGGATGTCGAGTTGGCGGGCTATCCCGTCAAGGCGGGGTCAGCGCTCATGCTCCCCCAGTGGGCAGTGCATCGCTCGTCGCGCTGGTGGGACGACCCAGAACAGTTCGAGCCCGAACGGTGGAGCGGCGACCGCAGGCAGGGCCGCCCGCGCTTTGCGTACTTCCCCTTTGGTGGCGGACCGCGCCACTGTATCGGCAAACACCTCGCCAAACTCGAAGCACAGTTGATTCTCGCCCGGACGGCCGGCCAGTTCGAACTCGAATATGCCCGGGAGGGGCACTTCGAGTATCGGCCGTCGCTGACAGTACACCCTAAAGACGGGATGCCGATGACCGTCCACGAACGGTAATCCCAAAGTAACGGGTGTCGCCGCTTTTGTGGCTGCCTCCCCAAAAACAGGTATGGTGACGCGACTCGCCGATGGCGTGTGGTGGTTCGACCTGCAGGGCGTCAACGCCTATCTGGTCGAAGACGAGGGAGCGGTGACGCTGGTCGACACGGGGATGCCCTGGCACGCCGGGGAACTCCGAGCGGAAATCGAGCGCATCGTCGGGTCGATTCAGGCCGTCGACCGCGTCCTTATAACCCACTTCGATTTCGACCACGTCGGTGGCCTGAACAGGCTTATCGACGACGGCCTCGAGGCCCCACTCGCAATCGGCATCGACGACGAACCCTATCTCGCACGACGTGAACGCCCGACGTGGCACAACAGGAAAGGACTGTTTCAGCGTGTGACTGACCTCACTCGCGACCCGCCGGCCCTCCCCATCGAGCCAGTCGCAGACGGCGACACCGTCGATGGGTTCGACGTCTATCATACGCCCGGCCACACGCCAGGCCACACAGCGTTCGTCAACGAGTCGCTGTCCCTGGCGCTGGTCGGTGACCTCGTCCGCGAACGGGACGGGGAGTTCGCCGTCCCGCCGTGGTTTCTCAACTACGACCAGGACCAGGCAGAAGAGAGTCTCCGGTCGTACGTCGAGCGCGCGCCAGCAGTCGACATCGTGTGTCAGGGTCACGGGACGCCCGTTGTCGAGCAGGGGAGCGACCGACTCTCGGCAGTCGTCGGCGCGCTGGCAGCGAGCCACTGATGGAGAAACGTCGGTGGCCAGTCAGGCGTCCAGTTCTGCGGCGACTGCTTCGGCGTCGAGCAGCGCCGGGTCGACCAGCATGTCCGCCTGTCGCGAGGCGAAATCCGGCAGCGACCCCTCGCTGTAGAGAACGACTTTCAGGTCCGTGTTGAGGTCCTTGGCGACGGCAATCGAAGTGGCCTGTTCGACTTCGGTCAAAACGAGTACGTCCGCCTCGTGGATGCCCGCCTCCTCCAGAGCGGGGCGGTTTGCGATGTCGACGCGTGCGACCGTGTGGCCCTCAGATTCGATGGCGGCAGCGATATCGTTGTCGTCAGTGCCGGCGACGATGACGTTCATTGGTGTGGCGGTAGTGTCGCGGGGGCTTGTGTCTTGTCACCCGCGACCGGGCGACTCCGGCAGTGTTACTCGTATTCGATGGTCGCCGGCGGCTTGTGGGTCACGTCGTAGAGCACGCGGGCGACGGTCTCGTTCTCGCCGGTAATCCGAGACTGGATACGCTGGAGGGTGTCCCAGTCGACGTTCTGGGCACGGGCGGTCATCCCGTCGCGGGACTCGACTGAACGGACCGCGACGACCCAGCCGTGAACGCGGTTGTCGCCTTTGACACCCGTGGCCTTCCCGATGACGGCGGCGAGTGCCTGCCACGGTTCGTGTTCGGCCAGTTCTTCCTCGACGACGTGGTTTGCCTCGCGTGCGACGCCGAGTTTCTCTTCGGTGACCTCACCGAGGATGCGTACTGCGAGTCCCGGACCGGGGAAGGGCATCCGCTCGGCGACGATTTCGTCCAGGTCGAGTTCGCGTGCGACTTCCCGGACTTCGTCCTTGTAGAGGTCGCGCATCGGTTCGACGATACCCTCGAAGTCCACGACTTCGGGGAGGCCGCCGACGTTGTGGTGGCTCTTTATTGTCCCTTCAGACTCGATGCGGTCGGGGTAGATAGTTCCCTGGACGAGGTAGTCGGCGTCGACCTCGCGGGCGACCGTCTCGAACTCCCGGATGAACTGCTCGCCGATGGCGTGGCGCTTCTCTTCGGGGTCGGTGACGCCTTCGAGGGCGTCGAGGAAACGGTCTTTCGCGTCGATGATTTGCAACGAGTCCATATACGCGAACGTCTCCCGAATCTGCTCGGTTTCGCCCTTTCGCATCAGGCCGGTGTCGACGTAGACCGGCGTGAGCTGGTCGCCGATGGCGTCGTAGGCCAGCGCAGCGGCCGTCGAGGAGTCGACGCCGCCTGAAAGCGCGATGACGGCGTTTGCGTCGCCGATTTCCGCGGCGATTTCCTCGCGGGCGTCGGCAATAAAGGAGTCGACGTCGACCATCAGTGGTCACCTCCTGCGACGGCGAGTTCGTCCTGTTTCGTGAGGATACCGTCAAGAAAGCCCACGAAGGGCGGACTCGCACGCGTCGGTCGCGACCGGAACTCGGGGTGGAACTGCGTCCCGAGGAAGTACGGGTGGTCGGGCAGTTCCAGAATCTCCATCCGGTTGCCGGAGGTTCCCGAGAAGACCATCCCGGCGGCTTCGAGGTCACCGATGTACTCGGGATTGACCTCGTAGCGGTGCCGGTGGCGCTCGGTACAGGAGTCGGCACCGTAGAGCTCGTGAGCCAACGTTCCTTGCTCGATGTCCGTGACGTGTGCGCCCAGTCGCATCGTCCCGCCCATGTCGTCCATCTCTTTTTGTTCGGGCAAAAGGTCGATGACCGGGTAGGGAGTCGAATCGTCCAGTTCCGCAGAGTGTGCGCCATCGAGTCCGAGGACGTTCCGGGCGTACTCGACGACGGCCATCTGGAAGCCCAGACAGAGGCCCAGGAACGGCACGTCGTTCTGTCGGCAGTACCGAATTGCCTCGATTTTCCCCTCGGTTCCGCGAGAACCAAAGCCACCGGGGACGATGACGCCGTCGACGTCGTCGAGTTGGCCGTCGATGCCGTCAGCGAGGGTCTCCGAGTTTATCCACGTTCGTTCGACCTCTACTTGCTTTTCGAGACCCGCGTGTTTCAGCGACTCGTGAATCGAGATGTAGGCGTCTTCCAGCCCATACTTACCCACGAGGGCAACGTTGACCGTCCCCTCCTTGTCCTGAGTGACCGTTTCACGCCAGGTCGTGTCGCGCTGTGACTCGGGGAGTGCCTCGTCAGTGATGCCGAAGTGGTCCATGACGAACTCGTCGAGCCCCTCGTCTTCGACGACGAGCGGGACTTCGTAGATGTCGTCCACGTCGGGGTTCGAGAAGACGGCGTCCTCGGGCACGTCACAGAACAGCGCAATCTTCTTGCGGGTTTCGGGGTCGAGGGGGTCCTCGCAGCGACCGACCAGCACGTCGGGCTGGAGCCCGATAGAGCGCAGTTCCTTGACGCTGTGCTGGGTCGGCTTGGTCTTCTGTTCGCCGTTTTTCGAGTAGGGGACGAGTGTGACGTGGGTGAAGAGAATATCCTCCTCGTCTTCCTCGTGGGCGAACTGGCGGAGCGCTTCGAGGTAGGGCATCCCTTCGATGTCGCCCACTGTGCCGCCGACCTCGATAAGACACACGTCGGACCCTTCGGCGGCCTCCCGGATTCGTCGCTTGATATCGTCGGTGATATGCGGGATAATCTGGACGGTCTTGCCGAGATAGTCGCCCGCCCGCTC
>JAZKTK010000081.1:0-13596 GCA_036625595.1 Haloarculaceae archaeon | reverse complement strand
TCGAGGTGCTCTTCCCAGTCACCGTTGGCGGAGCCGTAGGCGTCCGTCCGGGCGATGATGATAGTGTCCTCGTCCTGCTTTGCGTCGACGGCCGCACTGAAGCGGGCGACGGCGTCTTCTCGCGAGACAATCTGCTTGCCGGCGATGTGACCACAGCGCTTGGGCGTCGTCTGGTCCTCGATGTGGACCGCAGCGACGCCAGCCTTCTCGTACTCGCGGACTGCGCGGCGGACGTTGTGGACGCCACCGTAGCCGGTGTCACAGTCGGCGATAATCGGCAGGTTCGTGGCTTCGACCTGGCGCTTTGCGTTCTCGACCATCTCGCGCATGTCGACCATCTCGAGGTCCGGGAAACCGAACTGACCCAGCACCGTGGAGTAGCCGGACATGTAGACAGCGTCCAGACCGGCCATCTCGGCCAGGCGGGCGTCCAGGGCGTGGTAGGTACCAGGTGCGAAGACGTAATCCTGGTTGTTCAGTTTGTCCCGAAGCTCACGGGCGGCGTCGTTGTCGACGTCGCGGATGTACGGGTCTGTGCTCTTAACTCGGCTCGCAACTTCGTCAATTCCGTCGTCGTCAGATGTCATGATTGGTGTGGGTTCCGCGTTCAGGACGCGGGTTTTCTATTGCACTCCGCTCCGAATAGTGCGCTGTAGATAAATGTTATGAACTATAATGATAATATTCTTTAATCCATATTGATTCCTTCCCCACGTCTAGGACCTTAAATTGAGAGTGAGTCACTCGCGAGACAATGTCACATAGTGACGGAGTACAGGCGGGTCGTCAGTTGCCAGCTGTTCAGAGGACGTAACCGGGTTTCATTCAGGTCACCGAATCGTTAACTCTGGGCCACTCGGGAACAACGTATGAGCACGCACATCGCGATTGTTGGCGCATACGGAAGCGCGGGGGTGGCAGTCGCACAGCGATTGGTCGAGGTTCCCGACATCGAACTGACTCTCGTCGACGACGGTGACCCCGGCGGCGGACTCTGCATCCTCCGTGGCTGTATGCCCTCGAAAGAGGTCCTCTCGGCGGCCGAACACCGATTTGTCGCTCGGCACGACGACAGACTTGACGGGTCGCTTCCGGCCGTCGATACCGACCGAGTCGTCGAGACAAAAAACGACCACACGGCGAACTTCGCCGCGCACAGACGGGCTGCGGTCGAGTCGCTGGCCGAGCACGACGACGTGACCTTCCTCACCGAGCGGGCAACGTTCGTCGACGACCGCACGCTTCGGGTCGGCGACCGCACGCTCGAACCCGACTACGTCGTCGTCGCGACCGGGTCGACGGTCAACGTCCCCGATCTCCCGGGGATCGAGGACGTTCCAGTCGAGACGAGTGCCGACGTGCTGGACGCGACCGACTTCGGCGATTCGGGTATCGTCATGGGCTTTGGCTACATCGGGCTCGAACTGGTCCCGTATCTCGCCGAAGCGGGCGAGATGGACCTCACGGTCATCGAACACGACGCTCGACCACTCGACGAGGCAGACCCGCCCTTCGGCGACGACCTCCTCTCGTACTACCGGGACGCGTTCGACATCACCGTCCTGACCGAGACGGACGAACAGCGCGTCGAACCGACCGACGACGGCGGTGTCAGAATGACTGTCGAGGTCGACGGCACAGAGCGGACCGTCGAGGCCGACCAGCTCTTTGCCTTCACCGGTCGACGGCCGGCACTCGACGGGCTGGGACTCGACACGACGAGTATCGACCCCGAACCCGGCTGGGTCCGGGACACGATGCAGGCCCGCGACGACGACCGGGTGTTCGTCGTCGGCGACGCCAACGGGAAGGAACCGATTCTCCACGTCGCCAAAGAACAGGGGTTTCTCGCAGCGTCGAACATCCGCGCTCACCGTGATGGTGAACGGCTCACCGAGTACGAGAACACCCACCACCACGTCGTCTTCTCGGGACTCGGCGTCCTCCCGTACGCCCGCGTGGCACACTCCGCGGAGTCGGCCAGGGATGCGGGGCTCGAACACATCACGGTGACGCGAGAGGCTACCAGTGACGGCGTCTTCAAGACGAAAAACGTCGCTGAAGGGCGCGCCCGGCTCGTCGTCGGACCCGACGGGACAGTGCTGGGCTGGCAGGGGCTCCACTACCACGCGGACGTGATGGCCAAGACGATGCAGGTCATCGTCGAGATGGGACTGGACGTTCGGGAACTACCGGACCGCGCGTACCACCCGACGACGCCGGAAATCCTCGACGGGCTGTTCCGCGAAGCCGCCGCCGAACTCGACAGTTGACTGGTTGTGCAGTACTGTGACAATGCCACGCACATTTTAATGTGGACCGGCCCTTCTGTCCGGTATGGGTTCCGAACAATCCGAGGAGTACGTCTGTGAGGTCTGTGGCGAGCGGTTCAGTTCCGAACGAGCCAGACAGCGCCACGTCCACGATGTCGGACTCGTCGACTGAGGTGGACGAACTGGTGTGTGGCAGAATTCTCTTCCCTTCCCTGACCAAGTGACTTCACCGGGCTGGTCGCCGGCCCCAAGCGTTCAGTCGGCGTCTTCGGGTGCGACAACCATGTTTTCGAGTGTTCCGATTCCCTCGTACCAGATTTCGATGTCGTCGCCGGGTTCGATGAGGCCAGGGTTGGCGGGGCTCCCGAAGGAAATCACGTCACCCGGGCGGAAGGTGTACCGCTCCGAGAGGAAGGCGATAGTCTCGTAGGGATCGAAAATCATCCAGTCGGTAGTGGCATCCTGGCGTTTCTCCCCGGAGATGTGCGTCTCCATGTCGATGCCTCGCGGGTCCAGGTCCGTCTCGATGACCGGACCGAGCGGCCCCGACCCGTCGAAGGCCTTTCTGGCTGTGCGCCGCTCCTGGTCGAGTGCGTCGAGGTCGTTGAGAATCGACCAGCCGCGCAGTACCGATTTGACCTCTTCCTCGCCAGCGAGGTCGGTACACTCCTCGTCGATAACCGCCGCGAGTTCGCCGGCGTACGTGAGTTCATCAGTCCACTCGGGGTGGACGATTGGGTCGTTGGGGTGGTGCAGCGAGACAGCCGGTTTGATGAACCAGTCCGGGATATCCGGGATATCGTAGTCCATCTGGTCGATTTTCTCGGCGAAATTGCGCCCAACACAGTAGAACGTGCCCGGTTCGCAGGGCGCGAGCAGGTCGGCATCCTCGCCGACTTCGTAGGTCCCCTCGTCAGTTGTCACGGTGCCGTCGTCGTATTCGCCGGTCACGATGCCGTCGTCGGTCTGGATGCGCGCGAGTTTCATTGTCGCGGGGTTCGGGAAGACGAGGTTTAGAAGGTTCGACTCGGCGGCCCCAGTAGCCTCCCTCGTCACTCACTGTCGACGGCCGGCACGGACAGCGAGACGATAGTCCCGCGACCGTCGTGGCTGTCGACGGTCATCGTCCCACCGGCCCGGGTTACCGTCCAGTAGATAAGCCAGATGCCCATCCGGTCGGCGTGGCGCAGTGCGTCCTCGCCCTCTCCGAGCACATCGAGTTCCCGGTCGGGAATCCCCGGTCCATTGTCCCTGATTTCGATATCGACCCAGTTGCTGTCCCGGTTCTCGACGCGGATACGGACTCGGGGGTCGTCGCTGTCGTTGTGCTTCGCTGCGTTGTCCAGGGCCTCCGTAAGAGCGTCGGACAAACCGCCAGCAGCGACCGGTGCCGTACCGTCCTCTGGCAGCGTGAGCTCGATGGTTACGTCCGGGTACTGGTCACGAAGCGTGTCGGTGAGTCGTTCGAGTCGCTCGTCGAGTTCAAGGAGTCGCTCGCCGGACTCGGTCTCGGAAAGTATCTGGTCGGTTTTCCGCGCGGTCTCTGCGAGTGTCAACAGGTCCTCAGTTGCTGTTTCGATGTTCACCAGTTCTTCCAGTGAGTCGCCATCGATGTCGTCGCGGAGTAGCTCCGTGTAGGCTTTGATGACGTTCATCTTGTTGCGGAAGTTGTGGCTCAGGACGCGGTTGAGGACCTCTTGTCGGCGTTCTTTGACCTTCCGCTCGGTTACGTCTGTCTGAAAGCCAACGTAATGGGTAACCTCGCCGTCCTTTCGAAGTGGTGCGATAACGACGTTGTTCCAGAACTTCTGTCCGGTCTTCCGGTAGTTCACGATATCGACGGAGACGGGTCGTTCGGCGTCGATTGCCTCCCGGAGTTGTGTGACAGTCTTTTCGTCCGTCTCGTCGCCCTGGAGGAATCGACAGTTCCGGCCCAGCACCTCTTTGCTGGTGTAGCCGCTCATTTGCAGAAACTGGTCGTTGACGTAGACCAGCGGCCTGTCGTCCTGTCTGGCGTCCGCGATGCTGAATCCGACGGGCGCCTCGTCGATAGCCCGTTCTTTCAGACGGAGGTCGTCGACAGTTTCTTGCAGTTCTCGCTCACGCTCGGCAAGTTGTCGGGCATTTTGCCGCCGTTTTACCAGGTTCTCGACGCGGGCGCGCAGTGTCGCATTTGTTACTGGAAGCGCGACGATGTCGTCGACGTAGTCCCAGACTTCCGGGTCGACGTCACCATCCTCGCTCAACAACAGAAACGGAAGAAACGCCGGCGTTTCGGCCTGCTGCTGTTCGATTATCTCGGCCACGTCCGGAAGCCGCTGTTCGGTGAGCAGACAACAGTCGAACTCGCGGCGCAGCGCTGCCAGGTCGCTGCCCGTCTCGACCTGGTACCGGTCGCCAAGCGCCTCGACGAGCAGGCGCTGGGTCTGATTCCCCACACGAAATAGCAGCAGCTGCGGCTTCTCGTCCATCGTTGGGCGGCCATCGTTCGTCGTCGGGTCCGCTGTCATTTACTGGGCTCTCGACCGGCGGGGTTCGTTCCCCGTGTTGGTCGTCGTCCCCATACTTGACTGGTCGTTGTCGTGTGGAGGTGTGCCTCCCTGCGACTTGACGGGCAACAGTAATAAAGACCAGCCCAACTCCGGTGTTTGGGTGGTCGATACAGGTCCACAGCAGCGCCCTGATGGAACTCAGTCCGGCGTTTCGTGTCTCAGCTGTGATTCCCGGACCCGTCACCTTTCGTGACCGTCGGCTGGCCGTCTTTCTCGACTTCGACGAACACCGACGTGATATCGTCGTCGGCATCTCTAAGCGTCCGTTCGATTGCGTCGACGGTGTTGTCGATTTCTCGGCCGTCCATCCCGTCAACGAAGTCCACGTCTGCGGTCACCACGATGCGTTTCGGCCCGAAATAGACCGTCCGGAAGTCGACCACCCGGTTGACACCGTCAATGCCTGCAACAAGGTCCCGGAGGTCCGCCTCGGCGTCGGCCGGCATGCTCTCGCCCAGCAACAGACGCTTGTTCTCCCAGGCCAGCGCCAGCGCGAACCCCATCAGGAGGAGTCCGATGAGCAACGCGGCGGCGGCGTCGTAGACGGGGTTGCCCGTCTGGCGCGTGAGAAAGATGCCGAACAGCGCGATGCCGGCCCCGCCCAGGGCGATGCTGTCCTCGGTAAAGGCAGTCAGCGTCGTCGTATCGGCCGTTTTCCGAAAGGCTTCGCGATAGCCGCTCCAGTCGTTTTTCTCGATTTGTTTTACCATCGCTTTCCGTGCCTTGAGAAGGGCGTACGTCTCGAAGACGATAGCGCCGAAAAGGACGCCGTAATTGACGTAGACAGAGGGAAAGGTCTGACCAGCGAGTGTCACTGCCTCGCTCCCGCCGTGACCGCCGTGCCCGGCGAGTGCCTCCTGAATCTTCTCGTAGCCGTGTTTGGTCGACTCCCAGCCGGCGATACCAAAGAGAAGCACCGAGACGAGAAAGCTGTAGAAGAACTGCGCTTTCCCGTAGCCGAAGGGGTGGCGGTCGTCGGGTGCCTGTCCGCTGTACCGGATGCCAATGAGGAGAAACACCTGATTGCCCGTATCGGAGATCGAGTGATACGTCTCCGAGAGCATCGACGGACTCCCGGTCAGCAGAAACCCGAAGAACTTCAGCACCGCAATCGCCCCGTTGGCGATGAGCGCCGCAATCACCACCGACTTGCTGCTTGCCATTGGGAAAATACTTGCCGGCCTGTTACAAGTAGCCAGGGGATTCTGGCCGGTTCTGGGGGCTTATCCCCGCCGGCACGCTACGACCGCTATGCTCGTCGTCCTCTCTGATACGCACGGCACCGCCGACCCCGCGCTCACCGATCACCTCCGCGAGCAGATTGCAGCCGCCGACCTCGTGATTCACTCCGGTGACTTCACGACACCGGCGGTACTGGACAACTTCGAGGCGCTCGCGGACCGACTGGTCGCCGTTCACGGCAACGCAGACAGTGTCGCTGTTCGGGAGCGGTTGCCGGCGACGGAGACAGTCGAGACACTGGGGCTGCGATTTCTGGTGGTGCACGGCCACGAGCACACCGAGACGCGTCTCTCGCTGTTGGCGCGTCAAGAAGGGGCCGACGTGGTGGTCCTGGGCCACACACATCGGCCGGGGAGAGGGCAGCTCGGTGGCGTGACAGTTCTGAATCCGGGCAGCCACGCCGACCCGCGTGGGTCACAACCAGCGTACGCGACAGTTGGGCAGGCTTCGGATGACGTTGAGGCACGTCTGCGTTCGCCGGCTGGCGAGTTGCTGGAACGGTGCTCGCTGTCGGAGGGCCGAGCGGGTCGACGCGATTAATGCTATATCTGGATGGGAAAAGTAACCGCCGAAGACTCAAATCTCTCTTTGAGTTACTGGCGGAGGTAGAGTACCCCGACGAGTACTGCGAGTACGAACAGGCCACCCAGGAAAAAGAGCAGTCCCGGTGGTAATCCAGTTCCGGCCTCTCGGACAGTCTCGGCGGCGGCGGTGGTCGTCTCCGGGTCCGGCGGTGTCGGCGTCTCGGTGGGCGTCACGGTGTCGGCACTCACCGCGGGCGTCGACTCGTTGATGGCCTGAATCCCGATGTCACCGGCAGACTCGGGAGTGGGACTGGGGGTGTCCTGTGGGACACTCGTCGGGTCCGGGGTAGGTGTTCCCGCTCCACCTGGGCTCGTCCCCCCACCGGCGCCTGCTGTGGGGTCGGTCCCGCCGAACAACCCTCGTTGGCCGAACCACTGCTGAACAGCGAGACTGGCGAGTGCGAGGATGCCGACAGCGCCCAGGAGACGTGAGAGCGCGGCTTTGAGCGTCGACCCCTTTTCTTCTTTGCCGGCGAAGATGACGAGCGGCTGGTCGGCGGGTGCGTACACGTCCATCTCGCGACCCTTCGCGGAGTAGGCGGTGTCGACCACCTCGACGGCACCGGCGGATTCGAGCTTTTCGAGGTGGTACTGGGCGTTCTGAAGGGAGGTGTCGACCCGGTCGGCGAGGTCGGAGGGTGGCGCTGGTTCGTTGTGCAACGCAGAGAGCAGCGCTCGCGCCGTCCCCGAGGAGAGCGCGGCAAGCAGGTCGTCGGCGTCCTCGCTGTCGACATCCACGACCCGCGGGTCTGCGTCGTCGGCGGCCGTGGTATCGGGACTCGAGGGCAGCAGCGACATTATCTGTTGTTATACCACCGGGCGTCATGAGTCTTTTCGACGCGCCGACAGTGCTTTGGGGCTTCCCACGCTATCGCCGCGTATGAGCTGGCTCGCTCGCATCGGCAACCACATCTACGAAAACAAGGACGGGATGCTGTTCGATCTGGTGTTTGCACTCGCCTGGGTCACTATCGTCTCGGCGTTCGTCACGCTCGTCGACGGTCCAACGTGGGCCAGATACGTACTGCTGGTCTCCGGTATCCCGGCCTACTTCGGCTTCGTGTACTCGCTGGAACTGGCAAAGGAACACGAGAAAGACCGGTCTGCATAGGGCGAAACGGCTTTCTGCCCACCGCCTCTTTCTGTTCGTATGGCCGACCTGATAGTGTACGGCATCCTCGCGGTCATCCTTCTCTTTGTCTTCTTTGCCTACCTGATGATTCGTCGGACCGTGACGGGATTCAAAGAAGGGATGGAACGCGGCGACAGACGCTGACCCGAAAGCAGTTTGCCTGATGGGCCCACACGGGCGTGTATGGACCCGCGTATCCGCGAACACGCCGAAATCGTCGCTGACCACTCCGTCGACCTCGATGCCGGTGATGACGTGGTCATCGTCGCGCCACCCGAGGCCGCTGACCTCGTCACCGCACTCCACGAGGTCGTCGGTGACCGCGGCGCGAACCCGATTGCCCTCGACAGTAACGACCGGTTCTCGCGTGCGTACCTGCGCGCCAGCGAGGACGACTTCGAGACGCCCAGCCACGAACAGGCGCTCATCGAAGCAACCGACGTGTACATCGCGATCCGCGCCAACGGCAACGTCACGGAGACCAGCGACGTCTCCCCCGAGACCAACGCCGCCTACTCGCAGGCAAAACAGCCAATCCTCGACGAGCGACTCTCGAAGCGCTGGTGTCTCACCCAGTACCCTGCACAGGCCAACGCCCAGCTCGCCGAGATGAGCACAGAAGGGTACGAAAACTTCGTCTGGGACGCCATCAACAAGGACTGGGACGCCGTCCGCGAGCACCAGGCCCAGATGGTCGATATCATGGACCCGGCCGATGAAGTCCGTATCGTCTCGGGTGAGACCACCGACGTAACGCTGTCCGTCGCCGGCAACCCAACGCTGAACGATTACGGCGAGAAGAACCTCCCCGGCGGCGAAGTGTTCACTGCGCCCGTCTCCGACAGTGTCGAGGGCGAGGTTCTCTTCGACAAGCCGCTCTATCACCAGGGCCGGGAAGTCACCGACGTGTTCCTCCGCTTCGAAGACGGGGAGGTCGTCGACCACAGCGCGGAGAAAAACGAGGAGGTGCTGACGGAAGTCCTGAACACCGACGAGGGCGCACGACGCCTCGGCGAACTCGGCATCGGGATGAACCGCGACATCGACCGTTTCACCTACAATATGCTGTTCGACGAGAAGATGGGGGACACCGTTCACATGGCGGTTGGACGCGCCTACGACGACACCGTCGGCGAGGACAACGAACAAAACCAGAGCGCGGTCCACGTCGACATGATCGTAGATATGAGCGACGACTCCAGTATTGAGGTCGACGGAGAGGTCGTCCAGCGGGACGGTACCTTCCGATTCGAAGACGGATTCGAGGAATAGCAACTGCACCGAACGAAGTGAGGTGCAGCCTTTTTCATCGAAGTTTTTGCCGTGAGTGGTGCGCTTGCGCACCCGAGCGGGAAAAAGTTCGGTAGATATGAGCGACGACTCCAGTATTGAGGTCGACGGAGAGGTCGTCCAGCGGGACGGTACCTTCCGATTCGAAGACGGATTCGAGGGGTAGCGAGACTGGAGGGTGCGCGAGGTCACCCAGAACATTCAAGCGCAGTCTGGCACAAGAGGAGACGATGAGTTCGCCCGGAGACGGCACCGACGACACCGAACCAGACGACGGGTCGAACCTGGGCACCGCTGGCGAGACAGCCGACGACGCGGCCGGTCGCCCCGCTGCCCCCGCACCCGCGACAGACGGAGACCAGCGGTCTGGGGCCGAGACGTCCCCGCAACCTGACCAGTGGCGCTCCGACGAAGCGGAGGGGGCACCACCCCGGCAAACGGGTGCGCGCGAACACACCACGAGCGAGTGGCGGTTGTTCGTCTACGACCTCTTCAGCAGCGTCATGGCGGTGATGATTATCGGCGCCTACCTCTTTGCGGTCAGCGGCGTCTGGCCCCCGCTCGTCGCCGTCGAGAGCGAGAGTATGGTTCCCAACATGCAGGTCAACGACCTCGTGTTCGTGATGGAAGAAGAGCGGTTCCCCGGTGAGAACGCACACGCAGAGACCGGGGTCGTCACCGCTCAGGGCGACACCGACTACCGGAAGTTCGGCCAGCCAGGTGACGTCATCGTCTTCGCACCGAACGGGAATACACAGCAAACACCGATAATACATCGGGCAATGTTCTGGGTCGAGGAGGGCGAGAACTGGTACGACCGCGCTGACCCCGCCTACGTCGGCGGTGCAGACGCCTGTGAAACTGACGACGACCCCGCCACCGATACCGGGCTACGGAACTGCCCCGCACCCCACTCCGGCTTCGTCACGAAAGGCGACAATAACGGCCTCTACGACCAGGCAGGACGGGGCGGCGCACAGACCGGCCCTGTCAAGCCAGCGTGGGTCGTCGGCACTGCCGAAGTCCGGATTCCCGGACTCGGCTGGGTTCGACTCGCAACGCAGTGAGAGTTACGCCAGGTCGAGACGTTCGAGCGCCGCGTCGATTATCTTGTTCTGTTTGTCTTCCGCCGACGGCTCCAGCAGGTACACAAAGCCAATAGTGTCAGTTGTCAAAGCGCGCCTGGACGAACGGCTGAGCATCCTCGATATCCCCCAGTCGGGAATCAGAGAGGAGGACGGCCTCGGTCTCTTCGATTGGAACGGACAGCGAGATTTCTTTCGTCCGGCCGTACCGCCCCTTCGAGACGACTGCAGCGTTGACGATACCGAGCATGTCGAGTTCGCTGATGAGGTCGGTGACACGTCGCTGTGTCAGGACGTCGGCGTCGATTTCCTCACAGAGTCGCTTGTAGATGTTGAACGCCTCGCCGGTGTTGACGTTGTGGACCCCCTGTTTCTCCAGGAGGATGATGGCAAAGAGGACGATTTTCGACTGCTGTGGGAGCGTCCGGACGACTTCGACCACGCGGTCGAGTTCGATTTTCTCCTGGGCCTGCCGGACGTGGTCTTCCTCGACCACGTCGGTCTGGTCGCGCTCGGCGAGTTCGCCGGCGGTCCGCAGCAAATCCAGTGCCCGCCGGGCGTCCCCGTGTTCCTGTGCAGCGAAGGCCGCACACAGCGGAATCACGTCGTCGGTCAGCGCCTCTTCTTTGAACGCCACGTCCGCGCGGTGTTCGAGGATGTCCCGGAGCTGGTTGGCGTCGTAGGGCGGAAAGACGATTTCTTCCTCGCCGAGACTCGACTTGACACGAGGGTCCAGGAAGTCGGTGAACTTCAGGTCGTTCGAGATACCCATGATAGAAACCCGGGAGTTTTCGAGTTCGGAGTTCATCCGGGAGAGGTTGTAGAGGGTGTCATCACCCGACTTTTCGACGAGTTTGTCGATTTCGTCGAGCATGATGACGACGACCCGTTCGCGGTGGTCGACGGCGTCGAAAAAGGAACTGTAGACGCGGTCGGTTGGCCACCCGGTCATCGGCACGTCGTCGAAGGAGTCGCGTTCCGCTTCCAGTTCCTCGATTTCAGTTTCGAGGTCGGGGATGCTCGTGTACTCGGTGTCAGCGAGCACGTCTGGGTCCGTGCGCGCGCGGTCACGGAGGTCTCGCAACGCCTCGATTTCCTCGGTGATGACCGCTTCGTTCTCGTCGATGAACTTGTTCGCGAGTTGCGCGAGCACCCGATACTGGGTGTCGGTCACCTCGCAGTTGATGTACTCGACCTCGCAGGGGACCTCGTACTTCTGGGATGTCGATTCGAGTTCGTCGCTGACGAACTTCGCGCTGGCTGTCTTTCCCGTCCCTGTCTTCCCGTAGATGAGAATATTCGAGGGCGTATCACCACGGAGTGCCGTGACGAGAATCGTCGCCATATTGTTGATTTGCTCTTCGCGATGGGGGAGCTTCCGCGGTGTGTACGACGGGCGAAGAACTTCCTTGTTCTCGAAGATAGGTTGCCCGCTCAGAAGGTCGTCGAACAATCCCTGCGATGCTTCGTCCGGGTCGTCGCTCTCGACATCGTCGAGAAGTACTTCGTCGAGGTCTGGACCCGGTGAGGAACGTCGGTCGTCTTCCTCGTCCGAATCAGAATCAGAATCTGATTCGTCAAGGTCGACGCTGGTATCTACCCGTCGTGAATCGACGCCCTCAGTCGATTCAGATGAGTCATTTGTGTCTGTCATTGTCGAATGTGGACCCCTCCATTTCGAGTGGAGACTCGCGCCGCGCGCCCTGAATTATACCGCTCGGAGACCAGAGAGACCGTTTTCGCGCGTTCTGGTCTTGGGCGCGTGTGCAGTTGAACCACCAGAACCCGTGGTTGAGAAAGTATTAAAGATTTCGATTGTCAACGAGTGTCACAGTAGTCGTGTAAGAGAGACGATATCGAGCGCACAGATACCACGACTCGCACGAGTAACGGTTGCCTCACTCCGTCGAAAACCCACTCGAGGATGGAGAGTAGATATGCATTCGAGGTGAAAGAATGGTGGCCGGTTACTGGAGAATTCACAAGCTCGTACACCCGAAACAGTGGGAGAACAGGAGTGGTGAGGTAACACTCCAGAGAAGCAAAGACCAGGAAGCGCCGTGAACGGTCGGGACAGGGTTGTGTGAGCGAGGATTCAGAGACGGGCGGAGAGTGTGTCCCAGACCCCCCCACCCCTTCGTTTCAGGTGGAACGGCGAAAGAGTGGGGTGGGGGGAAGAACGAGGAAGGGCCACAGCTAGTCTAGGAAAGATTTAATACATATGCTCTAAAACCAAAACCGTAGTAGGTAAAAATAAATAATATCTACTAGAGACATTAATTAACTAGAGCAACTAGTGGATGAATGTCTAGAGATATCTCGTTCGGCCGTTGTCGTGCGGTTCTTTCTTTCCACCCCAGTAACACAACGCTCACTTCGTTGTGACGGGTCCCGGGGGGTGTTCGGTTCCACCTGAAACGAAGGGGTGGGGGGGCACTCTCCACAAATCGCAGTTCTTTCAGCAGTTTCCTCGTGGCAGTTTCCTCGTCGAATCTCGTTCCTCCGTCAGTGTTCTCTCGTTCCTCTTTCAGTCCTCTCTCGCATCCCTTCCCTCTCGCTCACCCCTCTGGTTCCACTGGAGCGACAGTCCCTACGCCAGTATCGCGACCGCCACGTCCTGCGTTTTCTCGTCCTCCTTGTGTTTCGACACGAGAGAATCGCCTGTCTTCCCCCGTACCACGACTTCTCCTGCAGATATCGGATTTATTATATATGTCTGACGTAGTCTTAAGTGAGTACGGCCGACTCTTTCGTGCAAGCCCCATCTCTGGGGCCGGGAGGATACGGATGGGACTGCTTACAAACCTCAAATCATCCATCGCACGGGCTGCATCGACGCTGTTCGCCGAAGAGGAGTCGAAGCGGATCGGTATCTACGGTCCGCCAAACGCCGGCAAAACGACACTCGCCAACCGCATCGCGCGTGACTGGACCGAACACGGTGACGCTGTCGGACCAGAGAGTCACGTTCCACACGAAACACGGCGCGCACGCAGGAAGGAAAACGTCGAAATCGAGCGTGACGGCTCGACGGTTACCATCGATATCGTCGACACGCCGGGTGTCACGACGAAAGTCGATTACACCGAGTTCCTGGAACACGACATGGAGAAAGACGACGCTGTCCGCCGGTCTCGTGAGGCCACCGAAGGCGTCGCCGAAGCCATGCACTGGCTCCGTGAGGACGTCGACGGCGTCATCTACGTGTTGGACTCGTCGACTGACCCCTTTACGCAGGTCAATACGATGCTCATCGGCATCATCGAGAGTCAGGACTTGCCGGTGTTGATTCTCGCGAACAAGATAGACAAGGAAGATTCGAGCGTTCAGCGCATTCGGAACGCCTTCCCACAGCACGAGACGATTCCGCTCTCGGCGCTCGAAGGTGACAACATGGACGAAGTGTACGACAAAATCGCGGAGTACTTCGGGTGATAC
>JAZKTK010000080.1:0-13977 GCA_036625595.1 Haloarculaceae archaeon | reverse complement strand
GGCTCTGCTGGCGAGGTCGAGAAACACCTCCCTCCCCTCATCTGGTTAGAGGTTGAGTCTGAGGCTTTGCTTGCCGCAGTTGCACATTGCGAAGTAACTTGATAGGCCGCCCTCAGTCGTTCCCGCAGCCTCCCTAAATGGGTCGCAGTCCGTTGGTTCGACCTTCACGATGTCGGGACTCACTACCCGTCCGGTTCCTGGATGTCTGCCTCCATATCTGAATCGTCGATACTCCCTCGTTCGGCCATCATCGATGCAGCGCGGGCCGCCCAGCCGGTGAATCCGAAGCCCCACGAGACGACGAGTGCCATCCAGAGGTACGCGAGGAAGATGCCAGCGTATGCGGCGATAGTGCCGTAGCCGAGCGTCCGCCCGACGAGCCAGGAGAAGCCGAGAAAGAACCCGAACCGGCCGGTGACCCGCGCGACGAAGGGGATCCTGGCCTCACTCCCGCCCTGTAACGAGCCAGCCAGTGTCGAGAAGGTGACGAACGCGGCAGCCGAGAGACCGTACACCCGTGCGAAGTCGGCACCGAAGGCAGCGGTGGCCGGGTCGTCGGTGAACAGTCCGACGGTCCACTCCGCGAAGAACGCGAGGCCGAGGCCGATAGAGCAGATGGTGACGATACCGAGGCCGGTGACTGCCCACCCGATGTACCGCGCGTCGTCCGGGAGACCGTCACCGAGCGACTGGCCGACGAGAACGGAGGCAGCGACGTTGTACCCCCGCGAGAGCGGCCCGGTTACCTGCTGAAAGATGCGGCGACCGATCTGGAAGCCGGCGTTGACCGCCTCGCCGAAGCCGAGCAAGAGCGCGTTGAACGGGAACGCGGCGAGTTCCGTAGCGATGCCTTCCGCCACTCGCGGTGCGGAGACCTGGACGAGTTGCTTGGCGATCGTGAGGTCCCGGGGCCGGAGGAAGTTCGTCTCCGTCCAGGTCCCGTAGATAGCGGCGACGAGAAACGACGCTGTGACGAGGTTTGCAGACGCTGTGGCGAGGGCGACACCGATAATCTCCAGTCGCGGTAACCCGAACAGCCCGAGTCCTAGTGTCACTGACCCGGTGATGTTGAGGACGTTCGCCAGGACGTTGATGTACATCGGCGTCTTCGTGTCGCCAGTTCCCTGGAGGGCACGTGCACCGACGATGTTGACGTGGCGGATGGGGGCCGTTGCGAAGACGATAGCGAGATAGATCGATCCGAGACCGACAACCTCCTCGCTCGCGCCGAAGACCGCGATTGCGAAGTCTCCCAACAGTAGGCCGAAGAAGACGAAGGGAATCCCGACGAGAAATCCCAGCAGGAGTGCCTGGGTGACTGCCTCGTCGCGCTGGGTGGTCGCACCGGCTCCGGTGTCCTGTGACGAGAGCGTGATGACGCCCCCGCCGAGACCCAGCCCGATCCGGAGCGGAAAGCGACCGTACAGATCGGCGAGACCGATGGCGACGACCGCCGCTGGCGAGAAGGCCGCAGTGATGAGGACGTCGGTCGTCCGCATCGCCGTCCGGGTTGTCTGTTCGGCCATGACCGGCCACGCCAGGTCGAACACCCGTCTCCAGACGTGAACCGGTCGGCCAAAGTCCATATGTTGTACTCGTCAGCAACCGCCTTTTATCCTGTCAATTTCATCCTGTCGGGAACGCCGCTGGAACCCGGTGGACACACCGCCGGCTCAGGTCAGGAGTGGTTCGTCGCGAGCCTGGTCGATTCTGTCCAGTTGGTCTATCGACAGTGAGAGGTCGACGGCTCCGATGTTCTCCTGGAGTTGCTCGGATGTCCGAACACTCGTGATGGGAACCATCCCACCCGGGAACTGCTCCTGTTCCAGTACCCACCGGAGTGCTACGCGGGCAGGGGTCGTATCGGCCTCGTCGGCTATCGTCTGGACGACGCTGAGAACCTCCCAGGCCTGCTCCGAGAGGTACTTCCGCCGGAAGTCGTCGGGCAGGAGCGCCCCGCGGCTCCCGGGCGGTGCGTCGGTGTCGCGCTCGTATTTGCCTGTCAAGAACCCGCCAGCCAGCGGCGAGTACGGCAGTACGCCGAGGCCTCGTTCCTGACAGACCTCCAGATACCGGTGGAGGTCGAACCGGTCGTACCGCTTCCAGTTCTGGAGCGTCGCGTCGACCGGTGGCTGGGTAGCGACTATCTCCTCCCAGCCGTTGACCTCGCTCTCGTAACAGACCTGTGCGAGTTCCCACGCAGCCATCGTACTCGCGCCGAGGTGTCGGATCGTTCCCTCCTCGACTAACCGGTGCAGCGTCGATAGCGTCTCCTCGATTGGCGTCCGGTCGTCGAGCCGGTGGATGTAGTAGAGGTCCAGGTAATCGGTGACGAGTCGAGACAGCGTCCCCTCGATTTGGCGCCTGATCGCTTTGCGAGAGAGTCCGTCGAAGTTCGGTCGGTCCCGGTAGGGCAGACCCACTTTCGAGGCGATAACGAACTGTTCCCGGTCGACGCCTTCGAGCCAGTCACCGAGGTACTCTTCGGCCGTCCCCGGCGGGTCGCCGTACCGGTCGGCAGTATCGATGAAGTTGACTCCCACGTCGTGGGCGATATCGAGTAGTTCGTGAGCCTGCTCGCGAGTCGTCTCCTCGCTTCCATCTTGTTCCCGGCCGAATCGCCACGTGCCGAGACAGAGTCTGGACACTTCTGTGCCCGTCGGACCGAGCGTCGTATATTCCATGTCAGTGCGTCCGAGGGAGAACACTTATATTTTTGAGTGCCCCCGACCGTACAGGCGGTCGCTGTCTACGGTGTGGGTTACACTCCGTTGCGGTTGCTGTCTCCGACGGTCGTGGCCCAAAACTGCTGTTCACCAGCCCCTCCGAACTGGTGACGGATGGACAGCCGTTTTATCCCGGCCTAGCGTGTAGGTAGCGTATGTCAAGGGAGGTTACGCTGGGTGCGGCCCAGCTCGCAGAGGTGTATCTAGACTACGAAGAGACCATCGAGAAGGACTGTGAGTATATCCGCCGAGCAGGCAATCGCGGTATCGACCTGCTCGTGTTCCCGGAGTACCACGTACCGGGAGCACCGACCTGGTTCGAGTACGACGGCGAGTACACGCGCAAGGAGTACTACACGAAGTTGTACGAGAATAGTGTCACGGTGCCCGGTCCATCGGTCGACCGGCTGTGTACCGCAGCGGCAGATGCCGAGACTGCAGTCGTGATCGGGGTCAACGAGGTCCCAGACGGCTCCTCGGGGACGATGTACAACACGCTCGTGTTCATCGACAGCGACGGGACGCTACTCGGGAAGCGCCGGAAGCTGGTGCCGACGAACTACGAGCGTCTGTTCCACGGTCGGGGAAGCGGCGAAGACGTTCGCGTGTTCGAATCGTCAGTCGGGACGGTCGGGGGGTTGCTCTGTGGCGAGCACACGAACCACCTCGCCGGCTTCGCCACCCTCGCACTCGGCGAGGAGATTCACGCGGCTGCCTGGCCCACCTTCCCGGAGCGCGACGAGGAGACGCGGGAATCGCGCGTGGGTATCCGGACGCGGTTCCACGCCTCCAGCGGGAAGGTCCCGACTGTCGCCGCCACTGGTGTCGTCACTCCGGAACTGGCCGAGGCCATCGACCACCCCGGCATCGAGCCTGGTGGCGGGGCATCGTCGATTATCGGGCCGGGCGGCGAGTATCTCGCGGGTCCAGTGTACGACGGCGAACAACTCGTCACCGCGACGGTCGACATGGCCGACCGCGTCCCGAACCAGGCAGTCCACGACGTCTTAGGCCACTACAACCGCTTCGATATCTTCCAGTTGGTCGTCGACGAGACCCCCGACCAACCGCTACAGTTCGCTGGCGACGCCGACGATCGGTGAGTTCGGGCACCACCGTTAGGCCAGCAATCCGGGGACGACGCTCGCCAGCATAGTGACGGCGAACACGAGCACCACTGCAGAGACGATAATCTGTGAGACTGCGTGGAACTGTTCGCCTTTGACCTTTGAGAACCGGAACACTGACCCGGCTCCCCCGCCGATGACCGTCATCGTCACGGTGATAGACACCGCGTACGCGGCGACGACGCCGACCAGGAGTGCCGCGTTGCTCTCGCTCATCGAGACGGAGATGAAGGCGATCATCGACACTGGCGGCGAAAGGGTGAACAACGCACCGATAGTGCCGATTTTCAGGTAACTGCGGACAGAGTGGTCGTGACTGTGCCCATCGTCGTCTCTCGAGAGGGTAAACCACGTCGGGAGATGCATGTGATAGTGAGCGTGCAGGCTGTCCCCGTGGTCGTGCTCGTGTCGGTGGAGAAGTTTCCTCGTCCCAATGATGCCCAGAGAGAGGCTCAGGACCGAGAGGAGGAGTCCGACCAGGAGGAGTCCGAGCTGTTCGAAGACGGCCGGGAAAGAAGTCGTCTCGAACAGGAGATAGGCGACGGCAATCCAGAGGACGACCAGTATCGTGTGGCCGGCGGCGAAACAGCCGCCAACGAGAGCTGAGAGTTTCGGGCGGCCTGCCTCGTGTGTGAGCGCAGTGATACCGGCGACATGGTCCGGCTCAATGCCGTGCGTTACACCGAGAGCCCCTGCTGTCAACAGAAGTCCAGCAGCAGCAGTCAGTTCCATACCGAGTACTCCTTGACAGTTGCGACAGTTTCCGGACGACGAGAGCGATACACCAGACTACACCCGAGGTCCTCGCATTGACGCTCTATACTGTGAACTACTCGCATGATACTCCGAACGTAACCCCCCCTCGGTAATAATATTTTCCATCAATATCGTAATACAAGGTCGTTCCATCGGGAGAACGCTTAATTCGCTGGTAGCGTATGCTGGACGTATGACCGACCATCTCGACCGGATGAGCATCACTCTGCCCGAACAGCTGATGGCAGACCTAAACGACGTCGTCGAGGGTCTGGACTACGACAGTCGCTCGGAGGCCACCCGGGACGCGCTCAGACAATTCATCACGGATTACAAGACACAGACGGGACTAGAGGGGACCCGTCGTGGAACCGTGGTCATGCTGTACGACCACGACGTGAAAGGCGTCACGGACGAGGTGCTGGAACTGCAACACGAGTTCAACGACACTATCGTCGCAGTCCAGCACGTCCATCTCAGCCATCACCTCTGTCTGGAAACGCTTGTCGTCGACGGTCCGGGAGAAGACATCGAGGCGCTGTTGAACCGTCTCCGGTCGCTCACCGGCGTCCACCAGATACGGCTCGCCGTCGTCGAAGCCGAAGACTGAGGCGGGCAGGGTGGCAGACGAGGTAACTGATAGCCAATAGAATGTTAACGTTGACGGCAGATGTAGCAGTAAAATGAGGGACGTGGCGGAGGAGGAATCGCAGTCGAACTTCGGTATCCTGACCGATGCTGGACTCCTCTCGATAGTCGGTCTGTCGTTCGTGGGCCTGATGGGAAATCACGCCATCCCACCGGCCCTCCCCCGCAATCGGCGAACAGTTCGTCCTCACAGACGCCGAAATCGGATGGGTGATGGCCAGTTTCTCGTTTTCGACGTTCGCCACCATTCCGGTGACGGGCGTCATCGCTGACATCTACGGTCGTCGGACGGTCGCGCTGTTTATTTTCGGTGCGAGCGGTATCGGCGCGCTGTTCGTCGGTAGCTTCGAGGGACTGCTCCTGATGCGGGTCCTCCAGGGGGCAGCGTACGCCGGGACGACGCCGCTGTCAGTCGCACTGATTGGCGACCTGTACTCGGGGACCGAGGGGTCGACAGCACAGGGCGTCCGTGCGAGTGCGAACGGTGCTGCGAACATCGTCGCGCCGATAATCGGCGGCCTGCTGGCGGGGTTGATGTGGTCGTTCCCGTTTCTCATCTACGGACTTGCCTTCCCGGTCATGGTGCTACTGTACGTCTTCTACTCGGAACCGATAGACAACAGTACCAGCAGGTTGACCGACCCGCTGCGGGTTCGTCTCGTCCGATACCTCCAGAACATTGCCGGGGATTTCAGAAACCGCGACCTGTCAGTCTTGGTCGGAGCTGGCTTCGTCCTCTTCGTGGTCCGGTATGCCGTGCTCACGTATCTGCCGCTTTTCGCCACGAGGGAACTCGGAACGACGGTGTTCATGGTCGGCGTCCTCCTCTCGATACGGGGCGTCGTGCGGGTCGTCATCTCGCCATTCGCCGGGGTCATAGTCGGTCGCCTGTCACGTAAACCGACCCTCGTCTGGTCCTTCTTCATCATTGGAGTGAGTACCGCAGCGATGGCATTCGCACCGAGCGTCGTCTGGCTGGGTGGCCTGCTCGCGGTGTACGGGGGAGCGATAGCGATCTTCAACACTGTGCTCAACGATACCGTGACGAACATCGCGACGGCCGACCGGCGAGCCGGTGTGGTGAGTAGCATGAGTACGCTAAAGAACTTCGGTAAAGCCGTGTCACCGGTCATTTTTGGTATCGTTCTCGCGGCGACGGGGTTTACCGTGCTGTTCGTCCTCGCAGCTGTGCTCGCAGTGGGATACGTCGCTCTGATTTCCGTCACCTACGACGGGACGTAATCTCTCATCGTTCCCGAAGCGTCGCCAGCAGCGCCATCACCCCGACGAGCAAGAACAGCAGCGCTGCCAGCGGCTGACCGCCCTCGGCCACGACGAAGACACCGAGGACGACGCCGAGTGCGGCAGTCGCGACGAGGATACTCACGCCGGCGTGGAGGAGTTCGACCCGCCAGGTCTCGGCCTCTCGGCCCAGTTGCTCGCCGAGTCCGATGCTGAATTCGGCGAGGTCCCAGGCGACGACCGTGGCGGCCAGCGCCGTCACCAACCGTGCGGGTCCAGCCCCGGCGAGTCCGGCTGTGACGATGCCAGCGACGAGCAGGACACAGCCGAGCGTGAGCAGCCGCCGTGACCGCCGCAAGAGACCAGTAGCGAGGACTACCACACCGAGCGGGGTGAGGACCAACAGAGTGCCACTGCCGCCAAAACCCGCCACGGCAGCGACGCCGGCCGCACCGATGGAGAGTCCCGAACTCAGACGAGCGGGCTCGCCCAGCGGACTGTCGTCGGTCACTGCCATGCCTCCTCGACGCGGTGTAGTGCAACGGCTAACGGGCCGTCTGGGTCCCAGTCAGCGACCCGGACGCCCGCCTTGCCCAGTGCCTGTATTCGATGGTATCGGTCCAGCCGTGCGACGCGTTCACCCACGCTGCTGTCACCTGACACGTCCGGACTAACGACAGTAACAGGGTGGCCTGCTGCGTGGAGTCCCCGTGCAATTGTGACAGCCGCGTCGTCGGCCAGCGGCGAGAGGAAGAACACTTGGACATCGGTGGTGAGCCGGGTCCTGAGACGGCGGAGTTGTGCCGCTGTCCGGTTATCGGGTTCTGCAGTAGGGGTGTCGAGCCCGAAGGTTTCAGGATCCGACTGCGGCGGACTCGGGGAGAGAGTCGGGTGCGTGGCCAGTACCTCCCTCGCCCGGTGTCGATGCGACTCACCAGTGCCGGGTGCCACCCAGACGAGGTCGGTACCGAGAGCTCCGACGCCCACCCGGTTCCCGGCGTCGAGCAGCCCAGCGAACAGCTCTGCTGTGGCGAGTACCCCGTGTTCGACAGCGTGTACCCCATTCTCGTCGTCGGCCTCTCGGACGTAAGAAATCTCTCTGGCATCCACCAGCAGGACGACTGTGGCCGTCTGCTCCCTGCGGAACTCGACGGTCGTCAACTCGCCCGTACGGGCCCGTCGTACCCAGTCGATGCGACTAGCACGGTCACCGGGACGGTACTCCCGGATACCGTGAAACTCGAGTCCGGAGCCACCGGTGTCGGTCGGAACCTGGCCGCTGTAGGGCGAGACCAGACGCTGCAGCGGTGGGGACGCTGCCCCCTTCACGACCGGTCGACAAGTGAGAGCCGTCTCGACAGCGTGTGTCGTCGTCTCGTGCGCCCCGTTTACACTACGGCAAACGACCGTGACGGGGTCGAACGAGTGGGACCCTCGTTCGGCGCGAATCGAATACACCAGCGTGCGGGACGTTCCAGGTGCCAGAGCGGTCCCGAACCGCGGCGACCCCTCGGTCACGCGGAGCGCCGTTGGTACGCCGTCTACCAATCGAACGTCCGGGAGAAACTGGTCGCCCTGATTTACCACGGTCACCTCTACGGTAACCTCCTCGCCGGGATCTGGGGAGTCCGTCGCGATAGTTCGCGAGATCCCGAGGTCGGGTTGCGGGGGTTCCCCAAGCCGTGCGTACGCCGCCGCCACCACGCCCACGCCGACGAGTAGGAACACTGCCGGTTCCCGTGTCAGCAGACCGATTGCAGCAAGAGCCCACGGAAGGGCGTCGACGCCTACCCACCTGTTCGTTGCAGACTCCTCAGCCATCGTTATCACCGATCCCTTCGAGAGCACTGACAGCCCGCCTGACCTGACGCTGGAAGGTCGTCTCCCGACCGAGTGTGACCCGGACCCGGTCACGCCACGTCGGCGGTGTGTCGGTGGCAAACAGGGCCGCAGCCATCGGGTCCTCGGTCCAGCTCCCCTCCTCGATCTTCCGTCGGGCTTCCTCTGCTGAGGCTGCGGTCCGTGCGACGAGCGTGCGTTCGGCGGTCTGACGGAGGTGTCTGCGAATGCTCCGCCGATTCCGGGTGCCGCGCTGATCCCGACGACTGCTCCGGTCGAGCGCCATCTCGAATTGGTCACCAGGAACGACACCGGACCTGTTACCCTCGACCGGGGGTAATTTGACGCTCTGTCGGGTCGTCATCCTGTAGTCCCAGACGCTCCGGAGTGCTTGTAGGAGCGCGAGTAGCCCGAGCAGGACAAAGGTGGAGTCGCCATCCTCCCCGAGCGGGAGTGGTGTCCCCGTAACAGCGAGCGCGACGCCGACAGCGGTGGTCGCGAGTCCCACAACGAACAGCACGCGCACGATAACTGCGTTAGCCATCATTCTCACCGTCCTCTTGGATGCGCCGAAACGCGGCGCCGTTTGGGTCCGGCTCTCCAGTCGATGTCCCCTGTTTCTCGAGGAGACGAAGCACTTCTCTGGCCCGTTCTTCGTCTGTGGTGGTCGGCTCGAAGTCCCCGTACCGGACCCGCTCGAAGAGCGTCGTCATCTCACGGACTGCCGCGGGATGCAACCCTGCCTCGATCGCCGCTTCGGCGAACTCACCAGGTGTGGCCGACTCCGGGTTCGGTATATCGAGATGGGTCGTCATCTCGCGCCACGCGCGGTGAATCTCGGTCTCGACGTCGCCTCCCTGGGCGATGCGTTCGGCGGCCGCACCTGCTGCGGACGCGGCGGCAGTTCTCTCAGACGTCTCCTCACTCTCCTCTGTGTCCGCCGACTCGCCGTCGCCAGCCAGCGAGACGTACAACAACCCGGCTGCGACGAGCAAGCCGACGACGAACAGCACCACGAGAAGTATCGCCGACAGTCCCGACCCACCACCGACGGCCTGGCCGGCTGCCTCTCCACCCGGGAGGTCTTCGATTCGTCGGATCACGATTTCCGGTATACTGCCGCCGGAACAATCTGTGAGGAGGAGGTAGATAGCGATAGCCGGAAATGCGAAGCTGACGGTGAAAACGCCCGTCGCGAACCGGCTGACCCGACGGTAGAGCAACAGCATCGAAATACCGAGAACGAGGGCGAGGCCGAGTGCGGCCTCCGTCGTCGCGAGCCAGGAGACGCACGGGACGCCCGCCGAACCGGTCGGTCGGTCACCGGCCGCTCCCGACGCTGGGGTAGTGACGCCGCTCCCGCCGCCTCCACCGGAGTGCGTTACCGCTGAGTCGAGCGTCGCCGCTATCAGAGCGACGGCGAAGACGGCGACGACAGCGGTGACGACGATTCGTCGTTGGCGACCGTTCATGTGTGGGTAGAGCAGTCAGGCCTCGGGTGTTCCAGCACCCTCGACCGTCGGAACCCGCTCCGACGCGAGTACGTCTTCGATGACGGTCAGGCCGTCGACATCGTCAAGTTGTGCATCCGGTGTCAGTACGATGCGGTGGGCGAGAGCGGGCCGCACGACGCGCTTTACGTCGTCGGGTGTGACGAACGTTCGTCCCTCGACGACGGCGCGGGCGCGGCTGACCTCCAGTAACTGCTGGGTCCCGCGGGGGGAGACGCCCACCCGAGTCCGGTGGTCCTCGCGGGTCGCCCGTGCGAGCCGTGCGACGTAATCTACGACGTCGTCGTGGACGGTCACCGTTTCCGGGACGTACTGGAGGTCCCTGACGGTCTCGGTGGACAGAACCGTCTCGACCGTCGGGCTGTGTGTCTCCCGGCCCAGGCGCCGGTAGAGCAACTCGAGTTCGCCTTCGTAGTCCGGGTAGCCGATAGCCGCTTTGAGGGTGAACCGGTCGACCTGTGCTTCGGGAAGCGGGAAGACGCCCTCGCTCTCGACGGGGTTCTGCGTCGCGATGACGAAAAACGGCTCCGGGAGCGCCCGCGTCTCTCCGTCTGTCGTCACCTGATTCTCCCCCATCGCTTCGAGGAGCGCTGCCTGCGTCTTCGGCGGCGCTCGGTTGATTTCGTCGCCGAGGACGATGTTGGCGAACACTGGTCCCTCCTGGAACTCGAATGTGCGCTCCCGCTCGTCGTACACGTGGGCACCGGTCACGTCGGCGGGGAGGAGGTCCGGCGTGAACTGAATCCGTGAAAACGAGAGGCCGAGTGCGGTCGCGAAGCTCCGTGCAGTCAGCGTCTTGCCGGTACCGGGGACCTCTTCAAGCAGGACGTGCCCGCGCGTGAGGACGCCGAGAAGGACCGTTTCGAGAAACCGCCGGTCGGCAACGACAGCAGTCGATATCTCGTCGAGGACGGTCTGGCACAGAGCACTGGCCTCGTCTACGTCCATACAGAGGTACAGTTATGGCGTAGACTTATATTTGGCCCCGTCTTTCAGCTATCAGCCTCTATTAAGTAGCCGGAAACAGAAGACAGTGAGTATGACCGAGTACACGGTTGTCGACGGAGACGCTCATTACCTGGAAAAGTTACCAGAACTCGCGGAGTACATGGACGACGACAATCCCTGGAAGCGTCGGTTCCAGGAATCGCCGGACAAACTTCTCCCGTCCGGCGGCGTCCCCGACCACTACCTGTACGGCCGAATCCAGCGCGACGAAGTCGGTTATCTCGACGGCGACATGACTCCGGAGGACGTACCGGTAGCGATGGACCACGTCGGCGTGGACAAGGTCATCGTCATCTCTCACAAGATGTTGTCGTTCTCGCGGTTCAAGGCCGACGACGAGCGGGCCGTCCTGCTGGCGAACACGTACGCCGACTACGTACTCGACCAGATAGTCGACCCGGACGAGGGTATCTACGCGCTGGTGGTTGCGCCTTATCAGGAACCGGAGAAGGCAGCGGAACTCGTCGACTGCGTCGGAGACGAGGAGGGTATCGTCGGTGTCTGCATGATAAGTGGCGGCCCGGAGCCGCCGTTTGGCAACCGAAAGTACGACCCGATATACCGGGCTGCTAGCGACGCTGATTTGCCCCTGGTGTTTCACGCCGGCGGGTCCAGTCTGGACCACTTCTACCTCAAGGGGTACGAGAAGGTCGTCGAATCCCACACGCTGGGCTTTCTCTGGAACAACATGGCCCAGCTGGTCAGCGTCGTCATCCAGGGTATCCCCGAGAAGTTCCCCGACCTGGACCTGGTCTTTCAGGAGTCGGGCGTCCTGTACGTCCCGTCGTTGATGGCCAGGCTGGACGCCGAATACCTGAAGCGACCCTCGGAAGTACCGATTCTCGAACAGCGCCCGAGCAAGTACATGCGCGAGTTCTACTACGGAACGCAGCCGATGGACCATCCCGACGACGTGGAGTACTTCGAGCAGGCCATAGCGGAGATGGGCGGGGCCAGCCAACTCATGTACGCCTCGGACTATCCTCATTGGGACTACGACCCGCCGAGCGCTATCACGAACATCCCGTTTTTCAGCGACGAAGAGAAATCGGCGATTCTCGGTGGCAACGCCGAGGAGGTGTTCGGGATATGAGTGGAGCCGGAACCGACGATGCCTCCGGGTCTCGCATCGAAGTCTGTACCAGGGACGAACTGCCGCCGGGCGAACGGACAATCGTTGAGCGAGATGGTATCGAAATCGGCGTCTTCAACGTCGACGGTGAGTTGTACGCCGTGTCGAACACCTGTCCTCACAGGAGCGGACCGGTCTGTGAGGGGCAGGTGCAGACCGAGATCGTCGCGGACTGGCCAGGTCCGGGCTATCGACCCAACGAGCGCGTCTCCGACGAGCCGACCATCGCCTGCCCCTGGCACGGTTGGGAGTTCGAACTGGCAACCGGCGAGCACATCGGTGACGACGAGTTCGCCGTCCCCAGCTACGACGTCGTCGACGACGACGGGATGCTCTACGTCGAACTATAGCCGACCTACACACTTGGCGTAGCCACCGCTTTTGATGGGAGGCAGAACTCGCGTCTGAACAGTAACCGACAGTAACGAAACCGAGAGTGGGACCGTTACCCGCTCACATCCCGGTAGGCGAGGAGCCGGGACTCGATGATTCGTATGGCGGAGATGACGATGACACCAAGGATCGAGAGCGCAGCGACGCCCGCGAAGAGTTTTGATATCTGGAACAGTGCCCCGGCGTTGACCAGATACTGACCGAGCGCACCCGCAGCGATGAACAGTTCGGCCACGACCATTCCCCGCGTCGCACGTCCGCCACCGAGGCGGAGCCCAGAGAACACGTGTGGAATGGCGTGCCGGAGGTGGACGCGAGTGTAGATGTCCGTCGTGTCTGCACCGAACACCTTCGCCGCGTCGACGAGCCCTTCAGGCGTTTCGGTGACCCCCGACGAGGTGTTGACAGCTATCTCGAAGAAGGCGAACAGGAAGACGAACACCATCTTCCCGGTCGTGCCGACGCCGAACCAGATGATAATTAGCGGAACGAACGCGACGAGTGGCGTCACGTAAAGCGCGTCCAGTATCGGGTTGATGACGTGTCGGGCCGGGGCCCAGAAGCCGATCAGGAACCCGATGAAGACGCCCATGACTACCGCTATCAGGTACCCCACGACAGTGTACTGGAGCGCTGCGTAAATGGCCCACAACAGCTCCTGGTTGATGAACATGTAATCAATGAAGCTGTACACGACTTCGGATGGGGGTGCCATCGTAATCACGTCGGGCCGACTGGCCCACAGCTCCCAGATGATGAGGATAGTGGCTACAGAGGCAAGCCGAATGAGCCACTCTCTGCCGACATATGCGGCTACCCTATCTGAGAGGCTGTACGATTGTTCCGTCGAGGTAGTTACGTTACTCATGGTTTTTAATCTGCTTTTGCCGCTTGCCATGGGGCGAATCTATCCTCCAAGAAGTACAGGCCACGGACAGCAGTGACTCCCAGTAACATGAGGACGAGGACGAGTGCGAACACGTGTCCCACGGCGAGAGATTGCTGGTAGGTGTGGAGCAGAAATCCGATACCCGAGAAAATCCACAACTCGGCGACGACCATTCCTTTGATCGAACGACCAATCCCGAGGCGGAGCCCCGCGATGATGAGCGGGAGTGCGGCGGGAATCCGAACGTGCCGGTACAACTCCTTTCCTTTCGCACCGAAACAGCGCCCAGCGTTGACCAGTTCTTCGTTGACGTTTTCCATCGCCGCTTGGAAATTGAGAGTCATATGGAAGACGCCGAACAGGAAAACGACGGAGACTCTGAAGGCGAGATCGGTCCCGAAGATGATGATGAGGAACGGGAGCAAGCTTGTCACTGAGGTGACAAACAGTATGTTCACGTAGGGGTCGAGCACGTGCTTCCCGATGTCTGACGTCCCCATGATCAATCCGACTGGAAGGGCGACTGCGACAGCCAGCAGATAGCCGATGAAGAGTTGCTGGAGGGTCAACCCTAGCGTCGAATAGATGTTGGCGGTGACGACGAACATGTCGTATAGCCCGTACAAGACTTCCGAAAACGACGGGAAAACGAGCGACGATGTCGTCCGGCCGTACAATTCCCAGACGACGATAATGAGAAGCGAGC
>JAZKTK010000079.1:0-14038 GCA_036625595.1 Haloarculaceae archaeon | reverse complement strand
GGAAGTGAGCAGAATCTCCGAGACCGCGAGCGCAGGAGCCGAACCTTCTTCACGGACGGCGCAGGACTATCGGCCATGGTAGAGCGCATTCTGGTCCCTGTTGACGGGTCGGAGCAGGCGGAGGAGGCCTGCGACCTGGTTTTCGAGGAATTCCCCGACGCGACGCTGGTGTTGTTGCACGTCATCAATCCTGCCGAAGCGAGTTACGGTGCACAGGCCTCTGTCCCAAGTTTCTCCGAGGAGTGGTACGAAGAAGAGAAAGGGCGCGCCCAGAACATCTTCGAGGACATCGAGCAGCGTGCCAGCGAGCGCGGTGTGGAAGTCGAACACGCCGTCGAAGTCGGCAAGCCCTCGCGGGTCATCGTCGACTTCGCCGAGGACCACGACGTCGACCACATCGTAATGGGGAGTCACGGCCGTGAGGGAGTCTCGCGAATCCTGCTTGGCAGTGTCGCCGAGACGGTTATGCGTCGCTCGTCGGTGCCGGTGACGGTCGTTCGGTAGCCGGGGAGAGTTCCGTTCACGGTCGACAAAAGATACTTATCAGATCTGCCATCACAACCAGATATGTCGCCGCCCTCCCGCCGCACAGTCCTCCAGACGTGTAGCCTCGCGCTCGTCGGTGGCTTCGTCGGGTGTAGTGAAACACGGGACGTCGAGACGAATCCGACCGAGCCAGGTACTCCGACGGCGACCGTCGAAGCCCCGGAATCGACACCCGAACCGCCGAATGATTTTGAAGTCGGTGGGGCCTCCCTCGGTCTCAGAAGCGAGTACGACGAGGACGTAACCGTACGTGTCACAGTCCGTATGGACGGGAATCGGCTCGTGGACGAATCCGAGGCGCTCTCACCGGGAATGGGAACGCTGGTCGAATCGAACATCCCCCAGCCCGGCGAGTACGTCGTCGAGGCTGGCTTCGGTTCGGAACCGCTCGCGAGCTACGAGTGGGTGATTGGCGAGGAGTACGACGGCTCGCTGACAGCCGTCGTCACCGCCGACGGGGATATCACGTTCAGAGAACAACTGGACGAGCCGACCTGTTCGACAGCGAACCTCCCCTACGCGGCACCAGATGCTGACGAGACGTTCACGCCCGGTAGTGCAACCGTCCGAAACGAGAGCGGCCAGGCGGTGACAGTGGCGTTGTCTGTCGCCCACGATGGCGAGACGTTCTTTTCGTGTACGCAGCCCCTCAACACTCGGCAGAGTGTCAGCATCGACCAACTGACAACGACTGCCGGGACGTACACGGTCACCGTAGACGTGTCCGGTGGTGGTCAGACGGTCTACGACTGGCGTATTCCAGCAGATCATAGCTGGCCGTCACTGTCTGTGACGATCCCCGGGAGTGGTGATCCAGTCGTCGGCTGTGGTTCCGGTGGTGACATCGCTGTTGCCGTCGAGAACACGACTGACGCTACCCGGACCACGACACTGTCGCTCCGACGCGATAGTGGGGAAGTTGCCACGGACACCGTCGAAGTAGCGGCAAACGCGACAGCCCAGACCAGTCTGCCGACACCGGTCGGAGATTTCTACACGCTGGTCGCGACGACCGACAACGGAGAGACACAGAAAGAAGTCGTGAACTGTTCCTGTTACGGGGTGTGGGAGACGACAGTAACGCTCGATGGGTCCGGCCCGCAGATTGAGGCACCACTCCTGGTCTGTAATTGAGAAGGAGAGACAGAGACAAAACGGGTGACCCACCACCGGCGGCTCGGCGTGCGATGCAACGCACGTCGAGCCGCCGACGATCTCCCGAACCTCGTGGTGTAACTGCGAGACGCTGGCGGGACAAGCCTGCTATCGCGGGGCTGTTGCGGAAGACACTATGATAGTACCTCCGAGCGCTCTACCGAGCGCGAGGAGCCTTTTTCACTATGTTTTTTCGCCGAGGGGGTTGCGGGCCGGTGGCCCGCAACCGTATAACGTGGCGGCGTCGCCGCCACGCTGGTCCAGGTGCGCGCTCGACGAGCGCGCCCGAGACCCGACGGCGAAAAAAGTAGTTAGAAGATATTCGCCTGCTGGTACACCGACAGCCCCTCGCTCGTGATATCGTAGGGCTTCATCTCGCGGGAGTGGTTGGCGTTCCGTATTTTCTGGATTTCCACGGCCAATCGCGTCTCGCGAGTTTCGCCGCGGATGTACTGAAGGACGAACACGGCGTCGGTCAGATATTCGATGATGCCGTGGCGGGAGGCGTAGGGGTTCGACTCGCTGGCCTCGCTGGTGAGGAAGGTGGTGACACCAGCGTTTTTCAGCGAACGCGTGAAATCGAAGACTTCGGTGCGTCGCTTGGCCGGGTTGTCGTACATCATCTCCAGCAGCGACACGGAGTCGAGGACGAGTCGGTCGGCGTTGAAGTCCTTGATGAGTTCGGGCAGTTCGCCGCGGATGTTGTCGAGGCTGTTTGCCATCTCGACGGGGTCTAAGTCGACGACGGCAAGACTCCCCTCGGCTTCGTACTCGTCGAAGCCCCACCCCCACTCGTTTGCGGTGTCGACGATAGATTCGTGGCTCTGTTCGAGCGTGATGAACACGGCGTTTTCGCCCTGCTGGAGCCCGTGATAGAGAAACTGGAGCCCGAAGGTGGTCTTCCCGGTCCCGGCCGAGCCGATGGTGACTATCAGGTGGCGCTCGGGGACCCCACCCTGAATCATATCGTCGAGTCCCTCGATTCCGAGGTCGATACGCGGGATGTCGGAATCGAGTTCCTCGTCGTCGAACTCGTCGTCGCCCCCCGAGTCGAAGGCGCTCCCGAAGTCCTCGTCGAAGAGACTCTCGCCGTCACCGCCACCGAACGGGTCGTCGTCAAATGGGCCCCCTGCGTCGCCGTCGTCGCCGAACGGCCCGCCGGCGTCATCTGATTCGCCACCAAACGGACCGTCAGCGCCGTCGCCGTCGTCGCCAAATGGCGTCTCGCTCTCGGCCGACGGGTCGCCGAATGCCCCGTCGTCACCGTCGCTACCGAACGGGCCATCGTCGGTAGAATCGTCCGTCGCACCCTCACCGGCCGCCTCATCTGTCACTGTGTCGCCGTCGGTAGCTTCAGCCTCGCGTTCGCCTTCTTCGAGCGCCTTTTCGAACCAGTCACCGTCCTCGTCGTCCTCGCTCACAGGCACTCCCCCCGACAGCCACTGCGCATACTCGTGGATTATCCTGCGACCTGATTAACTTTGCCCGGTTCGCGGGGAACAGCAGCCACTCAGGGCGAGCGGCGAGCGGACAGTATATGAGTGTGGCGGCGCAATTCTGCGGCGATGAGAGTGGGTATCGTCGGACAGCGTGGCAACACCCGTGCGATTTCGCTGGTAGGAGATATCTGCGAGCGACTGCACCAGAAGGACATCGAAGTGGTCGTCGACGAATCGACCCACGAGGCCTTCCAGCGGGGCAACGTCTGGCACGAGGACGGAACGGGCGAGACGCCGATACCAGACAGCTGTCCCGTCGAGGAGTTCGATACCTGCGACCTGGCGGTCAGTATCGGCGGTGACGGCACATTTCTCTTTACCGCCCGGGGGGCAGGCACGACGCCAATCATGGGCATCAATCTCGGCGAAGTCGGCTTTCTGAACGCGATTTCACCCGAAGACGCCGTCGAGAGTGTCTCCGAGGCTGTCGAGCAGATTCGGTCGTCGGGAACTGACGAGCTACGGAAGATGCCGCGTCTCACAGCGAGTACCGACGCCTGGACGCTCCCGGCCGCGCTCAACGAGGTCGTCGTGCAGGGACCACAGCGCGGCCATGGCAACGGTCTCAGCATCGAAGTCCGCGTCGACGGCTCGCTGTACACCAGCGGCCACGCTGACGGCGTCCTCGTGGCGACGACGACCGGCAGCACAGCCTACAACCTCAGCGAGGGTGGTCCGATTGTCCACCCGGACGTGCCCGGATTCATCGTCACCGAAATGTGCGGCGAGGAGGCGATGCCGCCGCTGGTCGTCGACACCGACGCCACGGTAACGGTGCGTATCGACGACGCCGAGAGTGCGGTGGCACTCAGTGACGGTCGCGTCCGGCGGTCAGTCGTGCCGCCGGCGGAAATCCACCTCGAGCGCGCCGGAACCCCGGTGTACATCGCAGGGCCGCCGCTCGACTTCTTTACTGCGCTCGGAAAGTTAGAGTGAGTTTGCGTCGGCCCGGAGTCTTCAACTTGTCGCGTAAACGACTGGCGATGCGATGAGGAGTCCGAGACCGAGCATCTTGTACTGCAGGACGCTACCCAGCAGGTGCGCTCCGCTACTACTGACCGTGAGCATCTGACCCGGCAGTATCAACAGGAGTAGTCCGAACACCAGCGTGTGCAGCGTCGTCACCTTCCGCGATTTGAGCGGGAGCGTCGCCAGCAGGCCCAGCACGAAGAGGATGAGCACCGCGTCGCCCGTGTTGTACTGGAGCAAAAGACTGTCGACGACTTGAAGCGGTGGCGAGAGCATCCTTATTCGAACGTCACTCTGTGCGAATCTTTAAACTTCCGTTCCAGCGCGCTGTGGGCGTGAGGAAACAACACACACTTATTATCGTCGGGGGGTAGATTGTGTACTGTGTCATCGGGGAGCGACCAGGCGACCGTGCTCGTCGTCGACGACGAGGAGGAAGTCGCTGACGTGTACGCCTTGCGGCTACGGAACGAATACGAGACTCGGACCGCCTACGGCGGGAAAGAGGCACTCGAAACCATCGACGAGGACGTCGACGTGGTGTTGCTCGACCGACGGATGCCCGACATCCCCGGCGACGAGGTCCTCGAGGAGATTCGCGCCATGCCATTCGACTGCAAGGTCATCATGCTGACTGCAGTCGATCCCGGGATGGACATCCTGGAATTGGACTTCGACGACTACCTCTGTAAACCCGTCGAGAAGGCCGACCTCGTCTCCGCTATCGACCAGCAACTGGAGGTCCAGCGCTACGACGACCGCCTCTCGGAGTATCTCGAAGTGTCGTCGAAGGTCGCGCTCCTCAAAGCCGAACTCTCACCACAGGAGGTCGAAGCCAGCGACGAACTACAGGAACTCGCGGCTCGAGCTGAGGAACTCAGAGCCGAGATGGACGGAACACTAGAGGAGTTCGACGATATCGAGACGGCATTTCAGGAAATCGCCCGCCACCCCGGGTAGTCGCGTTCATGCATCGTGTTCGGTCGGCGTGTATACCACGTAGCCGCGCGTCGACCCCCCACGGGCGAGTGCGACCGTTCGCACGCGGTACGAACGGGCGCCGCCCGGTGTGTCACAGGCCACAACCACGTCGATCGACCGCGCCTGGCTCGCTGCTGTGACGATATCGTCCCCCCGTTCGGTCACCATGAGCGCATCAGTGAGTGCCGCGTTCTCGACGGCTGCGTCCCCGACACCGAAGGTTTCCTCGAAGGACGGGTTCGCCGCACGGACGACCGGACCGTCACCGCTATCGTCGAAGTACAGCACAGGGTCTGGATTCTCCTCGAAGAGGTCGACCGGCTGTGGGTCGGGCACACTCGTCTCGTCGCTGGCCGAACTGACTGTCACCGTATCAGGGGGCTGTGCTTCTGTCTCACCGACGGCGAACAGTCGCGCGACTGCACCGAGTCCGCCGCCCACAGCGATACCGAATCCGAGCGCGATAGGTGTCGCCGTCGGCACAGTGAGCGTCGCGATGCCGTACCCCAGCCCCCCACCGACAACTGCGGCACCGAGAATCCAGAGCACCTGGCCGCGGAGACCCACGTCGCTGTCTGTCGAGGCCGCGAGCAACAGCGGTCCGGCGACTGCAACGCTGCTCTCGGGACTCGAACCTGTCCAGAGGACGACCAGACCGAGAGCGGTCCCGGCGGACGCAAGACCAGAGAGTCCCGAGTACATCATCATTCAACATATTACTGGCCGTTCTTTTAAATGTATATTTTCGAGACACCCACAGATGCGTTCCTGCTCGTGAAATCGGACCCACCCTGGCATTCTTCCAGTTCCGGTGTGTCTGACGTTCTTCTCATCAACGGTGGGGTGACGGTCACAGATGCGTATCCATTGTGCCTTCAGCGTTGCTCGGAGACCAGAACAGTCTACGGAGGCGAGAAGGGACACTCAAAACAGTCGACCAGTGCTCACTACTCGGGTTACCAGCCGTCGGCGCGACTGTCCCGTGGACGCGCGATTTCGTGAATCTCGCGGACGATATCCCCGTAGTGACGGCTAATGTCTGTCATCGTCAGGATGCCAACGAGGTCGAGGCCGTCAAGAACGGGGAGTTTCTTGAGTTGCTCGTCGGCCATACGCTGGATAGCACTTCGAACAGTTCTGGTCGGCTCAACCGTAACGAGTGGCTCTGACATCACCGCTGCGATGTCGATATCGTCGAACGGACGTTCGGTGACGTAACCGGCGTGTAGCGCATCCGTTTCGGTGACGATACCGGTTGGTCCCCCGTTTTCAGTGACGATGACGCTCCCGACGCGGTGTTCGAGCATCTGCGCAACACCGTCTCGGAGCGTTCCCTCGACAGCGACGGTGACGATATCCGTTTGCATCACGTCCTCTACGAGCATACCAGACCAACGTCGGACGCAGAAAAGAATTCACCGCCGTTCCGAGACGTCCCAGTATCTGAGATTTGTCCGCATGTGCTATACGTTGGCCGTCCGTAGTTATAGCTGGAGGGACACAAAATGTATCAGACAATCCTCATCCCAACGGACGGGAGTGAACAGAGTAAGCTAGCCGAAGAAAAAGCGCTCAGACTGGCCGAACAGTTCGACGCAGAACTACACGCGCTGCACGTCATCGACACGAGGCACATGAGCGAACCGGCCCTGAGCGCGATGGAACTGGTCACCGATGAGGCCGAAGACCGTGCGATGGACCTGCTGAAAAACATCGTCGAGGCCGGCGAAGAGACCGGTCTAGATGTCACCTCCCGGTGTTGCCACGGGGTCCCGCACGAGGAGATTCTCTCCTACGCCGACGAAGTCGATGCGGACCTCATCGTGATGGGGTATCGCGGCCACACCCACGACCAAAAGATGGGGAGTGTCGTCGACCGGGTGCTCAACGACACGGACAGGCAGGTCCTCACGGTCTAAGGCAACCCGGGACGCCGAACTGCGTCGGCCAGTGCCTCCAACAGGGTAACCCAGTCGGGACGTTCGGGGTGCAAGCGAGCGAACTGATATTTTATCCAACAGTCCGAAAGCATTGCCAAGCGCAACCGCTACTATCCTGCCCCCGCTAGCGCGCCCGTGGACGACACTGTCGACTGGCTCCGTGGCCGTCCGTACTACGAGGGGCAGATTGCCGACCATCGCGTGCGCGGCGGACGGGACGCTACCTTCCGCGATATCGACCTCGACCAGCGCGTCGCTAGCACGCTCGGCGACGCCGGCATCGACCGCCTCTACGCCCACCAGGCCGACGCTATCGAGGCTGTCCGGAACGGACAAAACGTCGTCCTCGCGACCCAGACAGCGAGCGGGAAGAGCCTCGCGTACACCGTTCCCGCCTTCGAGCGGGCGATGGCTGAGTTCGGAACGACACTCTATATCGGTCCACAGGTCGCGCTCATCAACGACCAGGAGGAGACACTCGCTTCGCTGGCGAGTGGCCTCGGCTTTGGCTCGCGAGTCACCGTCGACCGCTACACCGGACAGCTCTCTCGAACTGAAAAAGAGCGCGTCAGAGAGCGTCAGCCGACAGTCTTGCTGACGACGCCGGATATGCTTCACTACGGCATCCTCCCCCACGCCCACCGGCTGTGGGAGTGGTTCGTCGAGCGACTCCAGACGGTGGTCGTCGACGAGGTCCACGCCTATCGTGGCGTCTTCGGGAGTCAGGTGTCACTCGTGCTCCGACGGCTGAACCGGGTCTGCGAGCGCTTCGACGCCGACCCGCAGTACGTCTGCTGTTCGGCGACCATCGGCAACCCCCGCGAGCACGCCGCCCGCGTCACCGGCCAGTCACCCGACTCCTACGCCCTCGTGGACACCGACGAGAGTGCGACCGGACCGACGCACTGGCTGGTCTGGAACCCGCCAGAATACAGCGATGGGGGCTGGGGAACCGGCCGACGGAAGTCCAGTCACGTCGAGACCAAACAGCTCTTCGTCGACCTCGTCTCCCGCGGACTCCAGACTGCCGTCTTTACCGACTCCCGCCAGACCGTCGAGCGGTACGCCACCGAGAGCGCCGAGGACCTCCGCGAACGCGGACGCGGGGACCTCGCCAGCAACGTCGGTGCGTACCAGGCCGCACTCACCGACCAGCGAAGGAGTGATATCGAGGCGGGATTGCACGACGGGTCGCTCCGTGGCGTGTGGTCGACCAGCGCACTCGAGCTCGGAGTGGACGTGGGCGGTCTCGATGCCGTGTTGCTCGACGGCTATCCCGGCACGCGGATGCAGACCTTCCAGCGGGCCGGCCGGGCGGGCCGGGGCGAGGACCCGAGTCTCGTCGCGCTCGTCACCGGCGAGGACCAGCTCGACCAGTTCGTCGCGCGAAATCCTAGCGAACTGTTCGACGAGAAACCAGAGCAGGCGGTCACCAACCCCGAGAACGACCACCTGTTGCCGGCGCACGTCCGTGCGGCCGCTCGCGAGACGTGGCTCCGCCCTGACGACGACCGCCACTTCGGGGAGACGTTTCCAGACGTGGTCGCGGACCTCGAATCAACAGGGCAACTGGAGCGCCGAACCACCGACGCAGGCACTCGCTGGCTCGACAGCGGCGACGGCAGTCCCCAACACGAGATGAGCCTCCGGACGGCCGCCGACCGCGAAATTCAGCTCCGGACCCGCGACGGCGACACCATCGGAACGCTCCCCTTCGACGACGCCCTCCGGGACGCACACCCCGGCGCGATTTACCACCACCAGGGCACCACATACGAAGTCGTCGAGTTGGATTTGCGCCACGACGTTGCGGAGTTAGACCGCACCTGGGCCGATTACTTCACACGGGTGCGCCACGACAAGACCATCACCGTCGAGGAAGACCTCGACGAGCGGGAACTTGCCGCGCGCTCGGACGTACCCGTTCGATTCGCACGGGTGACCATGCGCAAGCAGATTACTGGCTTCGAGCGCCGCGACAGCAAGAGTGGTGAGTTACTCGGCGAGCGCTCGCTCGATTTGCCCGAGACGACGCTGGAGACGCGGGCGCTCTACTATACGCTGCCTGCCACACTGCAGGCGAAACTGGCCGAAAAGGGCGATTTCGCCGGCGGTATCCACGCCGCCGAACACGCGATGATCGCGACGCTTCCCTTCCGAGTGCTGTGTGACCGCCGTGATATCGGCGGACTCTCGACGCCGTTGCACCCCCACACCGACCGCAGCACTATTTTCATCTACGACGGCTATCCGGGCGGCGTCGGACTGGCTCGACAGGGCTACGAAGATATCGACGACCTCGCGACGACGACACTCGACCTCGTCTCGGCCTGTGACTGTGCGGATGGCTGTCCAGCCTGCGTCCAATCGCCCCACTGTGGCAACGCCAACGACCCGCTCGACAAAGCGGTGGCGCAAGAGTTGCTGACGGCGCTGGTCGACGGACCACTGTCACCCGACTAAGACCTCCACCCCTCACACTCTGAACCGCTCTAGAACTGGAATCTCCGCAATCCGCTCGGGCGAGAGCAACTCCCAGTCGAGTCCCGCTGGCTTCGGCGCATCCGCGACACGAATCACTCGCTCGGGCGTCACCACGAGATCCATCGTCACGTCGTGGGCCGCTGTCTCGACACGCTCGTCGAGAAGCTGCCGCTCGTGGACCGTCGTCGCGACCGGCGTCTCGTGGTCGAGAAGTCCCAGTTCGAGCAGGATGGCGTATTCGAGGTCGCTGTACCCCTCGCCTTTTCCGATTCGGTCGCCAGACTCCGAGACTGCGACGCTTCCCGACACGACGAGGTCGATTGGTGCCACGTCGTCGGGCGGAACCTGCACGCCGGCCTCGTCGGCCCCGCTGATGGTGGTCGCATCGTCGATGTCGTCGATTCGGTCGGGGTCGAGTTCGAGAAAGCACTCTTCGTCGGCCAGCCGCGGGACAGCCATATAGAGGGTCTTGTCGGCGTCGAGCGCGCGTTTTCGAACCGGTCGCTGTGGCGAGTCGGGGTTGATTTTGATTGTGTCGGCCCGCTGGAACTCGGGCTGGGCGGCGAGACGGTCGGCAGCCGTATCGGCGCCCGCAACGTTCGGTATTCGCCCATGTGGTGGGAACGGAAAACGGGCGTCGCCGGAGTCCTCCAGGTCGTCCCAGACGCACTCGCGAATGTCCTGTTTGTCCATACGAACCGCTCGCAGGCAGTGGCAAAAGAAGTTGGCAGCGTCGCCCGGTCACTCCGCCATCAGTCGCTTGTGCATCACCGCAAACTCGATGTCGACGCCGTCGATGGTCTGGATTTTGGTCCCGACATTCCAGTAGCCAAGCGACTCGTAGAACGGGCGAGCGTTCAGCGAGGCGACGATTGACAGCTCCTCGATTCCCCGCATCCGGGCACGCATCTCCAGTTGGCCGACCAGCGACGAGGCGATACCCTCGCGGGCGTACTCCGGATGGACGTAGACGGCATCGATGCGCTCTTTGGATCCGTTGAGAACGCCGTACCCCGCGGTTTCATCACGTGTCTCAGCGAGCAGCACAGTAAACTGGTCGCTCTCGACTGCCGACTCGAAATCAGAGAGCGCGTCGTCGTCGGGTGCCCAGGCGGTGAGCTGCTCGTCGGTGTACTGCGTCCCCACGAGGGCGCTGATGGCTGCACGTTTGACCGCGAGAATCGCATCCGCATCCGTCGGCTCGGCCACCCGAAATCGGCAATTCACCATCGATGGAGTGCCTCACAGACAGTTCGGGGCGTCCGACACCGTCACCACTCCGGTAGTGGCCGTTCGGCGATCTGTCGGCGGAGCCGACCCACATCTGTCGCGTCGGCCCCGGCCGAGAACGTTCGGATGACCGCGTAGACCTCCTCGCGACTGATTTTGACGCCACCGTCGGTGATAACATCCCGCGGACGCTGCCTGAGTTCGCGTATCGTCCCGACTGCGAGTAGATAGGGAACTGCCCAGGCCGCGAGCGTGTTGCCGCGGCGTTCGGGCATCGCCTCTAGCCACGCCTGTCCGCCATCGAGATACCCCGCCGCGTGGTCGGTCACCCGCTTGACGACCGATGCGAGTGCGTCGACGGACCTGCCAGCACCGATATCCTCGGCGGTAACACCGGCCTCGTCGAGCCAGGCCTCGGGCAGATAGACGTTGTTCTCCTCCTCGTAGTCGACGGTCACGTCCTTGGCGACGTTGACGAGCTGGAGCAACAGCGAGAACGCTCGTGCGTTTTCGTCGAGCTGGTCGGCCACCGCCGGCTCGGCGTTCTGGCTGACGAGGTTCGTCACCAGCGTTCCCACAGTGCCGGCCGCGTACCAGCAGTACTCTTCGAGTTCCTCGATAGTCTTGATGCGAAGCCCTCCTTCCTCGGCGTAGCGGTCGACGAACATCGCCATCCCGTCGACGAGTTCGCACACCGGCGGGCGAATACGCTCGCGTGCGTCCGCCTCGAGTTGGTAGAACGTCGAGAGGACGCGGTCGGTGTTGGCCACCACCTGCCAGTCTGCGTCGGGGTCGTCGGGAATCCACGCTGCTGCCTCACTCTGGAAAGCCATCCCATCGGCATCTTCGTCGCCGTCGATTGCGCGATGGTACGACCGCAAGAGCCGTGCCTTTTCGGCTGGCGGGATGCGGTCGTCGTCCTCGATAGTGTCTGCGACGCGACAGACGAGATAGCCCACGCAGATGTCACGGGCCATCGGTTCGTCGAGTTCGGAGATGGTGATAGCGAACGTTCGCGACACGTCCTGAACAGCGTCGTAGCACCATTCGAGGTTGCTTTCGTACTGGCTGTGCGGAGTCATCCTACGACCACCGCGGTGGGTGTCTGCTGGCGGAGGCTCATCGTCACTTACCCCCACTACGTCCTGCGGCAATATAATAGCGGGCGTTCGACACATCTCCCACGAGGCTGTTTTATCCGTCCCGACCCAACCGAAACTGTGTCCGACGACCTCCCGGCAGACGTGGTGACGGTCATCACACAACTGTGTACCGAAACCCGACGCGCAGTAACTGAAGGAGACTACGAAACTGCGTGTTTGACAGCTGACACGATGAGGCGCGTCGCAACGAACAAACTCCCCGAGGGCCACCACCGCCAGACTGTTCGCCACGCTTGCGACCGCATTACTGCACTCCTCGACGACGACCCGGAGGTCGCGGCCGCAGTCGGCTACGTGGACGCGCTCGAACGGTCGTTTCCGACGACCGACTAAAGCACCGTCTGGGCGCGCTGCAGTGGAAACTGAGGGGTAATCGGTACGCAACGAAAAGCTATCCTGACAGAACGTGGCGCCGCAACAGCCGGGGGGACGAACGGGACTCTGACTAGCACCCAATCAGCCGTTCACTCCGGAGTAGTCGGACGTTGCACTGGAAACTGGGGGCCAAGTAGCCAAAGAGTGGTAAGTTCGTGTGAGCTAATGCCACAGCCAGGCAACGGATGGATGACAATAAGTTACAACCTTTTTATGAATTCTGAATTATATTATATTGGTGATTGGGGATGGGACTGGATTTGGTGGACTGAGATGGAGATCGTCTCTGGTCGAGTTCGAAGCGTTTGGATTGGACAGCGACTGCTTGCTGCCACCGAGATTCTGCGGCGATACGGGAACCCAACCACCGAATTGTATTTGTCTGATTACATTTTATGCTCTTCAAAATTTGGTTATTTATTTATATATAGGAGCGTGTTGAGCATCATTCTAATTTTTATGCCTACCCATGGTCAGATAAAGTCGGATTATTCTTTTTATTTGTAGTTTTTCAAGAGATTTCACTGAACTATAACCAATAGATATTCAATAGAGTCCTGAAAGTGTACAGTAATGCGCCCACCACTCGACCGACGCGACGTCAGTTACATTGTGGGGGTTCTCGCGGTTTCAGGTATCGCCGGCATGGCGTCCGAGCTGTCACCATATCCGCCCCGCACAGACCTCATCTACGCTCTCGAGAGAAATGCTGTCGCGGTCCTCCAGCCAGACCCAAGTAGTATTCTGACCACGCTGTTTGTCGTCGTCTACCTGCTCGTCTACCCCTCGCTGCTCCTCGCCACGTACATCGGTTTGAAACGCAGCCACAGCCACGACCAGGCACTGGATTACGTCATCACCTACACGACTGTCCTCGTCGTTTCCATGCCGATTTTCTACTTCGTTCCCGTTGGCGTCACCGGCTACTACCTCCAGGGCGTCGAGCCAGTGCTCTACGAGTCGACTGGCCCGATTCAGCTGTTCATGAGCAATGTCGACACCTTCCAGAAGGCACTCCCGAGCCTGCACGCTGGCCTTGCCGGGACAGCCTCTCTCTATGCGCCCAGTGGCTACAAACGGCTCAGTTGGACGCTCACCGGGCTCATCCTCGCATCCACGGTCTATCTCGGCATCCACTGGCTCACAGACCTCGTCGTCGGTCTCGCCATGGCGTATGGGTGCTACCGTGTCACGCCGACGATTCGTGCCCATCTCGACCGCTTTGGGTCACAGCCAGAGCCGATGCCCGTCAACGACGATTGACTGTATCGGGCGTCTGCCCAAATTGAACATCTGCACATCGAACGTTCGCTAACTCTCCTCGAAGTCACCAGAGGACACGATTGCGGGTGCAAAACCGACTCGCTTCGAGTTCAAGAGCGGGAAGCGTTGGCGTTCGATATGAGCGACGCACTCAATGACGACAGTGATAACGAGACCGATGCAGGCGAACTCTCCCGCGAGCAAGCAATCGAGACGGCACTTCGCGCAGTCAAGCCGTGGGATGACGACATTGGCATATCACAGGCTGATACGGGCGATATTGTCGGGTATTCAGCTGGCTGGGTCAACGACCGCGTGCGTGAATGGCGTAACGGTGAGCATCGCGAGAAAGTGAACGACCCGCGCGCCTGAACTGCACGACTGCGCCCGCGTTCGCTGGCGTTCATGTTCACCCCGCGAGCATATACCTATT
>JAZKTK010000078.1:0-14118 GCA_036625595.1 Haloarculaceae archaeon | reverse complement strand
TAATGGTAACGCAAGCCAATAATTCGGTTACTTGCCGATGTGTGGGGCTCTACTCCTGGAACAACGTACAAGCGAGTGTAGCCTCTCTGGATGGAGCTGCGTCTGACAATGGGGGCACGGCGAAATGAGGGACGGTGACGAGGAGATGGCGGACGTGAGCGGGGGAACCACCCGCAGAAGAGTTCTCCAGGTCGTCGGCGCGGGGAGTATGGTTGGACTTGCCGGCTGCCTGCACGACGATGAGCCGTGCGATCTCTCAGTGAGGAAAGAACACATCGGCGGACCGGTCTCGTACGGGGACACGACCGAGTTCGAGATTACTGTCTGCAACGAGGGAGACGAGACCTGCGAGTCTACAGTTACCGTCACCGACGACTTGCCAAGCGGGACGACATTTGCTACTGACAGCGGGAGCGGCTGGAACTGCACAGAGAGTGGTGGGGTGGTCACCTGCGAGCACTCTAATAGTAGTGGACTCGACGGCGGTGACTGCCTTCCAACGCTCACTCTCGCGGTCGATATCGGCACCGTTGACGAAGTCGGCAGCGAAATCGCGAACTGTGTCACTGTCGACCAGGGGGATGCTGATCTCGGCCACAAGCAAGACTGCGTCAAGGTACCAATCGAACCGAGTGAGGTCGAGTGTGACTTGGCAGTCACCAAGAGCTACGACGGTGATGTGATTCTGTCGGGAAGCTCTGCGACCTTCCAGGTCGAGGTCTGTAACGAGGGCGACGGTCCCTGTGATGACCCCGTCACCGTTGTCGATGGCCTTCCGAGCGGCGTGACCTTCGATTCGGGAAGCGGAACGGGCTGGAGTTGCAGCCAGAGCGGCGGCTCTGTCGTCTGCACGCACTCCAACAGCGGCGGACTCGCGCCGGGTGAGTGCCTTCCGGTACTGGACCTGACCGTCACTATCGGTTCGATGAGTCAGACTGGCGACCAGATTCGCAACTGTGCGGCTCTGAAAGTGAACGACGCTAACGCATCGAACGACCGCGACTGCGTGAGCGTACCCGTCAGACCCGGTGAAGGGAAGTGCGACCTCGCAGTCACCAAGAGCTACGGGGGTGACGTCGTCACTGCGGGCACCTCTACCTCCTTCGAGATTGAAGTCTGTAACGTTGGAGACGGCTCCTGTAACGACCCCGTAACGGTCGTCGACGGCCTCCCGAGCGGCGTGGCCTTCGACTTCGAGAGTGGCACTGGATGGAACTGCACGGAGAGCGGCGGTACCGTCACTTGCACACACTCCAATAGCGGTGGGCTCGCGCCGGGCGAGTGTCTCCCGGTACTGGAGCTGAACGTCACTGTCGGCTCGATGGACGAGACTGGCGATCAGATTCGCAATTGCGTGAGTATCGAGGGAACGGACGCGGACACGTCGAACAACCGTGACTGTGTGAGCGTTCCAGTCCAGCCTGGCACGGGCGAGTGTGACCTCTCGGTCACCAAGAGCCACACTGATGGTGGTCTCGTGACCGCCGGCGAACCGACGACGTTCGATATCGTCGTCTGTAACGCGGGTGATGGCCCCTGTGACGACCCAGTGACGGTCACCGACGACCTTCCGAGCGGCGTGTCGTTTGCGTCCGGAACCGGGAGCGGGTGGACTGTCAGCGAAAGCGGGGGCATCGTGACGGCGACACATTCCAACACCGGGGGACTCGCCGAGAGTGACTGCCTTCCAGTGTTGACCCTCGAAGTCGATGTTGGTTCGATTGACGAGACTGGCGACCAGCTCCGTAACTGCGCGCGTGTCGATTCGGACGACGCCACTGCCGACAATAATACAGACTGCACGACTGTCACGGTGACGCAGCCAATCGAGGGATGCAACGGCCTCGTAATCGACAAAGTTGCGGCCTCGCAGTTCACCTACGGTGAACAAGAAACCTACGAGATTACGGTCTGTAACCCGACTGACCAGCAGTGTGACGGACAGATTACGGTGACCGACGACCTGCCCGGCGGCATGTCGTTCGTCTCCGCGTCCGGGAGTGACTGGAGCGCGTCGGCAAGCGGTGGCGTGGTCACGGCGACGCATCCGAACAACGGCAACCTCGCACCCGGCGGATGTCTCCCGACGCTGACGCTGACCGTCGAATTAGTTGCGGCCGAGCAGTTCCCCGGCGGCTCGGACGCGGTTCAGAACTGCGCGGAACTAATTGCGGATGGCGCAATCGTTGACGAGAGCTGTGTCACCCACGTAATCTGGAACGTGTGAAGACGGCCTCGATCGCCGTGCGACCACGCGAGGACAGCCAGCTGGCACACTGCTCCAGACTACACGCTACGTTCACCAAGGCCAAAAAATAGTGCGCGACGATGCTACATCGGGCGGCCAGCACGAGACTCCGACTCCGAGTCCGCCTCTGCGGTGCCGTCGCCTGCCGAACCCCGGTAGGTGTCGATACCGAAGACGCTGTTGAGTGGGCACATCTGTGTCGCGGCAGTGACGATGAACACTGCGCCGATTGCGAGGGCGGCCCAGACGATGGTTGCGCCGAGCAGTCCTGACGCGAGCGTGATGTAGCCGCCGTATGCGGCCACTGCGACGACGATGAGCAGCGGGCCGAGGACGAAGCGAGCGATGCGGTCGTATCCACCGACGTTTTTGTTCATTGTAATCTCCGCCTGGAGAGAGGCGCGCTGAGAGCTTAATGTAGTCTGCACACTTGCGAGCCGTCTGCGTGCTCGTTGCGACACCGTTGGTGACTCGATTCTGTCTCGACCCCTCGAGAGCGGTGGCGCATGGAAAGGGATTTAGCCGACCTGTGGCAAGGACGCGGTAATGACTCTGGCCGATTCTGACCGTGAACTCATCGAAGCGGAGCTCGGTCGCGAGCCGACCCCGGCCGAGGCCGCACTCTTCGAGAATCTCTGGAGTGAACACTGTGCGTATCGCTCCTCCCGACCGCTCCTCTCCGCCTTCGAGTCGGAGGGCGAGCAGGTCGTCGTCGGCCCCGGTGACGACGCCGCGGTGGTCGCGCTCCCGACCGACGAGGACAGCGAGGACGTGTACATCACGATGGGTATCGAGAGCCACAACCACCCTTCGTACGTCGACCCGGTCGACGGCGCGGCAACGGGCGTCGGCGGTATCGTCCGGGACACCCTCTCGATGGGTGCCTACCCAATCGCGCTCGCCGATAGCCTCTATTTCGGTGATTTCGACCGCGAACACTCCCGATATCTCTTCGAGGGTGTCGTCGACGGTATCAGTCACTACGGCAACTGTATCGGCGTCCCGACGGTTTCGGGGAGCGTCGCGTTCCACGACGACTACGAAGGCAATCCGCTGGTGAACGTCTCCTGTATCGGACTCATCGACGACCCGGACCGTCTGGTCACTGCCGTCGCCCAGGAACCCGGCAACAAACTCGTGCTCGTCGGCAACGCCACCGGTCGCGACGGACTCGGCGGTGCATCCTTCGCCAGCGAGGACCTCTCGGAGGACGCCGAAACCGAGGACCGCCCCGCCGTCCAGGTTGGGGACCCGTACACCGAAAAGTTGCTCATCGAGGCCAACGAGGCACTCCTCGACGAGAATCTCGTCGAGTCGGCGCGTGACCTCGGTGCTGCCGGTCTCGGCGGCGCGACCTCCGAGATGGTCGCCAAGGGTGGACTGGGGGCGCACATCGACCTCGAACGAGTCCACCAGCGCGAACCCAACATGAACGCACTGGAGATTCTACTCGCCGAGTCCCAGGAGCGGATGGCCTACGAGGTCGACCCCGACAACGTCGAGCGCGTCGAAGCAATTGCCGAGCGCTACGACCTCGGCTGCTCGGTCATCGGCGATGTTACCGAGGGGAACTACGTTTGTACCTTCGAGGGCGAGACCGTCGTTGACACGGACGGACATTTCCTCGGCGAGGGCGCGCCGATGAACGACCTCGACTCTGAGGAGCCGTCTCAGCCCGACCGCGACCTGCCGGATATCGACGTTTCAGACGCTGTCGGGGCGGTCATCGGCAGTCCGAACTGCGCCTCGAAACGGTGGGTCTACCGACAGTACGACCACGAAGTTCAGGTCCGGACCGCCCGTCGTCCCGGTGACGACGCCGCAATCCTGGCCATTCGGGAGGCAGAAACGGGACTTGCCTACTCAGCAGGCGCAGACCCCAACTGGACCGACGCTGCCCCCTACGAAGGCGCCCGTGCTATCGCGCTGGAGAACGCGACCAACGTCGCCGCGAAGGGGGCAACGCCGCTGGCGGCCGTCGACTGTCTCAACGGCGGTAACCCTGAGAAACCCGACGTGTACGGCGGCTTCAAGGGCACCGTGGATGGTCTGGCCGATATGTGCGAGACGCTGTCGACGCCCGTCGTCGGCGGGAACGTCTCGCTGTACAACGACTCTCCGGCCGGCCCGATTCCGCCGACACCGACGCTTGCCCTCGTGGGAACGAAAGATGGATACGATTCGCCACCGCTCGATTTGGCCGGCGAAGGGACCCTGCTCGTCGTGGGCGACCTGCCGCTGGCTGACGAAGCAGAGGCACGACTCGGCGGGTCGGAACTGCTCGCGACGGAGGGCGGGTCGGACCGCTTCCCGGAACTGCCAGACGACCCGGCTGGACTCGTCGAAAAACTCGCAGCGGTGGCAGACTTCGACTCGACGCTGGCGACCCACGACGTGAGCCACGGCGGTCTCGCCGTCTCGCTCGCGGAGATGGTTCACGATGGGGCAGGTGCCGAGGTGTCACTGCCCGACGCCGCTCACCTGTTCCACGAACAGGCCGGTCGCGTTGTCGTCGAGACGACCGACCCCGATGCAGTCAGAAATGCCTTCGAGGGTATTTCACCCGTCTCGGAGATTGGTGTGGCCGACGACAGCGGCTCGCTGCGTCTCGCTGTCGACGGGACCGACGTGGAACTCGCTGCGTCGGAGATTCGGGACCTCCGTTCGGTCATCGAGCGCGAACTCGACTGAACGCCCCACCCGCGGTTTTATAACTTCTCACGGGAACAACCCAGCATGGAAATACCGAACCTCGTGCGGGAACGCCTGGGTGGCGAGTCCATCGAGGCGACGGTCAACCTCGGTGACGAAGACGTCATCTGCGTGACGCCGACGAGAACGATTCTCTACCGGGGCGAGGGCCTGTTGAGCGACGAGTCGGTTTCAGTTTACTCTCACGACATCGAGCGGCTGAACCTCTCTGTCGGTCGGCGAAACACGAAGTTCAGTCTGACGTACGTCGACGGGACGAAAGAGTTCAAAGTCCCGGGTGACCGGGCGGACACGCTCCTGCAGATTCTCATGCAGGGCGTGCTCCGCGTCGCCGGCGTCGCCGACGAGGACGAGTCCGTTGCCGGCGTCTTCCAGTTTAGTGAACTCACGCTCGTCGTCACCGAATCGCGGCTCATTAAACACATCGGTGCGCCCGTCTGGGACGACGACTTCGAGGTGTTCGACTACGACGACGTGACAGCGCTCGACTTCGAGGAAGGGAGCGTCGCGACCCAGATTATCCTCACCGTCAGCGGGCGGCCACAGCGTATCAAGGCACCCTCAGAGCAGGCGCCAAAGCTCAAGCAGACGCTCACACAGACGCTCTGTGCCTACTACGACGTGAGTTCGCTCGCAGAACTCACCGAACAGTTGGCCGAAAACGAGGACGAGACCGACGGGAAGTCGGCCCAAGCCGATACATCGCCGAGTGGCTTCGAACTCGACGACGGCATCTCTCCGCTCGTCAGCGACTCTGGCGACGACGAGGCTGCTGCCAGCGGAGACCAATCGTCGCCGGCGGCCGCTGCCAGCGGCGACTCTCCGTCGCAGACCGGGCGGTCCTCGGTAACCGAGGCTGACACACCGAAGCAGCCGTCGACAACCACCACTTCGAAACCACCGTCGGGCGAGGCGGGTCGCCAGACTCCGGACCAGGGCGAGACAGCCTCGGCACCCACAACAGAGTCAGCGGACCAATCAGCACCGACAACGGCGGCCGATGCTGGCGACGTCGACCCGGCTGACATCGATGCAATCAAAGAGCAACTCTCGACACTGACCGAGGCAGTCAAGCGCCAGAACGAACTGCTCCGCCAGCACAACGAACGACTCGAAGCCAACGACGAGAAAGTCGACACGCTCATCGAGGAACTCCGCCGCGGTCGGTAAGCGAGCGGTCGACCGCTTCGTTCCTACTCTCTCCCAGTCACTTTCCGGATACACGAGGAGCCGAAGGGGCCGTGTTCGTCGGCGTCGAACTGGATGAAATGGCCCGTCGAGATGTCGGCCCCACAGCGCTGGCAGGTAAACTCGCCCTCGCGCTGGACGACTTCGCTCTCGAAACTGACGTAGACGCCACCGGCGGGCCTAACGAGACCCTCTTGACGGTCGAGGAGTCCCCGCATCTCCGCGGTGTCGAGAATTTCCCGGGTGAGATGCGGGTCCGTAGTAATCGTCTCCAGACGGTCGATGGCGTCGCTGAGCGGCAACTCTTCGTGTTCGAGATGGGCGAGCAGTTCGACGCCGAGTTTCACTCGCTCGTCCACACCGTGTGTTCGACGACGACCACAAAGAGTTTGCCGGCACAGGGTGCTACTGAGTATAGATGGAGCGTGCGACTCGTCGGCAGATCGTCGGGATGGCCTGTCTCGGTGCCGTTGCGCTCGTGGCGGCCGTGTTGTTCTCGCCGGCCGCGGTAGTCACCAAGCTAGAGCATCTAGCAACCCATCCCGTCCAGTTCGCACTCGCACTCGTGGCAGTGTATCTGGTCCGTCCGTTCCTGCTGTGGCCGGTCAGCTCGATTGCGCTCGTTCTGGGCTACGTCTACGGGCCGGTAGTAGCGCTCCCGATTGCCATCGCCGGTGCCGGCATCTCCGGACTCCCACCCTTCGCCGTCGCGCGTTACGCACGGAGTGACGCGGGACTGTTCGGCTCTGTTGCCGACACTGGCCGGCGACTCACGGACGCAGTCGGCGAGACACGCGGCGTCCTCGTCGCTCGACTCTCACCGGTCCCCGGTGACCCAATCTCGTACGCGTCGGGACTCACGAACGTCTCGCTCGGGGCATTTCTGACCGGGACGCTCGTCGGTGAGATACCGTGGGCGCTGGTGACCGTGCTGGCGGGAGACTCGATGCGGACGCTGTCGGTGACTGGCTTCACGCTCAGTCCGGCTGCTGTGCTGGCAATCGCGGGGCTGGGCGTCATCGTACTCTCGGGACCGCTGTACAGTCACTTCCGCGAGCCACACCCGGAGTAGTCACCCGGTCCGAATCTCAAAACGGGCACCACCGTCTTCGCTTTCGGTGACAGTCACCGACCAGCCGTGTGCGTCGGCGATGCGCTCGACGATCGAGAGTCCGAACCCGGTGCCGTGCTCGTTGGTCGTGTAGCCGTGGTCGAAAACGGCGTTACGTTCGTCCTCGGGAATCCCCGGCCCGTCGTCTGCGACGTAGAATCCGTCCGCGTCGTCGAGGTGGCCGATGGCGATTCTCACGTTCTTTCCAGCCTGCTCCACACCATCGTCGGCCTGTGGTCGACTATCAGTGGCGCTATGCTCCACACCATTCCGAAACAGGTTCTCCAGTAACTCCTGCAGTCTATCGGGGTCTGCCTCAACGGACAGCGTCGCCCGGTTATCGAGGGTTGCTGGTGGTGTCTCGATGGACTGCCAGGCATCCTCGGCGACACCCGACAGCGACACCTGCGTGCTGTCGCCGATGGTCTGTCCCTGTCGCGCGAGCGTCAGCAAGTCCTCGATGAGTTCTTCCATCCGCGTCGCCGCTTTGGCGATGGCATCCAGTTCGTCGCTGTCGACGTCCTTTCTGGCCAGGTCCACTCGGCCGAGGATGACGTTCAGCGGGCCGCGGAGGTCGTGTGAGACGACGCTGGCGAACTGTTCGAGGCGCTCCTCGCGTTCTTTGCGCTGCTCGATATCGCGGATGATGCCGGCTGTTCCGTGGAACGTCTCTTTGGGCGTCGGCAGGAGAGCGATGTGTACCTCGCTGGGAATCTGGTCACCGTCACTCGTCTCGACGGTTACTTCGAAGGTCGTCGCTCGTCTGTCCGGGTCGTCGAGTAGCTCTCCAATCTGCTTGTTCCCGATGTCGACGCCGTCATCGGCGAGAATCGTGCCGATGTGGCTACCAACCAGCGTGTCCGCGTCGTATCCGGTCATCGCTTCGGCCGCGTCGTTGACGAAGGTGATGACGCCGTCATCGTCGAGAGCGTACACCGGGTCACCGACGGCCTGGACGACCGTCTCGTAGCGTTCGAGTTCCTCTTCTCGCTGCTTGCGCTCGGTGATGTCGCGAACGACACCGACCGACCCGACGAAGGTACCGTCGTCGTCGGTGAGGATAGCTACCTTGTTTTCGTGGCTGGTTACGGTACCGTCTCTGGTCTCGACTTGCATCTCCCAGGTTTCCCACTCTGTCTCGTCGCTCTCGATGAGCGAAGCGATGATTTTGTTCCCTCGGCCGGAGTCTTCGCCGAGCAAAAAGGTGCTGGCGGGTTCTCCGACGAGTTGCTCCCGGTCGTAGCCGAGGTGGTCACTCATCGCTCTGTTGATCATCTCGATAGTCCCGTCGGTGTCGAGGACGTACATCGGGTCGCCGACGTTCTCGACGAGCGTCCGATAGCGTTCGAGCGTCTGTTCGCGCTCGCGTTGCTCGCTTACGTCTCGGCCGACCGTTGCGATACCCCGTTGGTCGTCGTCTTCGTCGGAGACGACTGTCCCTCGGAACTCGTAGGGAATGTGCTCGCCTGTGGCCGATACGATTTCTGTCTCAATTACCACCGTTCCCGCTGTCATCGCTGTCGCCATCGCTTCACGTGCCCGGTCGCGGTCGTCCGCGGCGATGATTTCGGTCCCCTCCATCGTCGCCAGCTCGCTCTCCGTGTAGCCGGTTTTTTCCGGCACTCGGTCGTTCCAGCGAATGAGTTTCTCGGTCGCGGGGTCGATGACGAAGAACATGTCCTCGAGTGCGTTGAGCGCACTCTCGGTGAATTCCCGCTCTGCTTGCAGCTCTTGCTCGCGGCGCTTGCGCGGCGTGATGTCGGTAATGAACCCCTCCAGTATTTCGTCGTTCTGCTTGTCAGTCACCAACTGTCCGCGTTCCCAACACCAGCGTGTCTCGCCGTCTGCTCGCCGGATGCGATAGGTCACCTGGAACGTCTCCTCCCCGTTGAGGACTTGCTGAACTGCGTCCCACATATCCTCCCGGTCGTCGGGATGGAGAATCTCTTCACCCCAGTTGATGGCGCCCGATTCGATTTCTCCTGCGGTGTAGCCCGTCAACTCCTCACACCCATCGCTGACGAACTCCATGGGCCACCCCGGTTCGTTGCGACAGCGGTAGGCCATCCCCGGGAGGTTCTCGATGAGCGTCGCGAACCGTCGTTCTGTTTCGGCCTGTCGAGTTCTGGCACGGTGTTCGCTGACCGCACGCTCGACGCGATTCGCCAGGACGGTGTACTGTTCCGTTGCGGTCCCCTTCTGAAGGTATTCGGTGACGCCGGCCGAGATGGCCTCACTCGCGATTTCCTCGGAGCCTTTCCCGGTAAAGAGTACGAACGGGAGGTCTGTCTCTCTGTCTCGAACGTCGCGAAGCAACTCCAGGCCGTTCGTCTCCGGCATGTCGTAGTCGCTCACGACGCAGTCGACTGACTCCGCTTGCAGTCGGTCGAGTGCCCCGTCGGCACTCGTCGCAGTCACGGCAGTGATGCCGTCGTGTTCCCGTTCGAGGAACTCTGCGACGACATCGACCAGGTCAGCGTTGTCATCGACGACGAGAACGCGCATCTGCTTGACTGACCCAGGGCTCATTTCCGATTGGATACCTCTCGAACGGCTATAAATGATAGGGACCACATGACGCTGCCATCCTCAGTAGAACGTATCCGAGCAGTCGAAGACCACGCCGTGCTGGGGGCAGACGTACTTGCAGTGTCGGCGGTACATCGGTTGCTCACATGCCGGACACGGTCGCCCACCCTCTTTTGCCATACTCTGATACTCGGCAACGAGACACTTTGCTATTGTGTTCGGGTACGGATGATACCGTAGCAGACGCCTGCGACCATCCCGCCAGCGTGACCCAGCGGCGCAGTGCCCGTCTCGAAGACGATGCCCGGCACGAAGTCGTTTATCACGATGAGCACCGCGATGAGACCGCCAGTCACGGCAAACAACTGCTCGATAGTCGTGACGGACGCCGACTCACTGCGCTGCCGGGCGGCTGTCGTCGTCGAAAAGAAGGTCACGAGCCCGAGTGCGGCCCCGCTTGCGCCGAGCGTTCCCAGTCCGGGGAGGCCGTTGGCGTACTCGATGAGCTGTGCGACCGTACTCGCGTAGCCCGCGACGACGTAGAACGCGAAGTACGTCGCCGGTTCGAGAGATTCCTCGACCAGCCCACCGTAGACGACGATGACCGAGACTGTCGTGACCAGATGCGAGATGCTCCGGTGGGAGAACGGTGCCATCACCCAACCCGGGGATGGACGCAGGTGTGCGAGAAAGATATACTGCCAGCCAGCAGCGCCGAACTGCCACCAGACGACGAGTTCGAAAACGAAAACCGCGAGCAACAGGGCGATAACTCCGAGTGTCACACGCTTGGTTGCCAGCCACCGAAGCCCGTCGCGTGCAGGGGCGTTATCGGTGGCTGCCATTCCCCGTTAGCACTCCGACCAGCCACAAGACTCGCAGGTCTTGCAGCCTTCGGAGTAGTACAGCGAGAGCGACCCGCAGTCGGGACACTCCGGACTCTCGCCGGCCTCGATGAGTGCTTGCTGGTCACCCTCGGTCGACGTTTGCTGTCCCTGTGCCGACATCGCACCGCCGTCGGTCTCCGGCCCGGTTGCACCGAGTTCCGCCTGGCCATCGGCCGACTGGTCCTCGGCTTCTTCGGCGGTCTCTTCGAGCGTCGCCTGCTGCGGGTAGGCTCGCTCGACATCACCTTCGAGATAGCGACGCATCGCGGTACCGATGGCGTCCGGGATGGACTGAATCTGTTCGCCTTTGTCCCAGGCGACTTTCGGCGACCGGATTCCCTGGAGTTCGTCGGCGATCTCCCACGGGTCGACACCCGCGCGAAGCGCCGTCGAGATGGTCTTTGCCAGCGCCTCGGTGAACGAGGCGGTAAAGCCGCCGGAGTTGCCGATGTTGGCGAAGAGTTCGAACGGCCGCTCCTGTTTGGGGTCCTCGTTGATGTTGACGTAGAGCTTCCCGTAGCCGGTGTCGATGCGCTGGGTGACGCCGTGGAGCACGTCCGGCCGGCTCTGCTTCTGGGCGAACTGCTCGCGGTCGCCGTCGACGCTGCCCAGAATCTCTTCGACCTGCTGGTCCAGCACTGCCTCGACTTCCTCGCTCTCGACGAAGGCCTCGATGCCGCCGAAGACCTCCTCGATTTGCTCGACGAGCGTCTCCGCGGCCTCTGCCTCGTCTGCGAACTCCGCGTTGTCCGCACGCGTGGTCAGCACCTGCTTCGAGCGGGTGCCGTCGCGGTAGTAGGTGACGCCCTTGCCGCCGTGGTCGTAGACCCACTCGAAGACCTCCTTGGCGTCTTCAGTCGTGGAGTCGTTGGGGGCGTTCACGGTTTTGGAGATAGCCGAGTCGACGCCGGCCTGACAGGCCGTCTGGACGCCGGCGTGTTCCTTGGCCGAGAGCGCGCCGGTCGTGACGAACAGCTCACCGATAGCGTCCGGCACCGTCGAGAGCCCCTCGACGCCGTTGAACTCGTTTGCGGCCATCTGCTCCTGGGCCTCCTTCTTGACGGTGTCGATGTCGATGTCGTTGTCCTCCAGCGTCCGGAGGAAGTAGTCGTCGAACTCGACGAGCATCTCGTCGCCCTGCACGTCGTCGGAGACGTTCTTGTAGTAGGCGACGTTGTAGATTGGCTCACAGCCGCCGGTCGTGTTCCCGACCATCGACGTGGTTCCGGTCGGTGCGATGGTCGTGGTGTTGTGATTTCGAATCGCGAATCCGTCTGCCCAGTCGTCGGCATCGAGGCCGGTGTGGTGTTCGAACCACTCCTGGTACTCGGTGGGGTCGGCGTACTTCGAGTTGTCCCACTCTGCGAAGGAGCCACGCTCGGTCGCGAGTTCGTGGCTGGTCCACTTCGACTGGTGGTTGATGTGGGTCATCAGCTGGCGGGCCGTCTCGTTGGCCTCGTCGCTGCCGTACTTCATGCCCAGCTGGATATACAGCTGTGCCAGTCCCATGATGCCCAGTCCAATCTTGCGCATCGCTCGGACTTTCTCCTCGATTTGTTGGACCGGGAAGTCAGACATCGTGACGACGTTCTCGAGGAAGCGCGTGCCGAGTTCGATGCGGCGGTTGAACTCCTCCCAGTCGATTGCGTCTTCGAGGAACGCGCCGATAGCCGCCTGGAGCGTCCCGTACTCGTCGAGGTTGTCCTCCGACCAGACGCGCCAGTCGGGCGCACCCTCGGCAGCAAGCGTCGAGAGGTTGATGTGGCCGAGGTTACAGGCCTCGTACTCTTCGAGCGGCTGCTCGCCGCAATTGTGGACAACGAGCCCGTTAGCGACGAATGAGTTCGTCTCCGGCTCGGTCAAGTCATACACCGCTTCGTGGCCGTCGTGTTCGACCGACTCGACGGTCGCTTCGAAGCACTCGCTGTACGGTCCACGGTCGTAGTTCGAGACTCTTTCGCCGAGTGTTTCGTTCTTGTAGTCGAGCAGGAAACCAATCTCCTCTTGGAAGCGAATGAGGTTGTCTTTGACCACGACGAGTTCGTGGAAGCCCTCAGTTTCGTACTCCTTTGTGCCACCATGGCCGTCGGGGAGTTCGGTCGTTCCAGATTCCTTTCGCTCCTCGTATAATTTGCTCGCGATACCGAAGTTGAGGAGCAACTGCTGGACTTCCGTGAGGAAGTCAGAATCCACACTCGCCAGTCGAACGGAGACGCCCTTCTCGACGTTGCCCTGGACGCTCCCGTCTGCCGTGAACAGTGCCCTGAGATAGCCACGTGCCATCTCCTCGCTGCCACGCATGACGACATCCGGAACCTGAAGTTTCTCCTCGGTCAGGCCGACTTCCTCGGCGATTTCGTACAGACGGGTAGAGCGGATGCGCTGTTCGATAGCCTGCATACCACGGTAGTCGTCCCCGCGACTGACCTCGTTGACGCCAACTTCGTAATCCGCGTTTCCGGACGGTTCCCGAACGATGTCGTTTACGTCCGACGCGAACTGTTCGGACACCTCGGCGTCTTCGTCGTAGAAGTTCAGGACTGCACGCTCTTCCCCGTCCTTGAGGTGACCGTCACCGACGAGCCAGCCCAACACGCGCCCCTCTTCGGCGCTTCCGTGCTGGCCGAACTCGCCTTTCCGGTTCTGAATGTGGACCGAGTCTCCGGATTCGAGGTTCTGTGCTTCGACCCACCCGTCGCTGGTCATCACGCGATGGTCGGCAGTGAGACGGAGTTCGTATCCTTCCTCTGTCGTTAGGTCGTAGACATCCTTCTCGCCGGTCTTGTAGACGCTGCTGGCTTCTTTGACGGTCTCCTCGCTGAGCCGCCCGTCTACGACAACATTCTGTGCGACGCCCTGTTCGTACAGTTCCTCTGCAGGCACCAGCCCGCTCTCGGTACTGACGAGTGTGTCACCCGTGACACAGGGATTTGTGGCAAGTATCTGATGTTCTGGATGTTCCTCCACGTCGAAGGAGTGTTTCTTGTTGATCCGTTCGAGATAGACCACGCCCGGTTCGCCGTTCTCGTGGGCACCCTGAATGATACGCTCCCAGATGAGTTCGGCGGGGATGGAGAGCACTTCGCCGACCTCGACGTGTTCTCCGAGATCGAACATCTCGTAGAGTTCCTTGGTCTGTTCGGTGGCGATGTGCGGCTCTTCCGTGCGCGGGTTCGTGAAGGTGAACTCCTCGTCGTTTTTCAGCGCCTCCATGAAGTCGTCGGTGACGCCAACGGAGATATTGAAATTCGAGAGATGACCCTCGACGGCGTTCCGGAGGTGCTTCGGAACGCGCCCCTCGTCGTCGATGAGTTCGCGGGACTCTTCGAGCGCGTCGGCAAAGGAGTTGTGCGTGTAGTCGTCGGGGTCGTTCAGACGGAGTGTGTGCGCCAGCGAGACGTCCTTGTTCTTGGCGTGGATGAACTGGATGACGTCCGGGTGCG
>JAZKTK010000077.1:0-14151 GCA_036625595.1 Haloarculaceae archaeon | reverse complement strand
CCGTGCGACCGGGACTGATGCTGAAGCGGTGGTTCTCGACGGCGACGAAAGCTTCGAGCTGTAGGCCGACCGAATCTTCGTCTGAGGCAACAGCCTCCGAACATACGTACTATTTTGAGGCAGGCGACCGTACGGATTATCGATGGCAGATATCGAAGTCACCAGCACGTCCGAAGAGGGATACACAACGACAAGCGTCACCGGCGAGTGGGAACTGGTCGTCGACGCCACCGGTGAGGACGGTCCGACGCCGAATCAGGTACTGGCGGCCGACTACGCCTCCTGTTTCATTCCCGCGTTCCGCGTCGGGGCGAACAAAGAAGGATTCGACGACATCGGCCGCATCGAAGTCGCCGTCGAGGCAGAACTGGACGACGATGACGACCTCTCCGCAATCTCCTTCGACATCCACGTCGAGGAGTCCCTCGACGATTCCGTCGACGACGTGGTCGCTCGCGGGGAGGACATCTGTCACGTCCATTCCGCGCTCCGCGAGGAACTGCACGCCGATATCACCGTTATCGACGACGCATTCTAGGGTCGTCGGGAAACGCTCTTATCAGCCGGTCAGTAAGTGGGAGACATGACCAACGAGTGGACCGACCAGCTCGCGGGGGCACGGATGCAGGTCGACCAGCGATTCCAGGAGACGCTGGAGGCCTCCTCGTTTACAAGCCAGGAGTGGGGACTCGTGATGACCGCCATCGACTGGGACATCGAGAATCCCGAACAGCCCGAAGCAGCCGAGTTGGTGGCAGATACCAGCAAACTCTCCGAGATTATCCCGGAACTGGAGAACATTCAACAGCAGATGGGCGGCGCACAGCGCCCGGTCGATGAGGGCCCGGATACCAGCGGCTTTCTCGGGCGCATCAAGCGGTACATCCACGACCTGCAATCGGGCAGTTCCGGCGAGTCGTCGACGAAACGCCTCAACGATGCCGAAGAACTGGTAAACGGCTACACGCTCGAACTGCAGAAGTATCTGGAAGAACGAGGCCGGTGGGCGGAACTCTGTGAACTCGCCGCCGCCGAGCAGGGGCAGTCGACGCCCGAAGAAAACTAGTATTCGTCGCCGGTGTGGAACAGGGTCAGCTCCTCAGCCTGGTAGATATTGATGAGTTCGTTGATGAGTTCTTCGTAGCTCTCGTCTTCGACGCGGAGGCTGTCGAGTCGCTCGAGTGTCTCCTCTTCGACATCGATTGATGGCATACGAAACCCGACGCCAGGCACGGACTTAAGCGATGTGGGGAGGGTGGCAGCGTGGTGATTACAGGCGGTCGACGACGGCGTCGGTGACGGCGTCGGTACCGGCGTCGCCACCGAGGTCAGGGGTTCGCGGGCCCGATTCGAGAACATCCTCGACAGCCGTGCGCACGCGGTCGCCCTCCTCGCCGTAGCCAAGATGGTCGAGCATCATCGCCGCCGAGAGAATCATCGCCGACGGGTTGGCGACGCCCTGACCCGCGATGTCCGGTGCGGAGCCGTGGACCGGTTCGAACAGCGCGTTGTCCGGGCCGATGTTCGCACTCGGAAGCAGACCCAGGCCGCCGACGAGGCCAGCTGCGAGGTCCGAGAGCATGTCGCCCGCGAGGTTCGGACAGATGACGACGCCGTACGCTTCGGGACGCTGGATGAGGTGCATCGCCAGCGCGTCCATCAGCGCGGTGTCGTACTCCGCACCGCGCTCCTCGCCGACGGACTCGGCCACGTCGAGGAAGAGTCCGTCCGTGGTGCGCATGACGTTCGCCTTGTGGGCAATCGTCACGTCGTCGTAGCCGTTCTGTTTCGCGTACGTGAACCCGTACTCGGCGATGTCGCGGGAGGCCTCTTCGGTAATGACGCGCGTACACGTCGTGACGCCGTCAGTGATTTCGGATTCGATGCCGGCGTAGACGCCCTCGGTGTTCTCGCGGATGAAGACGAGGTCGGTCTGGGGCTGAACGGCGTCGAGACCGGGGTACGCCCGGGCTGGGCGGACGTTGGCGAAGGAACCGACGACCGACCGCAGCGGGAGAATGACATCGGCAGCAGTCTCGCCGGCCGCGCCAAAGAGCGTGGCGTCGGCGTCGGCCGCAATCTCGCGCGTCTCGTCGGGGAGTGCCTCACCGCGCTCTTCGAGGACGGCGTCGCCGGCCTCGCCGTAGACGAAGTCGAAATCGACCGGAACCTGTTCGAGAACATCGATGGCTGCCGGTGTCACTTCCTGACCGATACCGTCACCGGGGATGACCGCAATCTCGTGAGTCATGCTCGCAGGTGTGCGGGCCCGGGAAATGGGGGTTTCGGTCTTGACGGACCATGCCGGGGCACTGGACAGTGGACCAGGTGAACAGGGGCAGAACGGAAATGGAACCCGCGAGAGGGAGAATTAGGGACCAGGCACTTCTCTGTCCGAAGGGTTTAGAGATGGTAGATAGCACCTCCGGAAGTCAGTCAGAATTCGACAGTCGTCCGTCAGTCCGTACCGATAAACATTAGCGGCCTACCTTCGAGGGTACGGATATGGACGATATCTTCGTCGCTCGGCTGATGTCATCAGGCGTTATCAGTGTTACACCGGACACGCTCGTCGAGGAAGCGGCAGACACGCTCCTCGAGGAGCAAATTGGGTCGCTTGTCGTCGTCGACGGTAACAACCAGCTCAAAGGAATCCTCACGAGTACGGACTTCGTCCGTATCGTCTCTAAAAGCCAGCCGAAGGCACAGACGACAGTCGAGAAGTACATGACCGACCAGGTCGTTACCGTCGAAGCGCAAGACCCCATCCGCGACGCTGCGGACAAGATGATTACGTACAACATCCACCACCTGCCGGTCGTCGACGACAAGGAAGGAGTTATCGGCATGCTCTCGACGACGGACCTGACGGCGTATCTCTCGGACGTCGAGAAGCCGTCGCCTGCCTGAGACACGCATCTTCGCTCGCTATTGGACTGTTACGTGGTCACGATATCCCACTGAGCGTGTCGTATGGCTCGCGAGAAAATAGGGAGTCTCAGCAGTTCCCGAATTACAGGGGAATCGGCGAGATGTCGAACGCAAGTTCGATCTCTGAGTTCCGATCGTTCCAGCGCTCGGTGAACTTCCCTTTGTCCTGCCCGGCGCGGTCAGGGTCACTCAACGGCTCATTGAGGAACCACTTGACTGCTTTCTTGTTTCCGAACTCGTCGCCCGAGGTGGGGTCTTTTTCGTGGGGTATCGCGGTGACCTGGATGTACGCTCGGGAGTTGTCCAGTTCGTGGGCATCGTCGAACTCGATCGTCGCGTCCACGCCGAGGTCTTTGCGGTTACGAGCGCCCTCCTTGACGTTGATGTGGGAGGATTTCGAGCGATGCCAGACGCGACCGTCGCTCCGACCGCCTTTCGGCTCGATGCGATCCGCCTCAACGAGGACGTCGTTCGGACCCTTGATTGGCCACGCGACGACGTAGACATCGCCGTAGAGTTCCTCTTCGTCCCCAGGGTCGGCCTCGTTGATGACTTCCCAGGACATATTGTGAACGCGGTACCCGCGCGTCGTCGGTCGGCAATTGCGCTCGGTGTACGTCGTTGTGAGATAGGTGTTTGCCGTATCGAGATTACTGAGATATTTCGTCTGGTAGGCGATTGGAACCCCGGGCGAAGTTCGCGGGTCGTACGTCGCCCCTTCCTCGATGAAGCTCTTGATCGCGGCAAACGCGCCTTCGCCGGGTTTGCTGACCGTCTGTGCACCCTGCTGAGCAGACCCACCCAACACCTGGACGTTGATTTCGGTATCCCGGAGTACCTGTTTGTGCTTGACATCGAGCGACCCCGAACCCTTTCCTGACACTGTGTTCAGAGCAACCCGGAGCGCGTTCTCGATTTCGGTCCGTTCGTACTTCGATTCGGCCGAAAACAGCAGCAACCGACCGTAACTGACACTCGTGACGATGACATCGTTCCGCGCAAGATACTGAGACTGATCGGTGACAATACCGTTGGCGAGAGGATTCGGCAGCGACACGTCGACGCTGTAATATTGCTGGTAGAACTTCGCGAACAGCTTGTTCGTCTCCGATGTTGTTGAGAAATCGAACTCGTTGTCAACCGAAATTTTTGGGCTGTTGTAGTGGGCACCCAGCGTGAGATCCAACTGCTTCGAAGAGTGGATCTGGTGAATCGAGAAGTTCATTCTCGCAGGCGTGTTCGCATTCCGATCGTACTGGGAGAGGATATCGTCGAGCGCAGTTCGGAACGACCCCAAGGCCGGCGTCTGGAGGGTCCGCGTGTTCTCCCCGTCGACGTTTCGCAAGGAGATCGACAGTTCGATCGGATTTCGGATCTGACTGACTGGTGTGCCACCTCTGCGAGTGGCTGACAGCGCTGGCGAAAACTGTCCTTTCGCGATACTCGCAGCTTCCAGAATCGCCCCGGGCCAGATAGTGCCGATCTGCGGATCGAGCAAAAAGTTCGTCCCGCTGCCCGAGGTGACACGGCGCCGCTGTGTCGTACAGATCATATCACCATTGCGTTCGGTACTGGTCTCACCTACCGCTGTGTTCTTGCCCTGATTGGTCTCCGGGGTAACCGTTACTGCCAAAGTACCGTCGCCCCCGACGCTCGTTGGTTCCCCCAACGACGAATTCTCGCTATCAAACAAGTCTGAATCAATCACGTCGGGATCGAGGACGGGATCGTCCGGGATGAACAGTGGCTCCTCCGGTAACGTGAGGTCGGTGTTGTCTTCTGGCGTGCTGATACACGAACCGTCGATTATACACGGTGCTGGCGTCTGCGGCGCCACGACAGAGTTCGAGGGAGTAGACTGCGTCGCTGTCTCGGTGGGACTCGGCGTCGGTGTCGGCGTTTGTTTCCTGACCGACGTGACAGGCGTCGGTGTCGGCTGTGGAGACGCCTCGTCATCCCCGCCAACTGAGGCGTCACCGAAGGGCGTCGATACCGAACAGCCAGCCACTCCGAGGGTGGAAACGGCAGCTGCAGTCTTCAGTAATCGTCGTCTACTCCATGACTTCTGTGTACGCTTGTCTGTCATTTCTCGACCAGCACATCGCGGGAATGGGTAGAGTGTGTTGGCACTAACTACATAGTGTCCACCCCCCGGTTCGAGCGAAACTGCCGATACTGGCTGTTTGAGGGTGTTGAGAGAAGTATGACAGACCAACCGTACGATATACGGAGAACGAACGGACTACTCGTTCTGTTTCGGTGTTTCGTCGTCGAACAGGTCGGCGAGCAGTCTCGCTTCGGCTTTCCTGAGATGCGCATGAAGGGTCGGTGCGGTGATTCCGAGCGTCTCGGCTATCTCTTCGGCGGTCGAACCCCGCGGCCAGTCGAAGTAGCCCGCTTGATAGGCCGTTTCGATGACCTCACGCTGACGGTCGGTGAGCTCCGTCATCGCTCCTGGAAGGAGTCGTTCGCTGCCCGTAACCGGGCGTGTGTGCGACTGCTTGCTCGTCAGCGTGGTCGCGGGGAACGCCGACCCGACCGTCTCACTGAGCGTTCGCACGTCAGCGTCCGATGGGACCTCCACAATCGCCGACGTGTGCTGGCTATCAGTAGTTACCGAACGTACGTGAGCGCCTTCGCTGACGAGCGTGCCGAGTAGCGTGTCGTCAGGGAGAGTCAATTCGATGAGTACGTCGTCCCCATTCTCTCGAACGATTCGGCTGTGTGTCGGTTCGAGCGCCGCAAACGCCGACGAAACCTCGTCAGCGGTCGCATCGGTAGCGGATAGATACACCAGGGTATTGTCGGCACCTCTGCGGATTAGACCGCGCAGTTCCAGACGACAGTCGGCACGAGAAGCCACACCGAGGAGTGTTCCGTCTTTGTCTCGACTTTCGAAGGACAGTTCGACAATTGACTCCGCGCTCACCAGATTTCGCATCTCGAGGGCGTTGTTCGCGTGACCGATGAGTTCACCGAGTTCTGCCAACACCTCACGTTCGCGGTCGGTAATCGAACGGTGGTCGGCATCATCGACACCGCTCGGGAACAACACGAGGACGCCATAAACTGTCGGCCCGTAGACGACCGGGACGGCAACCCGGGGGCCAGACTGTGGGTCGGAGTCGACAAGCACCGGAGTCGGTTTACGCGAGGACTGCAACTGGAGTGTGTCCAGTAGTTCTGACCCAGGAGACGGTGTCTCACACTCGGCCCCGACCACAGTCCAGTTGTCAGCATCTCCATGTATCGTGGCGACATCCGCCGCATGTGCACTCCGGTACAGTCCGCTCTCGATGAGTCGACCGCACACCGCTTCTCTGATTTCGGTGCGGTTCGTCGCAGTAACCAGCGCCCGATGGACGCCACGGATTGCCGTGTTGAGAGTGGCGACCCGTTCCAGTTCTTCGCGCTGTGTGGCGAGTCGGGACTCACGTTGTTTCCGGGCCGTGATGTCCTGGAAGACGAGCGTGTGACCAGTGAGAGAATTATACCGGTCGTTGATCGGCGAGGTCCGGACTTCGTAGACATCACCGTTGATTTCGAGCTCTGCGAGTGCGTCCTCCGTTTCGAATCCGATAGTCGACTCGCCAACAAGTGAACGAACCGACGCGCCAAGCGCTTCAGCGGGAGAACAGTCGAACAGCGTCCTGGCAGTGGGATTCAGATACAGGACAGACTGCGAGGTGTCGACGATGACGATACCGTCTTCGAGGTGATTAATCACAGCGCTTCGGCCGAGTTGTCTGGTCGCCGGCAGCAGGTCGAAAAGTCGCTGATGAAAGAGTGCGTAGCCAAAGGCAAACCCCGAGACGACAAAGGAGTACGGAGTGAGGTCGAGTTGTTGGCTGTTGACCACCCCCGTTGGGAGAACCGACAACCCGCTGGCGAGAATTGGAACCGCGACGCCAACGACCAGAAGAATCGCCTGATCAGCGTAGAGATGGTCAGAGCGCCACACCAGCCGCAACAGAAGGACGGCACCGATGGCGACGAGACTGTACGTAAACACCGTATTGACCCAGAACCACGGTCCGAACACCTGCTGGAAGATAGCCAGCCCATCGACAACGAGGAGCGTGTTGTCTGTCCACATGAGACCGTGCAGCGGGTTCGTCCACGTGAGAATGATAGTCAACGCCGGAACGACCGATACCGCGAGAAGCCTTCGCCTGTCGAGGAACTCCTCGTGTCCAGTATACGAGATGGCAAAGAGGAGCCAGAACACCGGAATGGTCGCTGTCCCGACCCACTGGACGGACTCCCAGAACAGTCGCCACCCTGGGTCAGTCGTCAACACACCAATGAGATGTGCGCCCGAATACACCGTGAACGTGACCAGCAGCCCAAAAAACGCAGTTGCACCGTACTCAGTCCGGTTTCGCCAGGCGTAGCCACTGAGAGCAGCCGTCGAGAGAACTGAGAGCAGCAGTAACGACACGTGCAGAGTGAATGTGGCAATCACGTGTCTCACTCTGTTCGTGCACCGACGACGCGGTTGCTTCGGGGGTGTCGGATTCGCATCGAAACGGCAGCCAGAGGGGTAGATAGCCGAGTATTCGGCTGCTCCGATACCCGACTCCCAATCAGAGAGGGTACTCGTCGCCTCATTGCACATAGTTCTGAAGCAGAGGTCTTAATGTATCGGAAAGGTGAACCAATTGTCACGACCTTGCTGCCCGTCGAGGGTGTATTAATAACCACAAAAACAACACCGGTAATCAATCGTTTTTTCTTTTAATTGAGTCAGGGACCGCTACTGCCGGCAAGACGCCACGGAGGGAGTCGCTCAGATTCCCTGGACCGTTTCTAGCAGCCCGACACTCTCCAGTGTCATCCACGCGAGAAAGAACCCATAGAGGGCGAGCAGGGCGAGCGCCTCCGTGTTCGACAGTTCGAGATGGGTACGAGTAAAGACGATGAACACCAGCGTCGCCAGGGCGAGAAACCCCATGAGCGGGACGGCAGTCAGGAAGTTGATTTCGGCCGAGCCGGCGATGATGACACCGACCGGGAGCGCGACGAGGAGATTGAACGTGTTGCTCCCGAGGACGTTCGTGAGGCTGGTGATGTCGTTGTTCTTCTTTGCGGCGCTCACACTGACGAATGCATCCGGCAGGCTCGTCCCCGCTGCGATAACCGTCAGTCCCCACAGCACGCTCGGGGTGCCGAAGGCGGCTCCGAACCCGAGCGCTGCCCGAACGATTCCCTCCACGCCGACGGCGATGAGCACGAGTGAGACGAGGACGAGCGTCCACTCACGCCGGGGTGCGACGCCCGTCGACGGCGGAGCGGTGTAGTCCCGGCTATCCTGATACTGCAGGAAGACGTAGACGCCGTAGGTCGCAAGCGGCAAGATAGCGAGTAGTGGTGTCAGCACTGCCGCCTCGTTCGTGCCGCCCGGGACGTACGTCGCGCCGAGCGCAAACACGATAAACAGCACGAGGACGCTGATGATGTAAAACTGGGCGTCCTTGTGGACGACATCACGCGTCGCTTCGAGCGACTCGCTCGAGAGCGCGGAGACAGCGGGGATGACGAGCAGGTTGAAGATGGCACTGCCGACGATAGCCCCCACGCCCAGTGAGAACTCGCCGTGGACGAGCGTGCTGATGACGACGGAGCTCAGTTCCGGAAAACTCGACCCGATAGCGACGACGACGGCTCCGTGAACCGCGACCGGGAGCCCATAGTGACGACTCAGACGGGCAGCGGCGTTCTCCAGCAGTTCACTTCCCTTCCAGATGACGGCCGTAGAGGCGACCGCGAGCAGCGCCAGAACTGGCAGCGAAGCCATTCGTCCAGACACTCCACACCGACCTACAATAGCGTACTGAACTTCGATCGGGCGCGCGATGGCCCCCGTCGGTCACGCGTAGCTTTACGGCGCCCTGGTACTTACAGGGGGACGAGATGGTCTTCAAGAAAATTACGCTCACGGGAACGAGCGGCGAGAACTTCGAGGAAGCCGTCGACGACGCCATCCAGCGGGCAGAGATGACCATCGACAACGTCCAGTGGGTGGAAGTCGTCGAGCAGAGCGTCCAGGTCGAGGGCCTCAACGCCCGGGAGTACCAGGTCGAGGCCGAAATCGCGTTCGAACTGGCGGAGTAACGTCGAAGGCAAACGACGCAGAATCGTTTCTCAGGCTTCTTCGACGTATGGCAACTCTGTGGCAGTCTTCGCTATCTCGTTTGCGTTCGACTTCATCAGCGCCGTCGTGTCCCAGATGCCGTCGACGAGCGCCTTGCGCTGGCCCTCGTTGACGGTGACGCCGACTTCTTGTCCGTCGTAGGTGACCGTCTCTGCGGCGATGTCGATGTCGATTTCGCCGTCGGGGTTGTCGTCGACCCACTGCTGGAGCGCGTTGATCGTTTCGTGGTCGGCGGTGACTGTCGGGATACCCAGCGCGAGGCAGTTGCCCGCGAAAATCTCCGCAAAGCTCTCGCCGATGATGGCGTCGATGCCCCAGCGCATGAGTGCCTGCGGGGCGTGCTCGCGCGAGGACCCACAGCCGAAGTTCGAGTTGACCACCATAATCGACGCGTCCTGGAAGCGCTCTTCGTTCATCGGGTGGTCTTTCTGGTTATCGTCGTCGTCAAAGCGCAGGTCGAAGAAGGCGAACTCGCCCAGTCCGTCGAAGGTGACCACCTTCATAAAGCGCGCCGGGATTATCTGGTCGGTATCGATGTCGTTCCCGCGGATGGGGATACCAGTGCCCGTTACCTCTGTCACTTCCGGAATGTCTTCAGTTCCAGTCATACTTTCACAACGTCCTCCAGTTCGCGCACGTCTGTCACTTCCCCTTCGACGGCCGCAGCGGCGACCATCTGGGGGTTCATCAGCACGGTCCGACCGTCCTTGCTCCCCTGTCGACCGATGAAGTTCCGGTTCGACGAGGAGGCGCAGGCTTCGTCGCCCTCCAGTTGGTCCTCGTTCATGCCCAGACACATCGAACAACCGGCGTTGCGCCAGTCGAAGCCAGCCTCCTCGAAGATGTCTTTCAGGCCTTCCTCCTCGGCGGCCTTCTGGACGCGCTGGCTGCCAGGGACGACCATCGCGCGCACGTCGTCGTGGACTTCACGTCCCTCGACAATCTGTGCGCCGCGACGGAGGTCCGGGAGGCGTGCGTTCGTACACGAGCCAAGGAAGGCCACATCAATCTGGTAGCCTTCCATCGTGTCGCCAGGTTCGACGCGCATGTGTTCCTGTGCGCGCCGGGCGGTGTCCACCTTGTCGTCGGGCAACGATTCGGGTTCCGGAATCGGGTCGGTGATGCCGACGCCCTGGCCGGGAGTCGTCCCCCATGTGACGACCGGTTCCAGCGAACTCCCGTCGATGGTGACCACGTCGTCGTACTCGGCGTCATCGTCGCTCCGGATTGACTCCCAGTAGGGTTTGAGGCGCTCGAACTCGCCGGGATTCTCCTGGAAGTAGTCGGTCTCTTCGAGCCACTCGTAAGTAGTCTGGTCTGGGTTGACGTAACCCGCACGAGCACCGCCCTCGATGGACATGTTACAGATGCTCATCCGGCCTTCCATCCCCAGGTCCGCGATGGCTTCGCCGGCGTACTCGTAGACGTAGCCGACGCCGCCCTCGGTGCCCAGCCGACGGATGATTTCGAGGATGATGTCCTTGGCCTCGACGCCCTCCTGGAGTTCACCGTCGACCTGAATCTTCCGGACCTTCTGCTTGTCCATCGCGATGGTCTGGGTCGCCAGCACGTCCCGAATCTGGGACGTGCCGATACCAAAGGCCAGCGCACCGAACGCGCCGTGCGTCGAAGTGTGGCTGTCGCCACAGACGATGGTCTTGCCGGGCTGAGTCAGTCCCTGCTCCGGACCGACGACGTGGACGATACCCTGGTCCCCGCTGGTGGGGTCAAGAAACTCGATGCCCGCGTCGCGGACGTTCTCTTCCAGTTCGGCCATCATCTCCTCGGCAGCGTCGTCGCTGTAGGGGCGGGACTGGTCTGCCGTCGGGACGATGTGGTCGACCGTCGCCAGCGTCAGGTCCGGGCGTGCAACATCGATGTCTCGCTCGCGGAGCATCCCGAAGGCCTGCGGGCTGGTCACCTCGTGGATGAGGTGTAGCCCGACGAACAACTGGTCTTGCCCGTTTGGCAGCGTCGTTACCTTGTGTCTATCCCATACCTTGTCGTACAGCGTGTTCTGACTCATACAGTCTCGTCTCGTCCTTCTGTGCCCCGCTCGAAGGCGCGGTTTGCGCCCTCTGAGGGAGGTTCGTGGCTTACGTCTTCCATTCGCTCGGTCTCTGTCTCGTCGTCACCGGGGTGCCCGCCGTCAGGCTTCGCCTGACGTGATCGGGACTGCTCGTCCCGACCACCATCCGCCGCGACGACCGCACCGCGGTTGTGCAGTTCGCCGAAGGGTTCGTTCGTGTGTGGATGCGTGTGATCCACGTCTTTCATCGTCATCGTGTCACTCCTGTTCGCCCCATTCGAACAGTTCGCGCAGGCGTTCGCCGACCTCCTCTATCTGGTGGTCCTGCTCTGCCTGGCGGTACTGTTTGTAGGCCGGGCGGTTGGCCTGGTTCTCATTTATCCATTCACGTGCGAACTCGCCGTTCTGGACGCCTTCGAGAATCTCTTCCATTCCCTCGCGGTTGATGACTTCCTCGCCGCGGGTGAGACCGCCGTATTCGGCGGTGTCCGAAACCGAGTTCCACATCTCCATGTGGCCACCCTCGTACATCAGGTCGACAATCAGCTTCAGTTCGTTCAGACACTCGAAGTAAGCCATCTCCGGCGAGTAGCCTGCATCCACGAGCGTCTCGAAGCCTGCCTTGACCATCTCCGTGACGCCGCCACAGAGGACGGCCTGTTCGCCGAAGAGGTCGGTCTCGGTTTCCTCCTTGAACGAGGTTTCGATGACACCAGCACGCGTACAGCCGATTGCCTGCGCGTAGGCCAGTCCTTCGGCGTGTGCCTCACCAGTTGCGTCCTGATAAATCGCCAGCAGGCCCGGCGTGCCTTCGCCGCGCTCGTAGGTCCGGCGCACGAGGTGGCCCGGGGACTTGGGTGCCACCATCGCCACGTCGACATCCGCTGGCGGCTCAATCTGCCCGTAGTGGATGTTGAACCCGTGTGCAAACTGGAGCGTGTCGCCGGCGTCCAGTTCGTGTTTGATATTTTCCCAGACATGCGGCTGGATGGTGTCGGGGATGAGCATGTTCACGATGTCTGCTTCGGAAGCGGCCTGTGCAGGCGCCTCCACGCGCAGCCCCTCGGCCTCGGCGGCCTCTCGCGACGAGGAGTCCGGTCGAAGACCGACGACCACGTCGACCCCGCTGTCTGCGAGATTGAGCGCGTGGGCGTGGCCCTGGCTCCCGTAGCCCAGGATGGCGACCGTCTTGTCTTCGATGTTCGATACGTCTGCGTCCTCGTCGTAATAGATCTCTGTGTTGAAGTCGTCGTCAGTCATCTGAAACCTCCTGTGTCGCAACTTGCGCGTCTGTCGGTGCCTTGTTTGGCTGTTTGACCTCCGCTGTCGGTGCCTCGCCGCGGGCCAGCGCTGCGTAGCCGGTCCGAACGAGTTCGCGGATGCCGAACTGCTCGAAGGCGTCGACCGCGTCGTCTATCTTCTGTTCGTTCCCGGTAATCTCGACCGTGATGGTCCGGGGACCAGCGTCGAGCGTATCGCCGTCGTACATCTCGGTGATAGCGTTGACCTTGTCCGGTTCGGTCCCGTTGACCTTCAGGATGACCAGTTCGCGCTGGACTGCGTCGGTATCCAGTTCGCGCACCGAGACGACGGGGATGAGCTTCTCCAGTTGCTTTTTGGCCTGGTCGATACCCGGGCGCGGCTCCTCGATGACGATGGTCATCCGGGAGAGTTCGTCGTCGATCGTGCGCCCGACAGTCAGCGAGTCGATGTTGAACTGCCGACGGCTGAACAGACCGGCTGCCTCAGCAAGCACGCCGGGTTCGTTTTTGACCAGCGCCGACAGCACCGTTCGCTCGGGTGGGTGCTCTGCCTCTGCCTCGGGGTCGATACGGATTCCCTGCTCGTTTCGGCGTCCTTTCGGGAGTATCCGCTCGTCGGGATGTGGTCCGGGGAGTTCGCCTTGTGTCATCTTAGAGGTCCTCCAGGTGCTGCTCGTTCAGTGCGAAGCGGGCGTTGTCGCCGCCGCTCGGAACCATCGGGTAGACGTTCTCGCTCGGGTCGATGATGGCGTCGATGACCGACGGCCCGTCGTACTCGCGGGCCTCCTGAATCACGTCTTCGACGTTGTCGGTCTCTTCGAGGCGCAGTCCCTGCGCGCCGAAGGCCTCTGCGAGTTTGTCGAACTGTGGAATCCAGGGGTACTCCGAGGCCATCCGGCGGCCCTCGTAGAAGCCGTCCTGCCACTGGCGGACCATTCCGACCGCCTCGTTGTTCAGGACGACGATAGTGATGTTCAGGTTCTCCCGAACCGCGACGGACAGTTCCTGTGCGGTCATCAGGAACGACCCGTCACCGTCGAAGGCGACGACTTCCGTGTCGGGAGCTGCGATTTTCGCGCCGATGGCCGCGGGCACGGCGTAGCCCATCGTCCCGAGGCCGTGACTGGTCACCCACGTCCGCGGGTGTTTCCAGGTCCAGTACTGCCAGGCCCACATCTGGTGCTGGCCGACGCCGGCGGCGACGATGGTGTCGTCGGGCGTCACCTCGTCGTATTTCTCGACGACGTACTGGGGTTTCAGTGGTTCGTCCTCCGGCATCTCGTAATCCATCGGATACTCGTCTTTCCACTGGTCACACTGGTCGCGCCACGCCGCACAGTCTGGCGCGTCCTCAAGCTCGTCGTCGAGCTGGCGGATGACCTGCTTTGCGTCGCCCACGAGCGGGTAGTCGGCGTGGACGTTCTTCGAGATCTCCGCGGGGTCGATGTCGACGTGGATGACGTCAGCGTCGGGCGCGAACGTGTCGATACCGCCGGTCAGACGGTCGTCGAAGCGCGTCCCGATGCCGAGCAACACGTCGCAGTTCGAGATTGCGAGGTTCCCGTAACCCGTGCCGTGCATCCCGGCGATTTCCAGGCTGAGTGGGTCGTCGTCGGGGAACGCGCCCGTACCGGGCATCGTCTGGACGACCGGAATTCCGTATTCGCGGGCGAACTGGCGGAGTTCGCCGCTCGCCTCGCCTTTGATGACGCCACCGCCGGCGAGGATGAGCGGACGGTCGGCGTCGGCGAGTGTCTTTGCGGCTTCCTCGACGA
>JAZKTK010000076.1:0-14521 GCA_036625595.1 Haloarculaceae archaeon | reverse complement strand
TAGAAGGTGCCTACCTCACCGATCTGTTACAGACGTTTCCTGACGAACTCCAATCGACTCACCGGCCGTTTTGCGAACACAGAGCGCGTCCGTCAGCGACACATCCTTGTTCTGGGCGAATGAAGGACGTTCATGGCAAACGCCGAGACCCCTCGATTCGGATACCTGTCGCCCGACGACCTCGGTCTGTTCACGGACCGGTACGAACTGACGATGTTGCGTGCGTACCGAGAGGCCGAACACACTCCAGTCGGGACCTTCTCGCTGTTTTTCCGGTCGTTGCCCACGAATCGCGGGTATGTCATCGCTGCGGGCCTGGAACAGGCTATCGCCTATCTTCAGGATGTCTCGTTTGGAGAGCGCCAGCTCGCCCACCTCCGGGAGGAGGGGTTCCCGGAAGCGTTTCTCGAGTACCTGGCCGAGTTCGAGTTCACCGGAAGCGTTCGTGCTGTCCCAGAAGGGGCTGCAATCTTTCCGAAGGAGCCGTTCATCGAGGTTACGGCACCTCTCGACCAGGCACAGTTGTTCGAGACGCTCTTGATAAATCAGGTCGGGTTCCAGAGTCTGATTGCCACGAAAGCCGCCCGGATGCGCGACGTGGTTCGCAAACACGGCGACGACCAGACGCTGGTCGACTTCGGTTCACGGCGGGCTCACGGCACCGACGCCGGACTCAAGGCGGCTCGTGCCGCCTACGTCGGAGGAGTCGACGGCACCTCAAACGACTCCGCCGGCGAACGCTACGACATTCCCGTGTTTGGGACGATGGCCCACTCCTGGGTGCAGAGTTTTACCAGCGAACGTGCCGCATTCGAAGCGTTCGTCGACGTGTACGGCGAGGATTCGGTTTTGCTCGTCGACACCTACGATACGATAGCTGGCACGAAGACGGCAATCGAGGTTGCCCGCGAGATGGACGTTGACGTGCGGGGCGTTCGACTCGACTCGGGTGACCTCGCAGCACTCTCCCAGGACGTTCGTGAGATGCTTCCAGACGGGATGGACGTGTTCGTCTCCTCGGGGGTCGACGAGTTCTTCCTGACGGAGTTTTTCGCTGATGGCGGCGTTGCAGACGGCTTCGGGCCGGGGACTGCCTTGACGACAAGCAAGGACGCTCCAACGCTGAACCCGGTGTACAAACTCGTCGCCGTCGAACGGGACGGCGAGATGCAACCGAGCATGAAACTCTCGGAGGGCAAGGTGACCTATCCCGGTGCAAAAAGCATCCGTCGGTTCAGCGACGACGACGGCTTTCACCGGGATATCCTCGCCCGCGCCGACGAGGACGTGGGTGGCGAAGAGTTGCTCGTGGACGTCATCAGGGACGGTGAAGTCGTCTACGAGTTCCCGACACTCGACGAGATTCGCGAGCGGACCCTCGATACCCTCGAGAGACTTCCGACCGACGTGCGGGCCATCGAGAACCCCGCCGAGTATCCAGTCGATATTAGCGACGGCCTCACGGCTACAGCCGAGCGGGTCCAGTCGGACCTCCGGCAGCGAATGAATCTGTAGCGGTGAGGACACTCCTGTGACGGGGACGCGGCGCAGTCCGGGCGGGTCTGGTGTCAGTTCGAGGCCGCCCCCGAGGCACAGTCCGGAAACCAGTCGCTTACTGTCCGGCTCCCGTTCTGAGTCGACATGAGTTGGTACGTGGCTCAGAGGTGTGGGAGGAGTAACAGTACGAGGGGCACTGTGAGCAGCACAATACCGAAGCCGATGAAGAACCGACGGTCTTCGAGGAGTCTGTCCTGTCCACTGTCGATGACCGCAGCGTACGAACCGTATCCGACCAGCGCCGCACTAGTCAGGAGCGTCGCAAGCCCGATTATCAGTACGACGATGGCGACTCCGACGGTCGTCTCCAGGACGAACGCCACGACGAGCGTGTCAAACAGCGTCCCGATATTCGCGCCGAGAATGTAGGGCACAATCTCCGCACGACGGATGAACTGGCGATTGTACAGCGGAACAATGATGCCAAGGGAAAAGGCGACGCTCGTCGTAACTCCAGTAAGCAAGAGTCCGATACCGAAGGCCATCCACCGTCGTTCGAAATGCTGGAAGACGTATCGCCGGAACGTCTCAGTCTTGACCCGCTGGAGGACCTGGTCGAAGAGCCAGAGGCTCCCGAACAGTAACGCGAACGCGACGACCAGCGAGGGCCCGGGACCCAGCGTTCGCGTGACGGCGTCAGTGACTGGCTCGAGGTACTGCACCGACCGGAGTGACAGCTCGAATCCGCTGGTCACGGCGAGCAGTTCAGACCGGAACGGCCCCAGGACGACGAGTCCGAGCACGGTAACCGGGAGGTAGATAGTGAACGTGACCAGAAATGTCAGCAGCCCCAGACTGGTCCCCTCACTCAGCGTCCGGTCGCGGCGACGATGCAGATAGTCGAGTGCGCCGACAAGAACGACGATTGCGGCACCGCCAAGGCGGGACCCAATTATCATGAGAAACGTCTCCGAGACGGAGGCGAGACCGGACCTGAGCAAGGACAGGGAAAGCGCCGCCACGACCGACCCGTTCGTCAGCGCGTACGTGGTTAGCCAACTCAGCCCAAGCGCAGAACTATCATCGACGACGATACGCCGCAGTATCCGTTCGATGACCGGCTCTGCCGCTTCTGTCGCAGTCCCGAGCAACTGGATGGAAAACAGGAACAGAAGAACTGTCGCTAGCGCGCCGACCCAGAGCCGACTCACCTCATTAAGACGGTCCCCGAGTGTCGTCGAATACGTGCTCGTTCCCGCCTGCTCGTCTGAGTCTGTCATAGAGTGTCGAGTCCAGACGTCGAACTCCCAATGCACCGGGTAAAGTGGTCCGCCAACTTACAGCCGTCTATGACACAGACGACCGTCCCCCAGCGGTGGACTGTCGCCCTTTGCGGCCAGGCTGTCACGCCTCCACTCGGGTCGAGCACAGTCGACACGCGTGCCCGGGCTGCGATTGCTGGATGTGAGAGGCGGCCGGGTCACGGTGCGTACGTTCCTTCGAGTGTGGTCTCCTCGAGAACGTTCCCGGACATTGCAGTCTCGAGGTCCGCCTTCGTCGCATTCGCGTCGAGCTCTAGCTGCTGGGCGAGCGCGTACAGTCTGAACCGATAGGTGTGTTCCGCATCCGGCGGATTCGGACCGCCGTAGGCCTGTTCGCCGTAGTCGTTCTGTCCCTGAACCGCTCCGGATGCATCCCAGCCCTCGGGAATCGTCGTCGTCTCGGGGTCGAGATTCCACACGACCCAGTGGTCCCAGACCTTGCCTGCCGGTTCGACCGCGTCCGGGTCGTCCATCACAAGCGCCAGTGCTTCAGCCTCCGCAGGGACATCCTCGATTTCGAGGGGTGGGTTCACGTTCGCCGCCGTGTATCCGTACTTGTCGGGAATCTGTTCACCGTCTGCGAAGACCGGACTCTTCAGTTCTAGTGGCGCCATCGGTACAGTCGGAAGGTGGCTCTAGAGAGAAATGAAAGCTGCCCATCCTTCCCAGTGTGTAAGAATATGCCCGCTCTCGAAGTGTCCCGGTGACGACCCTGCGTCCGTCGTTCTCACGCCGCTGGAAATACGGAGCACCATTTTACGAAGAGCAGACGTACTGCCGAGTGCGATGGGTAGCAAAGAGTATGTGTTCTTCTGTCCGGAATGCAACGAGTCTCTGAAGCTCGACGGGGCGATGAGAGATGCACTCCTCCGGAGGGGGTGCGTTATCTGTGGGGCCGCCGTGACGCCGGACGCATTTACGAGAGATTCCGCTGCTGACGCCTCCTGATTGCAGCAGTCTGCCGATACAGCCGTTTCCAGCGTCGGTTCCCGACACAGTGCTGGTAACCACTCTTAAGTCACAGCCACTGTTGTATACACGTAGGAGAACATTGCCAGTATCTCAGGAGACCTTACTCTCGGACGAAGAGACGGATGCCGTCCTTGGTCGCCACGAGACGGGAGTCTTATCGCTGGCACGGAACGGCGAACCGTACTCTATACCCATCTCCTACGGATACGACTCTGAGGCTCGTCGATTCTACATACGACTGGTTTCGACACAGGGAAGCGAGAAACGGCAGTTTCTGGCGTCGACGCCACGCGCCCGCCTCGTCATCTACGAACCCGGCGACCCAGTTTACTGGAGTGTCGTCGCGAGCGGAACGCTCAGCGAAATCAGCCGTGAAGGCCTGACAGTCGACCACATCAGGCAGTACGGTGGCGCCAAGCGTCCACTCTTCGAAATCTGGGGCGAGTCCCGACCAGACCTCGACGTGCAACTGTACGAACTCGAACCAGACGAATTGAGTGGGCACCGAATCGAAATCGACCGTAACGAGGACTCGATATAACCGGCCACTCCCAGCGCGGAGTCGCTCCTGAAAATTGGATTGCAGGACTGGCGCAACTCTCGTCGGAATGTGACTGATTGCCCCCGAAGACCGCGCCAATATTCACACCTTGTCGCGGGAAACACCTGTATACTGAAGTGGCCGGACAGTATGCTCTCAGACGAGTTTATGCCGCCAGGGATCCAGGCGACAGTCGAGTTTCACACTTCAGACATCTGTCCGATTGTCGAACTCTCTGTGGCGGCAGAGGAAACTATCGACTCGGTGTCGACGAGCGTTTGTCCGTCCTCTCGGGCGGAGAGTGTGACCGAGTTTTCGGTCGATTCGGACCGTGAATTCACAACAGACCTCAGACTGGTTTTCTCGCACGGGTCGACAGACTGGTATCGACTGTCCCACGGCGAGGGAGTGGACTGTCCGTGTGAATGTCTCGGGCAGTTCGGCTGTCCAGTGACCCGGTACGTCGCTCGGGAAGGAACCTTGACCCTTGGATTCCACGCGGCCGATTACGACCAGTTACAAGAGGTGGTTGCAACTCTCCGCGAGCAGTTTCCTGGCGTGGATATCAAACGCTTCGTCCGAGCCAAGGCCGGGGAGGGCTCCAGCGATAACACCTTCGTGGACCGCAGCAAGCTCACTGCGCGTCAATTGGAAGTGCTGACCACCGCCTACAACCACGGCTACTTCGATTGCCCGCGACGGGCCAACGCGACGGAAATCGCGGCGGAACTCGACATCACTCCATCGACGTTCAGAGAACACCTCGCGGCGGCAGAGTCGAAAATCCTCGAAGATATTATCTGAATCGGCTTGCGAACAGCGGGTCCCTCGTCGTCCGACCCTCAGTTGCTATTTTGTGGCGCGCGTTCGATTAATACAGACGAATAGAACGCACTCAAAAACCCACCAAGATACTGTGGGAACGTGTTACTCACCGTGGGCGATGATAGGACTAGACATGAGCAAGTCACAGCTGGCGACCGCAATAGTTGGCACAGCCGAATCGCCCGCAGAAGACGTTGAAACGCTTGTAGCCACTAGTAACGTTCAACCGCTCCTCGACGCGCTCGACGACGCCGATTGTCGAGCAATCCTCGACGCTGCGAGTGCGGAACCACTGTCGGCAAAGGAAGTGTCGGAGACGTGTGACCTACCGCTTTCCACGGCGTATCGCAAACTCGAATTGCTGACCGGTGCGGGATTACTCGAAGAACAGACCCGCATCTGTCAGTCGGGAAAGCACGCCAGTGAGTACACGCGGTTGGTCAAACGTGTGACTATCTCGCTCGATACGAACGGGAAAACCACAGTACAGGTGTTTCAGAGAGATGGCTCCGAACACACGGAGGCCGCCATGTCTCCGACAGAAGACAGAGACTGACAAGACAGGCCGAAGGCCAACCGCTCTGGCGGGGGACAGCCGTCACGCCTCGAAATACGACAGCAATCCATCGAGGGAACGCGTATTCAGTACGTTGTCAGCACTACACCAGCCACGACGGGCTTGCGAGACGCCCAGATGGAGATACTCTAGCTCGCCGGTCGTGTGGGCATCGGTCGAGACGACGTACGAGACTGTCTCTCGGAGGTCGTTGACGGTCTGCCACCCCAGGTCCAGCCGTTCGGGCTGGGCATTGATTTCTATCGCGACGGTTTCGGTTGCGGCGGTCGCCGCGACCGCGTCCATGTCGATGTCCAGCGGCGCCCGCTCGTTTATCAGCCGGTTGGTCGGGTGTGCCAGTATGTCGATGGGGAACTCCTCCAGTGCGTGAATTATCTGGTCGGTGGGGTCGGCTGGTCGACTGTGCATTCCTGCGACGACCAGGTCACACTCAGCCAGCCAGTCCGTCGGTGTTTCGAGTCCATCGGCCGTGATTTCGGCTTCGATGCCGTGGAGCACCGTGATATCGAGGTCGTCGTCGGCATTGATTTCCTCGATGTCCGCTTGCTGGCTGTCGAACGTGTCCGAATCGAGCGTACTCGGGATGGCTGCACCGGGTCCGTGGTCGGTGACGAGAACGTACTCGAGGCCCAACTCGTCGGCAGCCGTTGCCATCTCGCGGACAGTGTGTGACCCGTCGGAGTACTCGGTGTGGACTTGCAGGTCCCCGCGAATATCCGCTTGCTCGACCAGGTCGGGAAGGTCGCCGGCTGCCGCTGCTGTGACTTCACCGGTATCTTCACGGAGTTCGGGCGGTATCCAGTCGAGGTCGAGCGCCTCGTAAACGTCGCTTTCAGTCTCGCCTGCGATTCGTTCTCCGACTCGCTGTTTTCCTCGCGAGTCGTTGACGTGACTGACATCGAAGAGTCCGTACTCGTTGAGTTTCCAGTCGCGGTCGATAGCTCGGTTGCGGAGGGTGATATTGTGGTCTTTCGACCCGGTGAAGTAGACGAACGCAGCGCCATACTCCGCATCGTCGACGATGCGGAGGTCCATCTGGAGACCACCCGAGACGACAACCGACGCCTTGGTCTCGCCACGGGCGAGAACTTCGTTGACGTCGTCGTGGCCACAGAACTCGTCCATCGCGTCAGCAGGAGTCGCCGCAGTAGCGAGGATATCGAGGTCGCCGACTGTCGGTCGCCGCCGTCGAAACGAGCCAACGATGTCGAGGCGGTCGAACGCCGCGGACTCCTGAAGGCGCGTCTCGATGTTCTGAGCTATCGGAAACGCACGGCCGAGGAGCATCCGTTCCTGCCCCTCTTTTACCCGGTCGATGTGGGCCAAGATGTTCTGCTGGGACTTCTCACCGAATCCATCGAGCGCGGCTATTTCCCCTTCTTCGGCGGCCCGCTCGAGGTCTTCGAGTGTCGTGACACCGAGCTCCAGGTAGAGCGTCTTTGCAGTTTTCGGTCCGACTCCCTCCACGCTGGTTATCGCCTCGATGTCGACCGGGAGGTCTGCTTTGAGATTCTCGTAGTACTCCAGATGCCCCGTTTCGAGATACTCCGCGACTTTCTCGGCAATCGACTCGCCAACACCCTCAATCTCTTCGAGTTCGTCCCGCTGGTGAAACTCTTCGACCGGTTCGGAGAGTGATTCGATGTTCCGTGCGGCGGTCCGATAGGCCTGGGGTTTGTACTCCACGTCCTCGATTTCGAGAAAATCGGCAATCTCGTAGAGGATGTTTGCGACCTCCTGATTTTTCATCGCTGTCTCCTCCTCAGGCTGACTGCTCGCGCCGCGCGTAAGTAACCGGCTGTCGATTCCCACGAACTCGCGATAGGACGCGAAGATGCGACGGGACCGACAGAGAGTGACTTCGGAACGTCCCACCAGACGCTATCTCTCAGTGGGTCGACGCTCCTCGACCAGAGTAACGATATCGTCGACAGTAGCAGTCTCACCCGTCTCCACGTAGTACGTGGCACAGGCGTTACCACAGGCCAGCGCGCTCTCCCAGTCCCACCCGGCTGCCAAAGCATACCCCAGTCCGCCAGTGAACCGGTCGCCACCGCCCGTGTGACGCACTGGTTGCGCGACGTGGTAGTTATCGACGACTGTCCGTGTGTCGCTCGTCGCTACGGCTGCCTCGTCCCTGGCGTGCATCACGGCGGCCGTGATACCGGTCGCCGAACGAATTGCGTCGAGTCGGGCGATATCGTCCTCGAACGTCTCCTCGAGGGGTGCAGTCGTCGTTCGAACCTCCGCCCGGTTCGCGTTGTACACGACGTCGAACGTTCCCTGCAGGGCAGCCAACGCGCCGTGTAAGTCCTCGATATCGTCGTGACTGCAGCCGACGATATCCCCCGGGTCGAACACGAATGGAACCCGTGGCAAGTTCTCCCCGCCCAGCTCGTAAAATGCGTCTTCGAGGCCCGGCAGAGAAAGCCAGTTGCTACAGCAGACAGCATCGGTGTCGAAGACCGCTGCGAGTGAACCTTTGCGGCGCAACTCCTGTAGTGTCCAGTCAGTAACGTCAGAGTTGTTGACGAGCATGACGTCACGGTCGGTGAAGCTGAAGACGTACACGAGTGAGGGTGCGCCCATCGAGACCGTCTCGAACGGAATCGAGTCGAACACTGGCGAGTCCAGATGGCCGTAGCAGGTCACATCCCCGTCGAGAGCGAACAGTTGTTTGGCAGCATTGACTGCCTGTCCAGCGGGTTCGGTCGTCTCGACGTTGAATCCCAGAGACGTCCGGTCGCCGAGAATTTCGCGAGCGAACGAGTCTCGAGTTTCGAGAAGGTCACCGGTACCCCTAGTAACCTCACAGTAGTAGTCGATACTCCCGTCTGGCAGCGTCGTCACTGTCGGCGAGTCGGACCCGGCGAACTGTCGGGAGAGTCGGTCGTAACCCATGCTACTCTTTCCTTACTTTTCGAAGAACAGATGGAAAGGTTACGGTTCGCTACTGCTTCTTCTCACGAACCACGGCCGCGCAGTCGGTACACAATCCAGTCTGGGTGTCGTAGTGTGAGTCACAGACGAGCGCTCCACAGCGGGAGCACTGGTGTTTAGCGGGCGCTGCCTCACATATCTGGCAGAGGGATTCGACACTCATCGACTGGTACTGGTCGACACAGCACCGTTTGTCTTCCGGATGATAGGTGCGACCGGCCCTGAGAGCAATTGCTATCTCAACGCCTACTGTGGGGAAGTGCCCAGGGGCAATTCCAACCGGATGGGAAGTGTCCTGTCGATATATTGGGAACCACACCCAGAGTCTACGTGGAGGAAAATAGTATGCCAATCCAGAATCTCGCCCGTGAGGAAGTCGTCAGCAACAGCCAGGAGACGCCAGTTACCGAACTCGCTCGTCAGATGCGAGACGAAAACGTCGGGAGTGTCGTCATCACGGACGGCAGTGATCCAGTCGGAATCGTTACCGACCGTGACTTGACAACTCGCGTGCTCGCCGAAGACACCGCCTCGGCTGAGCAGACTGCCGAGGATATCATGTCAACAGACCTGTGTACAGTTAGTCCGGGCGCTGGCTTTTACCAGGCCGCACAGGCGATGAGTGAAAATGGTGTCCGACGACTCCCGGTCTGCACAGAGGATAACGAACTCGTCGGTATCATCACCTCTGACGACCTGACCGAACTGCTCGCTGACGAGCACGAGCATCTCGCCTCTGTCATTCAGGCACAACGCCCCTCGTACTGACCGCCGAATCACCACGCTAATCGAAGGCGACAGGTGTCCCACCGAGGGGCCCGCCCAGGAACGGTCTCAGTGGTCCTGTCCGCGCTCGGGTATCGATTCGTAGATTTCCACCCCGGACGAGGTTCCGATGCGTGTGGCACCTGCCCGAACCATCTCGAGAGCCTCGTCGAAACTACTGATGCCTCCGGAGGCTTTGATTCCAGTCGACGAACTGATACCGTCTCGAATCGCCTCGATCTCAGACGAATCCGTCGGGCCATCGTACCCGACAGCGGTCTTGACGAAATCAGCCCCACCTCGTTCTGCGAGTTCGGCGGCCCGCCGAATCTCGTCGCGAGACAGTGCCGGCGACTCGATGATACATTTCAGCGTCTTCTCTCCGACTGCGTCTTTGACCGCGCGGACGTCTTCAACGACGGACTCCTCGTCGTCGTTGGCAAACGCCGTTCGATTCATCACCATGTCGAGTTCGTCGACGTCGTCGAGTAGTTCGGTGACTTCGGCTCGTTTCGCCTGTGAGTTCTGGATTCCGTACGGGAAGCCAATGACAGCGACGACGTTTGCGCTCCCGTCGAGCAGTTCGCTCGCGAGTTCGGCGTGGTACGGGACCACGACGGCGGAACGAAAGCCGTACTCGCGAACGGCCAGACACAGGTCGCGAATCTCAGCTTCTGTCGCCGTCGGGTCGACGTTCGTGTGTTCGATTATCGATGCAATCTGTTCGGGACTATCTATCAGTGTCTCTTCGAGGCTCATAGGTCCACTTCGTCGTCGGCACAGTAAACACACCCGCCTGCCGAGGCAGTTCGGCGAGAGTCCCAGTCATCCCTGAAAAGATAGACAGAGACTGAAAAACTCGTTCGACCATCGGCGGACATCACCGGAACGGAGGGGTTACTCCGAGTACCCCTCCTGAAGGAAGGCGCCTTCTGTTTCGTACATCGATACCAACTCTGTGATGAATTCTTCGTGTGATTCCCCCTCTTCGAGATGGTCGTCAATCCTCTCTTTGAGTTCGTCACTGATTTCGAGCGTGTATGGCATGGCTGGTGGTGACACCTCTTACTTGAGGCTAGCGTGGCAATGTATAAATACTCTCGTAGTGATTCCCACGTGGTAGTAGCTGGCGACCGGTACTTGCAACTTGTTCCACGATATCAGCACAGAGTGATGGCTGCAGACCCTGTCGGGATAGTTCTCGTTTTCATCGTCATCGTCATCGCCCTCGTTCTGTTCGTTACCGAACCAGTCCCTATCGACGTCACGGCACTCGGCATCATGGTGACGCTGATTGTCCTGGGTCCGTGGACGGGGGTCTCGCCGCAAGAAGGCGTCTCAGGGTTTTCGAATCCTGCGACCATCACAATCCTCGCGATGATGATTCTGAGCGAAGGCGTCCGTCGAACCGGAGCGATTCGACGACTGCAGAAGACGGTTGCGTCGTACACAGGTGAAAGCGAACACAAGCAACTTGGTGCAACGATTGGACTTGTGGGTCCGCTCTCGGGCGTCATCAACAACACCGCAGCGGTCGCGGTTTTGCTCCCACTGGTGAGCGACCTCGCCCACGAGAACGGTACGTCGCCGTCGAAGTTACTGCTCCCGCTTTCTTACGCGTCGATGGCCGGCGGCATGCTGACGCTCATCGGTACGTCGACGAACCTGCTGGCCAGCGACGTGGCCAGTCGCCTCGCTGCCGACTACCCGTCTCTACACGCGTTTTCGATGTTCGAGTTTACCCATCTGGGTATCATAGTGTTTCTCGTCACTGGTGTGTACCTTCTCACAGTCGGATACTGGCTTGCGCCGTCTCACGTGACACCGCGCAGCAAACTCGAAACGACACAGGAAGAGGAGTATCTTACAGAGGTAATCGTCGGCGAAAGCTCTCCGTTCGTCGGCTCGACCATTCAGGAAGCGCTCGAACAGGTCGAGTTCGAAGCAAACGTCACCCAACTCATCCGCGGCGGCAAATACCATCGCGAACCTCCGCTTTCGATGACGATACGGAGCGGCGACACAGTCACGATTCGGCTCACTGAAGACGCGTTACGGACGCTCCACGACCTGGAGGGTATCGAGTTCGTCCCCGAAGTCACACCTCCCGGTGGCCTCGACGCACTCGGTCCCGGGCAAACGCTCGTCGAAATCGTCGTCACTGCCGGCTCCGACCTCGTCGGTGAGACGGTCGAATCGTCACGGTTCCAGGACCAGTATCAGACGGCAGTGCTGGCAATCCGACGAGGTGGTGAGACCGCGTACGAACGGCTAGCCGAGTATCGCATCCGTCCGGGGGACCTGCTTCTCATCGAGTCAGAACCGGATACTGTCGACCGACTCGCAGACGACCCGAACGTAATCGTAGCCGGTGAACTCGGGCTTCAGGAGTTCCGCTCCTCCAAGCTCCCGATTGCAGTCGGTATCGTTCTCTCGGTAGTCGGTCTGGCAGCACTCAGAGTGGTGCCGGTCATGGTCGCTGCACTTGGTGGCGTCCTCGTGATGCTCATCACAGGCATTGTGAGACCTGCAGAGGCGTACGATTCGGTCCAGTGGGACATTATTTTCCTGTTGGCCGGCGTCATTCCACTCGGCAAAGCACTGTCAGAGACGGGCGGTGCGGACCTACTCGGGACGCTCGTCGCCTCGACGGCCGAGTTCTTGCCGACAATTGCCATCCTGGGCTTGTTCTACCTGTTGACCGCCCTGATGACGAACCTCATCAGCAACCAGGCTAGCGTCGTCCTGCTCATCCCAGTCGCAGTCGACACGGCAACTCGACTCGGGGCGAACGCGTTCGCATTCGTCCTCGCAGTCACATTCGCCGCAAGTACCGCCTTCATGTCGCCAGTCGGCTACCAGACCAATCTCTTCGTCTACGGCCCCGGTGGGTACGAATTCCGGGACTACGTTCGCGTCGGCGGCCCGCTCCAGATTCTGCTGGCCCTGGTCACGACACTCGGCATCGCCGTCTTCTGGGGGCTCTAGAACGAGGAAATCGGGTGTATCCCAGTCAGCAGCCGATTCGCTCCCCAGGAGAGGGCAGCCGGCTTCCAATCGAGGAGTGGTTCGGTCCTGTGACCCTAGCTGATATCGATTTCGGTGCCCTCGGCAACTGGTTCACTTTTTGGCATCCGGACCGTCAGGATGCCGTTGTTGTAGCTGGCCGAGATATCGTCGGTCTCGACCGGCTCGGGCAACGAAATAGAGCGCACCGTCGATGCGCGGTGGCGCTCCCGTCGGATGAACTCTTTGCCCTCTTCTTCTTCTGACTCTTCGTACTCGGCTTCGAGTCGGAGTGTCCGGTCAGTCACTCGCACGTCGATATCGTCCGGGTCGAATCCCGGCAGTTCAGCAGTCAAGACGAGCTCGTCCTCAGTGTCTTCGAGGTCGACTTTGACCGACGCTGCCATCGACGGTTCGAGCTCGAACTGTTCGTCGCCCCAGCTCCGGGCTATCTCTTCGAACTGCTCTTGCATTCGCTCGAACGCGTGCGTGAGTTCGTTAAACGGATTTGTTGGTTGTGACATTGCAGTAATGGGTACGACGTGGGACCGAAAGAACAATTCCCTGTTTCCTACTGTGTTGGAACAACCGGCGGGTTTGTAGCTGAGTATGGAACTTGTACTGATAGGACTGGTCTTGGAACCGGACACGAACCCGACGACAGCCAGAGATGACAGGTGAAGAACTCGGAGCGGGCGAAGATGTTGCGACTGATTCGATAGCCCGCGTAGAACGGTCGAAACATGACGCGATGTCCTGGTACGACCGGCTCAGTCCCTGGTACGATGTTCTCGTTTCCCGTTTCGACCGCCGGCCCCGAAACCGCGGTGTCGAGTTACTGGACGTTCAGGAGGGCCAACGGGTACTCGAAGTCGGGGCCGGAACGGGGCAGGCGCTTGTCTCGTTCGCTGGTGATGTCGGTTCCGCTGGCCACGTCGTCGGACTCGACATCTCTGACGGGATGTGTGCAGTCGCCTGCGAGACGGTCACGGAGGCACACCTCCGGGACCGAGTCTCTGTCGTCCGTGGGGACGCGCAACAATTGCCGTTCGAATCAGAGGCATTCGACGCGGTGTTTGCGAGTTTCACGTTGGAACTGTTCGACACCCCGGCGTTGCCGTCTGTGCTCGGTGAGTGGCGACGGGTCCTTCGGGACGACGGACGACTCGGCGTCGTGGCGCTCTCAAAACTCGGCGCAGGAGCTGTGACTCTCGCGTACGAACGGGTTCACACCCTCTTTCCACAATACGCAGACTGTCGGCCAATATATGCGCGGAAGCTACTCGATGCGGCCGGGTTCACAGTCGTTGAGATGGAAACCGTGCAGCTCTGGGGACTGACCGTCGAAGTCGTCGTCGTCCAGCCGACAAGTTAATCGAAGCTACCCGCTGTCGAGGCCTGTCTCACAGAACCAACAAACGGGCTATAGCTTTCTGTTCCCTTTCAGATTAGAAACGGCTGCGCGGAACGCTGATTACACGCGCAGCGTCAGTACGGCGGCGACTCGGTTTCGATTACCTTCGCAAGGTTCTGCCGTTCATCACTCAGCAGTTTGTCGACGTCGTCGAGAGTGATGATGCCGTCGAGTTTTCCACCATCGACGACGGGAACACGACGGATACCGTTGTCGGCCATCGTGTGTGTCAGTTCCATCAGACCAACATCGCCGTCAACGACAATGGGGTCGGGAGTCATGACATCTTCAGCAGTCACGTCAGTCGGGTCTTTCCCTTCCGCCGTCACCTTGACCGTGACGTCCCTGTCTGTGACGATACCGACCGGCTCGTCGTCCTCGACGATGACGACACTGCCGACGTTCTCGTCGCGCATGAGCGCCGAAACCTGTGCGATTGACGCCTGCCGGGTCGCTGCAATCGGCTCCGTTCGTGCGAGTTCGTCAACTGGCATATGATTCTCTCCTCCGTGTGGAACTACGCTGTAGACCGTCTAATAGCCGGCAGCTTGTTCCCAGACCGTTGGAACACGTTCGTTTGCTCGACTATAGTAACAACTGAAACGAGTTACACACCGACCGCACCGCCCTCGTGCGGTCGTGTGTGCAATGGCTTTCAGTGG